>NZ_JADYTJ010000048.1 GCF_021531075.1 Bacteroides caecigallinarum | reverse complement strand
GAATAGCATATTATCTTATGTAGCTTTTAAAGTTTTACTCATATATATTTTCATATATCTATTTTGTTTCTTACTTCTTTTAAACTCCCGAAAACCAAGTTTCTGATAACATTTCATCGCTGAAGTATTTTCTGCCATAACGTCCAATATGTATTCTTGGTACGCTGCCATCCTCATACTTTCCCGAAGTAGAACAGAAGCTATGCCTTGCCGACGATGCGATTTCCTAACAGCGACAAACTCAATAAAGCCCGTATCAGATGGATAAGGAAGAGTGCGTTCAAACTCCGGTTTCAAGACAAGTTTGGCGAATATACCTTTTATCCAGCCAAAGTTCTTGCATAAAGCATAATAATCCGTATAAACCGCTCTACCCGTATGATCTGAAATACCTGCCACAGCTACAGCTTCAGCCCCGATTTCGGCAATATAAAATCTTTCCGTCCGTATTCCTGTAACAAGGGCTTTGACTACCTTTTCCGTATCTTTACAGAAAAAAGAGAAATCTCTCTCGAACCCTTCAGCTATACAAATGGCGATACTGCAACGGTCGCTTTCAGTTGCTTTCCTGATATGTAAGTTCATGGTTGGTTTCATAATATTATCTCTTTCTCATGGTTTGTGCTTTCCGCCGGGTCATCTCTTCTGCAAAAGCCTTGTATCCGTTTGTCTGGATGTAGCGGATGCATGCAGCACGGTCGGAATTAAACAGGAAAGCGAATATTTTTCCTAATACGTTGTTGTGTATCTTGCAGTCTTTTACATTCATATTACAATCAGCGCAACTATGATGCCCTTTTTCTATACAACATTGGCGAATTTTACACCATGTTGCTTTTTCGTTTTGCCTGCATCCCGGACATTTTCCATTGAGGTATTTGCGACATGCTCCGCAATACAGACCGCATGCAGCAATGTGCTCTGCAGAGGCGGTGATAGTTTTCTTGTCCATAGTTTCTAAATATTTCGTCTTAAAAATTGAAAGTGATTTTATTCTGATTTCAAAAATACGGAAATATCTTCAATATTCACCGTAAAAACAATAAAAGCAGGACAATTGCCCTGCTTTTATTGTTTTTATTGATATATTATCAATCATCAATATCAATCACTCTGAACTGTTTGTCAAACTTGATTTCCCATTTGCTTGAAAGTTTGATTTCGTGTTCTCTTGAATTTCTTTCAATCTTCAAAATCTTGTCACCAGGATAGTTGGTGTTTACATAATCCTTTATCTGCTGAGGGACAATCTGTGTCGGTACACCATCCTTGATACATTTTACTTCTGTCCATTCGCCAGATTTGTCGAATTCAATCTTGTCGCCTGAAGTGAAGATAACATCAAAACTCTTGTAGAACAGGTCTGTTTCCTGCTTTGCCATTGCAACCTTTGCATTCTTGAAATAAGTGGAAATGAATGTCTGGGCCTTCAACGGCAACTGACCAATCTGGATAGGTTTGTCTGTATCTGCTACAGCGATTACTGACATTGTGAACAAGCAAACGAATAAAAATATAACCTTTTTCATAACTATAAAAATTTAATTGTTAGTACTGTGTTTAATTTTATATTGCAAAGATTATACTCAATACTGAAAAGATTCTGGAAAAATCGGATTTTTCCTATTTTTTTTCGCAAAAAATCAATTTTCTCTACACCTTAACCTCAAATGCGTGCATTCCGTCCTTAAATTCATACACAATATTTATATTGTTTGCCTTACATATAGTATATACCAAGGCCAACCCCAAGCCTGTGGAACCTTCTTTCTTACTTCCCTGGTAGAATCGGGTGAATATCTTCGAGGAATCCAAAGCATTTTCGCCTGTATTGGCCACTATAAAGCCTTTATCCTTTACAACGACTTCAATTCTACCATTATCCGAGTTATGCAGATAGGCATTCTTCAGAAGGTTGGAAACAAGCATTACAGCCAACGATTCATTTATCCGCATTTGTAAGGATGAGGTTTCTGACAGGCTGACCGTTATATTCTTATAGGCATATACTTCATTGAACACATCTATATATTGATGTATCATGGAATTTACAGAAACGTCTTTTACATCGGCATACTGCCCGTTCTCAATCTTGCACAGGAGTAACAAAGACTTGTTCATGCGCGTAATGTTTTCAAGCGTCTGATGTGTCTTGGCTATTTCCTCCATCTGCTTTTCTGTCAGATTTTCGTCCTCCATAAGCATCTCCAGACGGTTCAGGCATATAGCAAGCGGAGTCTGCATCTCATGAGACGCATTACCTATAAAGAGTTTCTGCTGCTCGTATAGTTTCTCATTACGGTCAACGGACATAGTTACTGCCTGATAGAGGTTCTTGAATTCCGTTATGTTCTGCTTCGTGGAAAGAGGAGTATATCCGCTGCCAATCTTGTAATTGTTGAACCATGACAGAAGAGCATACAATGGTTTCATATTGCGCCTGAATATCCACACATTGAGCAGTAACAATATAAGGATGATACCGACATAGAGTGCAATTATCCATCCTAAGATAGACTGTTGCAAATCTATTTTATCTATAGTTGGAGTATAAACCACTAACTCCTTATACCCGCTGTCAGTCTTGAAAATTGACATCAGGATTCTTGCCGGTTCATATTCTAATTTCTCGTCGATATAGACCATCTCGTCGCGATACGATATTTGCGGATATGTTTCGGCATATTCCTCACTCACATCGTACATATAGAACTGATTGTTTGAACCATTGTTGAGCGAAGGCATATCCTCACCATTGAGATACCTGATAATCAGATTCTCTGAATAATCCTCAAGCGAATCGTCTACCTCGTCATTCACTTCAGCTATTATTGCCCAGTAGAAAAGCACCGCCCAGGCAGTCATTACTACTACCGATGCAGCAGATACATGCAGCATCACATTGTGAAACAGTTTCATTCCAATACGAATTTATATCCTATACCATAAACAGCCTTAAGTTCCGGAGTGGAACCTGCATCCTTCAGCCGCTTCCTCAGATTTTTTATCTGTGCGTATATAAAGTCGAAGTTGTCCACCTGGTCTATATGGTCTCCCCATACAGATTCGGCCAATGTACTTTTGTTCACCAGTCTGTTCGGACGAAGCATGAAATATACCAGTATGTCGTATTCCTTACGGTTTAAGTCAATCAATTTTCCATCCACACTCACTTCAAACTTCTCAGGCAGGATTTCGATATTTCCGAAAACGATTTTCTTCTCTCCTTCCCTCTGGTTTCTTCTCAGCAGACTTTTGATTCGTGCATGAAGTTCGGCCAGATGAAAAGGCTTCGGCAGATAATCATCCGCTCCGAGGTCAAGTCCCTTAACTTTATCTTCTATAGAGTCCTTGGCGGAAAGGATTATCACATTTGCCTTCTTTCCCATATCCTGTAGTTCGGCCAACAAGTCCAGACCATTACCGTCCGGCAGCATTATATCAAGCAGGATACAGTCGTAATCATAATCGCCGGCCTTCATCACTGCCGTATGGTAATCCGGAGCCTGCGAAACTACATATCTTTCCTTCTCGAGCGACTTGGTGATGATTTCCATCAAATCTTTATCGTCTTCTACTACAAGTATTTTCATTTTTCTGCAAATTATGTTCGTATATCCACAAAATTAAGAGTAAAACAGAAAATATAAAAAAATCGGTCTGAAAATCTTATAAAAAGATTTCCAGACCGATAAGATTGGCGATATTAATTAATAATGTGTTATTAATTATTCATTAAACCAACGTACGTAGCACAAATCCTGACGGTGAGCCAATTCAGAATTCTTAGGATACATACGGTATGAAACCTTGAAGCTTCCTGCATTCGATAAGCTGTGAGTGAGCTGGAATGTATACAAGTCGCCATCTACTTTCACAACTTCCATAGGAGTAACAGAGTAGATGTATTCCTTACCTTCAGCATTCTTGTAAGTTACAACAAGTTCGATACCTATTGCATCTTTCAAGCCCTTTTCGTCTACTACACAAGTTATTGTATAATCCTTACCGCTCTCTACATTACCTTCACGAAATTCTTCGTCCTTAGTAAACGAAACTACCTGTATTGAATCCCACTTAGCTGCAACTTCTTCTTTCCATGCTGCTATTTCCTTAGCCTTCGCATAATCATTAGCTGCAAGTGCTTTATAGCGGTTAGCTTCTTTAGTGTAGAACTTAGAATAGTAATCGTCAAGCTGACGTTTCATTGTATAGTGAGGAGCAACCTGTGCGATAGAGTTCTTGATAGTTCTAACCCATCCTTCTGAATAGCCCTTCTTGTTGCGAGCATAGTACAATGGAAGGATTTCAGTTTCAAGAATACTGTATATAGTAGCAGCATCAAGCTGATCCTGATGTTCCTGGTTCTGATATGTACGTTTTTCAGTCAACGCCCATCCTGCACCTTCGCGGTAACCTTCAAGCCACCAACCGTCGAGTACAGAGAAGTTTACAACACCGTTCATCAAAGCCTTTTCGCCAGATGTACCAGATGCTTCAAGAGGACGTGTCGGAGTGTTCATCCAGATATCAACACCTGAAACAAGACGACGTGCAAGCTTCATATCGTAGTTCTCGAGGAAGATAATCTTACCCAAGAATTCAGGACGCTTAGAGATTTCTACAATCTTCTTGATCAATCCCTGACCTGCACCATCGTGTGGGTGAGCCTTACCTGCAAACAGGAACTGTACCGGATAATTAGGGTTGTTTACAATCTTAGCCAAACGGTCAAGGTCAGTAAACAACAGATGAGCACGTTTGTAAGTAGCGAAACGACGAGCGAAACCAATCAATAGTGCGTTAGGATTAATCTTATCCATCAATGAAACCACACGTGAAGGATCACCCTGGTTCTTCAACCATGTATCGCGGAACTGGTTACGTATGTAGTCAGTCAGTTTGTTCTTCAATGCTACACGAGTGTTCCAGATTTCTTCATCAGGTACATTGTAGATAGCTTCCCAGATCTTAGGATTAGACTGATCGTTCAGGAAGTTTGCATCAAAATGCTTGCTGTAAAGTTTCTGCCATTCCGAAGCACACCATGTTGGGAAGTGAACACCGTTTGTAACATATCCTACGTGGTTTTCTTCAGGATAGTAACCTTTCCATATTCCAGAGAACATTTCCTGAGATACTTTTCCGTGCAACCAGCTCACACCGTTAACTTCCTGACAAGTGTTGCAAGCGAATGTAGACATACAGAAACGTTCGTTGTTGTCACCCGGATTGATACGTCCAAGGTCCATCAGATCCTGCCATGAGATACCCATACGCTGTGGATAACCACCCATATATTTACCGAACAAACCTTCATCGAAGTAGTCGTGACCAGCAGGAACCGGAGTATGTACAGTGTACAGTGAAGAAGCACGTACCACTTCAAGAGCCTGTTCGAATGTCATTCCGCTTTCCACGAATTCACACAGACGCTGAACGTTGCACAATGCAGCATGTCCTTCGTTGCAGTGGTAAACATCTTTCTTGATGCCAAGTTTCTCTAGCAACAGCACACCACCAATACCAAGAAGAATTTCCTGTTTCAGACGGTTTTCCCAATCGCCACCATAAAGCTGGTAAGTGATAGGACGGTCGTATTCGCTATTCATTTCATTGTCAGTATCAAGCAGATACAAAGGCACACGACCTACGTTTACTCTCCATACGTATGCATGTACATAGTAGTCAAGGTAAGGAACATCAATCACCAATGGCTTGCCGTCTTCACCGATTACACGGTCCAAAGGAAGGCTACCGAAGTTCTGAGCTTCATAGTTAGCCACCTGCTGTCCGTCCATTGACAGGCTCTGAGTGAAATATCCGTAACGGTATAGGAAACCTACAGCACACATATCTACATTGCTGTCCGAAGCTTCTTTCAGATAGTCACCGGCAAGAATACCAAGACCACCGGAATAGATCTTCAATACATGAGTCATACCGTACTCCATACAGAAATAAGCCACAGATGGGCGTTCCTTGTTAGGAGCAACATTCATGTAATCAGTAAATTTCTTATATACCTTATTTATTTTATCCAAAGCCTTCTTGTCTGTAGAAATGGCTTCGAGTTTTTCGTAACTTAAACGTTCCAAGAAAGCAACCGGGTTTTGTCCCACTACACTCCATAATTCAGGATCAAGAGACTTAAACATATCTGTTGCTTCATAATTCCATGACCACCAAATGTTGCGGGCCATTTCCTGTAACATCTTCAAAGAATCTGGAATGCGAGATTTCACTGTAACCTCTTTCCATACAGGAGCATTAGCATAATTTGTTTTAATTTTCATATCTCTCAAATACTTAAAATTATTAATTCTCTTTATTTGTTCTCAAGTCTAGCCGAAGCATTGCGCAGAGCTACATCATATGCTTCGTAATAATATTTAATAAAATGCTTCCATAATGCCTTTTCTGCTATTGCAGCTGCATTCTTACGGATTTTGTCTACTTGTTTCTTTTCTAATGACGAAAATTCGCAAATAGTATCTTTTATGGCATCCGCCACTTCCGAATAGTTATAATCTGTACGATGTATAACCTTTACTCCGTCGCTAAGTTCACCATTATGTCCCACTATGGAATTTACCCATAATCCGAATCCAGCCAAATCAGAAGTGATTGTAGGTACTTTGAATGCCACACTCTCAAGAGGTGTATATCCCCATGGCTCGTAATACGATGGATATACACTCAAATCGTTGCCAAGCACCAAATCATAATATGTCATGTTCAGGATACCGTCTTTTCCGTCAAGATAGCACGGAACAAAGATTACCTTCACTTTAGAGTCCGCAGAATTTGACATATTCAGATACTTAAGCATATCCAATACCTGGTCATGACTCATGTTATGCAACCAATGCGTCACAAACGGTACTTCTAGAGGCGTATCAAAATTTTCCTTGCTGCTTAATCTGTCTTTGAGGTCTTGTCTGGCTTCACCCACCCATCCAGGCACGTTTATAAAAGCCAAAACTTCTTTTTTAAGATTCTTATCTCTAGTAAGGCGATTTAGAGTTTCAAGGTAAACATTAATTCCTTTATTCTTAAATTCATATCTTCCACTTGTACCTATTATGAGCGTATCATCTCCCATATTTGTACCGAGCAGTTTGTTTGCAAGATTAAGCAATACCTGTCTTGCTTTTTTACGTTTTGCAGTGAATGTACGTCCCTGAGGCACAAAATCGTCCTCAAAACCATTCATCAGTACCACATCTGCCGGTTTTTCAAGCAGTTCCTTACATTCATTATTTGTAATCTCGCTAACCGTTGTAAAACAGTCCACATGATGCGCAGTCTGTTTCTCTATAGAGTGTTTAGACTCCATATTCAGTTCTCTGGCCATCTGGTCGCCATTATAGGCAAACAGATAATCATATAGCGGTTTGTTGTTTCCTGCTATAGAGCGACCTATTGATGTGGCATGTGTAGTAAATATCGTCGCTATCTGCGGGACATGTTTCTGTATATACAAAGCTCCCAGTCCTGTCATCCATTCATGAGCCTGATAAACTACTTTCTTAGTGTCGTCCAGGAAGAATCTGTAATAACTTTCAACTACTTTACCGGCTGCATACGAGAACATAGAAGCCTCATCGTAATCACCATATGCATGCAAAGAATCCACTTGATAGTCTACCCAGGCCTGGGTATAGATTTCATTCTTTTGCTCAAAGAAAGGAGCAAAATCTACTAGAATTGCGATTGGATTTCCCGGAATGTTCCATCTTCCAGTCCTAAAACTTAATTTTTCCGAGCTCAAAGCATGTTCACGCCAGTCTTTGAGCAGTTTTTCATCCTCAACAAACAAAGGATTTTCTTTTCCCAACCATACATCAGGTCCTATGAAAAAAATCTTATCCTCGAATGCTTCCTGCAAAGTTTTCGCTCTTGTGGATAAGACGGTGTAAATTCCTCCAACTTTATTACACACTTCCCAACTAGACTCAAAAATATAATCAGGAGTTAAAAGCTGTTTCATCATCTTATAAGTTTAACTTTATTTGTTGCAAAGATAGGGAAAACATACATAAAATCAAAAAATCCAAACATTTTTTACAGAGATTTGGCGACGAATACTGAATAAATTATAATAAATTACATTATCAATACATAAAACGCCGATTTCACGTATACTCTTTTATTACATGAAATCGGCCTTTGCAGCTATATAATCCACTATTATGTTTTATGCTTCCGTCTGTTTTCTGGAAGATAACTTTTCCAGGAAATACACCAATAAGAAACCCACTATCATCAGCACCACTGCTTCTGCCACATATTGATCAGGAAGTATATTCTCTTCTATCAACGGTTTGGACACTCCATGACTGTCCGTGTGATACTCCACTACCCTTTTCCACGGCCAAACCTTATTAAGCGAGCCAAGCATAAAGCCTGTCAATACGGACAGTGTTATATTTCTGAAATTCTTCAATGCATAAGATAATATTCTTGAAAACGATGTTATACCAATAAATACTCCGGCACCGAATATAGCAAGTATAACTATATCAAGAGTTTTCACGGCCTCCATTATATAAAAATATTTTCCGAGCAGCACAAGTATAAAACTTCCTGATATTCCCGGCAAAATCATGGCACATATTGCTATTGCTCCACAAAGAAAAATAAACAGATAGTTTGTAGGTGTCTCGGCTGGAGTAGCCACTGTAATATAGTATGCCACACCTGCACCTATTATAAAAGACAAGATTGTCTTCCAGTTCCATTCCTTGATATCCTTTGAGACAAACCATGTAGAAGCCAGAACCAGCCCGAAAAAGAACGACCATACCAGTATAGGATGATCAGTGAGTAACCATGTAATAACTTTAGCCAGCGAAAATACACTTATACCTACGCCCAGGATTATAGAAAACAGAAAGTTTCCGTTTATACCTTTCCAGAATTCAGATATTCTGCCAGTAAAAAGCAGTTTAAGGTTTTTCAGATTGATACTCTTTATGGAATTTATAAGTTCATCATAAATTCCTACTATAAAAGCAATAGTTCCACCTGAAACACCGGGTACAACATCGGCAGCACCCATTCCCATCCCCTTCAATACCAGTGTTGCGTAATCTTTTAATTTACGTTCCATATCTTTTTTATTTACTGTTTTTTCTGCCTGCAAAGGTAAATAAAAATGCATAAAAGCCACACGAAAAAATGATAAAAATAAAACATCAAGACATTTTGAACAAAATGACAGGACATTTTAGTTGAAACGCCTTGACGTTTTTATTATATTTTTTTCATTCTGGATTGAACAAAAACATCAATCTTTTCGTTTTATAGATATAACCAAATAAAAAACATAAAATTATGTCGAAAACAGCATTCAAAGGTTCAGCCGTTAATTTGGCTGGAGAATTTATAAAGACTGGAATAACAGCACCCGATTTCACAATGGTAAAAGGAGATTTAAGTACATTCAAACTGTCTGAAACAAAAGGTAAGTTTATAGTGTTGAATATATTTCCAAGTCTTGACACAGGTGTATGTGCCACTTCAGTGAGAAAATTCAATAAACTGGCAGCCAATATGAACAATACTGTAGTTCTAGCCATTTCCAAGGACCTTCCATTTGCACAAGGAAGATTCTGTACAACAGAAGGTATAGAAAACGTTATTCCACTCTCTGACTTCAGAAGTCCTTCCGACTTCGATACAAAATACGGTGTTCTTATTGCCGATGGTCCACTTTGCGGACTCCTTGCACGTTCAGTAGTAGTTATTAATCCTGAAGGCAAAATCGTATATACAGAACTTGTTCCGGAAATCACGCAAGAGCCAGACTACGAATCGGCATTGGCCGCTATCAAATAAGACAAACAACACAATAACAAATCACTCATAACCACAAAAAAAGACCGAATCTAAAAGCCACTTCACGGATTCGGTCTTATTCATATGTTATAATTTTATCAGTCTTCGGAGAATTCCTTTATTCTCTGCTCCTCACTAAGACGGCAAACAAGCAACGTGTTATTCTTCTCCGCTATAATATATCCGTCAAGTCCCTGCACCACAACCTTTTTTTCCTGCGTGGTATGAACTACACAGTTTCTTGACTCATACATTTTTATATTATCGCCAATACACACATTGCCATACGCATCTTTGGTAGAGTTCTCGTGCAGCGAACCCCATGTTCCCAAATCACTCCAACCAAATGAAGCAGGGAATACATATATCTCGTCTGCCTTTTCCATTACAGCATAGTCCACTGATATATTTTCGCACATAGGGAACAGTTCGTTAATCATTTCCTGTTCTTTTTCAGTAAAGAAATACGGCAGCATTTTTTCGAAAATCTTGCTCAGTGCTGGCTGGTACACACGCATGGCATTCACTATCGTATTTACATTCCAAACAAAAATACCTGCATTCCAGAAGAAATTCTTCTTTTGTATATATCTTTTGGCTGTTTCCAGGTCTGGTTTTTCCTTGAATGCATCTACTCTGTATATCTCCTTATTAGAAGGACATGCCATAGTAAGATCGGCTTCTATATATCCATATCCGGTCTCCGGACGTGTAGTCTTCATTCCTAGTGTAACAATTGCGTCCGATGACAATGTAAATTTCATGGCCGAATTTATTACCCTTCTGAATTCATTTACATCCATTACGATATGGTCGCTAGGTGTAACTACAATATTAGCCTTTGGATTTTTCGATTTGATTTTCCAGCTCACATATGCTATACAAGGAGCTGTATTGCGACGACATGGTTCCAACAAAATCTGCTCAGATGGAATTTCCGGCAACTGTTCCTTAATGATGTGTTCATAGCTGGCAGATGTTACCACCCAGATATTTTCCGGAGGGCATATGTCCTTGAATCTGTCTACCGTCAACTGTATCAGAGTACGTCCGCATCCCAATACATCTATAAACTGCTTGGGCATCTCCTTGCTGCTCATAGGCCAAAATCTGCTACCTATGCCACCAGCCATTATCACAATATGATTATTCACATTCATCTCCATAAACATATCTCAAATTATAACTTCCGCAAAAATAGCTGTTTTTTCATTAAAAACAACAATATGAATAAAATTTCATAAACATAACATCAATAAGAAATCAGACGAATTCTTCCGATTAACGAAATAATGGTTATTTTTGTATCAGAATAACATAACAACCTGAAACAATGAAAAGATATCACTGCGTACTCACTATAGCAGGCTCCGATTGCAGCGGAGGTGCCGGAATACAGGCAGACATCAAAGCCATATCGGCATTGGGCGGATATGCCGCAAGTGCCATAACAGCCATAACCGTACAGAACACCTGTGGAGTAACCGGCATACATCCGGTGCCTGCACCGTACGTCAAGGCACAAATCGATGCCGTGATGACTGACATAAGACCTGAAGCCATAAAAATAGGTATGATAAACGACGTAGATATAGTAAAAGCCATTGCCGAAAGTATAAAGGAATACAAGCCGCAATTTGTTGTGTTCGACCCCGTAATGGTATCGACAAGCGGATGCAGACTGATTGAAGACGAGGCAATAGAAACTATTAAAAACGAACTTATTCCACTGTCTACGATAATAACCCCAAACCTGAGCGAAGCAATGGTACTGACAGGTTTCAATAATATAAGCGATGCCGAATCCATGAATGCTGCAGGCAAAAAAATACTGGAAATGGGATGTAAAGCCGTACTTATAAAAGGCGGACATTTGAACGGTAACGATATGTGCGATGTATTATGTATAGAAGGGACAGAAACACCATATATATATACAGCCTCAAAAGTAGACAGCAAAAACACACATGGGACAGGATGTACACTATCATCCGCCATAGCCACACAACTGGCTTTGGGGGACACACTTCAAGAAGCCGTAAGAAAGGCTAAAGAATATGTTCACAACGGAATTCTTAATGGCAAGGACATACACATAGGTAGCGGACACGGCCCTTTAAATCACTTCTATTCCCCTGTCCCGATGCACATTTTCACTGAAAATGAGTAATTATATGAAAAAATCATTACCTTTGCAGCACTATCAATAATTATTAAATATAAAAATCATGAAAGCATTTGTATTTCCAGGACAGGGTGCCCAGTTCGTAGGAATGGGTAAAGACCTGTACGAAAATTCGGCTTTAGCCAAGGAACTTTTTGAAAAAGCAAACGATATTTTAGGCTATCGTATCACAGATATCATGTTCAACGGTACTGATGAAGATCTCCGTCAGACTAAAGTTACACAGCCTGCAGTTTTCCTTCATTCAGTAATTTCTGCACTCTGTATGGGCGAAAACTTCAAACCTGAAATGACAGCAGGACACTCATTGGGAGAATTCTCTGCACTTGTAGCAGCAGGAGCTCTTTCATTCGAAGATGGCTTGAAACTGGTTTACGCACGTGCAATGGCTATGCAGAAAGCATGCGAGGCACAGCCTTCAACTATGGCTGCAATAATAGCATTACCTGACGAAAAAGTAGAAGAAATCTGTGCAAAGGTGTCATCAGAAGGCGAAGTTTGCGTAGCAGCAAACTATAACTGTCCAGGACAGATTGTTATATCCGGCTCTATAGAAGGCATAAACAAGGCTTGCGAACTTATGAAAGAAGCAGGAGCCAAACGTGCTCTTCCACTGAAAGTGGGCGGTGCATTCCACTCTCCACTTATGGACCCGGCAAAAGTTGAACTTGAAGCAGCTATCAATGCAACCGAGTTCCACACTCCGAAATGCCCTGTTTACCAGAACGTAGACGCAAAACCATATACTGATCCAGCCCAAATTAAGGCAAACCTGGTGGCACAGCTTACAGCTTCAGTAAGATGGACACAGACCGTGCAAAACATGATAGCCGATGGCGCTGATGAGTTTACAGAATGTGGCCCTGGAGCGGTTCTTCAGGGACTTATCAAGAAGATAAACAAAGAAGCCAATGCCCACGGCATAGAATAATATGAACAGAACAAGACACGTATATCCCTCAAAGGGTTTATACGTGTCTTTTTTATAAAGCTAAAATTTAAACACTATGAATCCTGAAGAAAAAATCATTATATATCAAGTCTTTACACGTCTGTTCGGCAATCAGGTCCTCACATGCAAGACCAATGGAAGCATAGACGAAAACGGATGCGGAAAAATGGATAATTTCACAGAGCAGGCCCTGGAAGAGATAAAGAAACTTGGGGCTACACACATCTGGTATACAGGAGTTATAGCGCATGCCACACAGACAGACTATACACAATACGGACTTAGCAAAGACCACCCGGCTGTGGTAAAAGGCAAAGCCGGATCGCCATATGCCATAAAAGACTACTACGACATTGACCCGGACCTTGCAGTCAATGTAGAAAAACGTATGGAAGAATTTGAGGCTTTGGTAACTAGAACACATGATGCCGGAATGAAAATGATTATTGATTTCGTTCCAAACCATGTGGCACGACAATACAAATCACTGGCCAAACCTGAAGATGTAAAAGATTTGGGAGAGGATGACGACACAACCGTTTCCTTCAGTCCAAACAATAATTTCTACTACATTCCAGGAGAGGAACTGAAAGGGGACATTGACTTATACGACCCTGAAGCAGGAAAATACACAGAAATGCCTGCCAAGGCTACAGGGAACAACAAATTCGACGCATGGCCAAACAGAACGGACTGGTACGAAACCATAAAACTTAATTACGGAGTAGATTACTATAACAATACAGGTTGTCACTTCTCTCCTATCCCAGACACTTGGGTTAAGATGCGTGATATTCTGTTATTCTGGAGCGCAAAAGGTATAGATGGTTTCAGATGCGATATGGCAGAAATGGTGCCATGCGAATTCTGGGGATGGGCTATTCCACAGATAAAAGAGAAATATCCCAATATAATCTTCATAGCAGAAGTATATAATCCTCAAGAATACAGAAACTATATTTTCAATGGCCATTTCGACTACCTGTACGACAAGGTAGGCCTATATGACACACTTAGATCCGTAATTTGCAATAATACATCTGCTACCGCCATAACAGGATGCTGGCAAAGCATAAATGACATACAGAATCACATGCTGAATTTCCTTGAAAACCATGATGAACAGCGCATTGCATCCGACTATTTTGCAGGAAATTCGCATAAGGCATTCCCGGGAATGATTGTTTCGGCGTGTATGAACACAAACCCTGTTATGATATATTTCGGACAAGAACTGGGTGAAAGTGGAATGGACACAGAAGGATTCAGCGGAAGAGACGGACGAACTACAATATTCGATTATTGGAGTATTGACAGCATACGCCGCTGGACAAATCACGGAAGATTCAACACACATCTTCTGAATGCCAAGGAGAAAGGAATAAGAAACTTCTATAAAACCCTGCTGAATATCTGCAACGAAGAAAAATGCATCTCGCATGGTGAATTCTTTGACCTTATGTACGTAAACATGAACGGCTGGCAGATGGATGAGCATAAGCAATATGCCTTCCTCAGAAAATATGAAGACGAGGTGTTGCTTATAGCTGTAAACTTTGGAGATATGAACATGCGGGTGGCAATAAATATTCCGGAACATGCATTCCAATACCTGTCAATGACTGAAATGGAAAATATAAAAGTCAAGGATCTGCTAACCGGAAAAGAAGAAAAAATAAACTTCACTTCACGCAAACCTGTAGGAACAGATCTTCCTGCCAACAGTGGTAAGATTCTGAAAATAAAGTTGAAATAAAATGATATTATAAAACAAAAACGGCAGCTTCATCGGCTGCCGTTTTCGTTTGGTTTTATCGTTTCATAAGTCCGATTTTCAAATTCAATTTGAAGTAATATACCCCGTTTTCCCTTTCCAGATAGCCATACTTGTCTTTTTCAGTAGAACCTTTTTCCAAACGGCTGTTCTGATATAGGAAATCGGCAAACACCTGTCTGAAAGCTTTCTGATAGCATAACACCTCACCATCGGCAGTAACAAACAGGAATCCGGATATTGCAGAGTCAGTTCCGTTATACATTTTTGCCGGACGCATACCCATAGCCAAAGCCAACAGAAGTTCTTTCACCTTATATTCATAATAGCCGTGCTTATTTATAAGTTCATCCTTGATTTTAAGCGGATTAAGTTTCTTTATTTCTTCTGTAAGTTCTGACACCTTAGTTATACCGTCGAGCCACATGATACGTGTCATCTCTGCAAACATACGTCCGGCATGAAGGTCTATTATTGAGAGATTGCTTCTGAATATCTTATCCACCACATCATTATATTTCAGAACGCCTCCCAAACGTTCAATCATCAGCATTCTGCTTGTAACATCGTCCTCCTCTCCTTCTGCATTGATTTTATTTATTGTAGGAACAGCAAATTTTACTCCCGACTGTTCGAACTTGAAGTTGGCAGAACGTCCACCGTCAATCAAAGGCAACATCTTTCCACCCATTCTTGAACGTATACAAAAACCGGTAAGTGGCGCATCAACGTTATAGAAAGCAACAGAAAAGTCTGTACGGTCCTCAGTCTGAGCTTCCAGATTGAATATAGCTACCTCGTCAAGAAACTCTTCAACACCGTCAGGCGACATAACATCATTGCCGGAAGTGTTTTTAATGGCCTCCTTTATCAGTTCTGCCACAGTGTCGAAGTCCTCGCGTGGAATTCTTTTATCAATATTCTCACCCTTCACGTTAATGTAGTCATTATCAATAACGTATTGACGTGTTCCATCGTGTTCCTCACGCTGTATCATAGCCACAGGTATCTTATGCGCTTCATTGCGCTTCACATCAGGCGTTCCGGCAAATACATATCCGTCTGCCAGAATACGAAAGAAAGCGTAAAGCTCGCCCCATTCTCTTTTTGTTGCTTCAAATGCCATAAATTATCATTATTAATCTGCTGCAAAGATACGGATATTTATTTAACTTTGCAGCCATGAAACTAATATTCTATTCGGCAGACTTAAGTACAGAACTCGATTTACCTATAGCAGGTGAAGCTATACGTGCAGGGTTCCCAAGCCCGGCGCAAGACTACATGACAGATTCGATAGATCTGAACAGAGAACTTGTGTCGCATCCGGCCACTACATTCTATGCCCGTGCTGTTGGAGATTCAATGACCGGATTCGGTATATCCGATGGCGACCTTCTAGTAATAGACAAAAGTATAGAACCTATGGACGGCGATATAGTAGTAGCATTCATTGATGGGGAGTTTACGCTTAAAAGAATAGAAAAAGAAGAAAACGGGAATTGCATGTGGCTTATACCAGGAAACAAAGAATATCCTCCAATAAAAATTACCGAAGAAAACGATTTCATAATCTGGGGAGTCCTTACTTATAACATAAAAAAGCAACTCATAAGATCCAGACGAAAAAGAGATTGATTATCAGTCCAGATTTACCTGTATTATTTCATCAAGATTAGTAGTAAAACGTCTTGATATATATTCTTTTTTAAGTTTCCACTTCATATCATATCCCTGCACAGCCACCCTTACCGTATTAAAACCGTTTTTGCGGTTTATATCTTCTATAGCCTTTGCCAAGGATGCACGTTTATTACGGTCAACCGTATCAAATAAATTTCCCTGAACCGCACTGTCACTACAAGTATCCCAAACTATAACACCGGCTTTCTTATAAAAATAGTTTGCCGACCGCCCTTTCCAATTTTCCCTCAATACACCGACAGCAGCCGATACCAATTCCATCAAATCATTTGTAGGAACCTGGAAATATACATTTTCATGAATATAATCGCTGGGCAAATCATCCCTAAAACGGCTAGTATATGCAAAAACAGTCATGGCGCCACATACAGTTCTGTCTTCCTTAAGCTTTCGTGAGCATTGAGAGGCAAAATTTGCCACAGCTTCTTCAAGAGTAGGCAGGTCATCAATTCCTCCATCGGAAAAACTACGGCTAGTACATATGGATTTCTTATTCGGCAGTTCCTCAATATTAATACAGCTCTCACCCTGTAATTCTTTCCATGTATGTACACCTGCCACTGTAAGTTCACTCCTGACCCATGTTTCCGATTTCTGCACAAAATCCCAGGCTGTCTCCACACCTATACTTTTAAGCCTGGCTGAAATTCTACGGCCTATTCCCCAAACATCGGCTATATCAAAAAGTTTCAATGCTTTTATTCTCTTCTCCTCAGTATCTATGATACATACAGAATGATATCCCTTATATTTCTTGGCAAACTTACTGGCCATTTTAGCCAATGTCTTTGTTTCTGCTATACCCAGAGATATTGGAATGCCCGTTCCCCTGGTGACAAACTTCACCATACCGCGCGAATAAGCCAGAAGCTCTTCAGGAGAACCCATTCCTGTGAAATCCATAAAAGCCTCATCTATGGAATATATATCAAGTTTCGGAGTATATCCCGACAAAAGAGACATAACCCTCCTGCTCATATCGCCATAAAGTACATAATTGCTGCTGAAAACAGCCACTCCATTATCTTCAATCAGCTTTCTGACCTGATAGAAAGGTGTACCCATCTTTATTCCCAGCATTTTAGCCTCATTGCTACGAGCAATAACACAACCGTCATTATTCGACAAGACAACACATGGAGTATTCCGTAAATCCGGACGGAATACCCTCTCGCATGACACAAAAAAGTTATTACAATCTACCAGGCCTATCATTTTTATTACTATCCATTTCTACGAACAAAGTTATTAATTGTTTTTATAGCAACAATACAATGCTAGAAATTAAAACAATAAAACCATTTTTTTGGAGCAAGATAAAAAAACACTCATATCGCAGCAAAAACAATACATCATATTAAAATCAAAGCAGATAAAAACCAATAAATTGCATAAAAAGATGCGTGATATTTCAAATTTTTATTATATATTTGCGCTAAAATTTCAAATTATTAATATCATGAAGATAAAAAAGAATTTAGGACTCACACTTCTATCAGCTGCAGTATTGGTATCATGCAGCACAAAACCAGAAAAGACTGAAAGTTTCATTGATGCCGAAATCAGTAATATGGTAGCACAGCATACTATCCAAACTGATATTATAGAAAAAAGCGGTAAAATCCTCAATCCTCGTACTCTTGACAAGAACGGGAATATCCACTATGTACCTATTGATGACTGGACAAGCGGATTCTTCCCTGGAAGTATGTGGTTGGACTACGATTTGACAAAAGACGAAAAATGGAAAAAACTTGCTGAAAAATATACTGAAGACCTTGATTCTGTGAAACACCTTAAATGGCATCACGATGTAGGTTTCATGATTGGATGCAGCTACCTTACCGGTTACAGAGTTGCAGACAAGCCTGAATATGTTGACGTAATAGTAGAAGCAGCCAAATCACTTTCTACACGTTTCCGTCCGGGAGCAGGCGTTATCCAGTCATGGGATGCCGACCGCGGATGGCAGGGTAAACGCGGATGGGAATGTCCGGTTATCATCGATAACATGATGAACCTTGAATTGCTTTTCGAAGCTACTAAATTCTCTGGCGACTCTACATTCCACAAGATTGCCGTTTCTCACGCTGACCAGACAATGAAGAATCACTTCCGTCCGGACAACAGCTGCTATCACGTTGTTGACTATGCACTGAAAGACGGAGCCGTTCGCAGCCGTCAGACAGCACAGGGTTATGCGCACGAATCAGCATGGGCTCGCGGTCAGGCATGGGCTATCTACGGATATACCACTTGCTACCGTTATACTCACGACAAGAAGTATCTTGACCAGGCAGAAAAGACTCTTAACTTCTACCTGAACGACAAGAACCTTCCAGAAGACCTTATCCCATATTGGGACTTTGATGCTCCTAACATCCCTAATGAACCTAGAGATGCATCAGCTGCAGCTTGTATAGCATCTGCATTATACGAAATGGACGGTTACTGCCCGGGCAAGAACTACAAGGAACTTGCAGACAAGATTCTGACAAACCTTTCTTCGCCTAACTACAAGGCTAAAGTCGGTGAAAACGGTAACTTCATCCTTATGCACTCTGTAGGTAGTATTCCTCACGGTCAGGAAATAGATGTACCTCTGAACTATGCAGACTACTACTATCAGGAAGCTATTGTACGTAAACGTAATCTGGAAAACAACCAGCCATTACCTTTTGTAGGAAAATAACAGACAAAATTAATAATTAAAAATCAAATCGGGACAATCCCGTAGAAATATCTGTATTGCTTTGGGATGAGAATTCTTGACATCACATTATGCGATACAGATATTTTTTTCTTGACACCATTAATCAAAGCTATAAAAATCATGAGAAATCTAATTCTTCCACTTACAGGTCTGTCATTCTTTTATACCGGATGTGCGCAGAAACAAGAACAGAAGACACCGGAAATGCCTAACGTAGTATATGTTTTCCCGGACCAATACAGAAACATGGCTATGGGCTTCTGGAATGAACCTGAATTCAACAAGAACGTAAATTTTAAGGCAGACCCGGTACATACGCCAAATATTAACAGATTTGCCAAAGAATCACTCGTGCTTTCGAATGCCATGAGCAACTGCCCTTTAAGTAGTCCACATCGCGGTAGCCTCCTCACAGGAATGTATCCTAACGAAAGCGGAGTTCCCCTGAACTGTAACTCCAGTCGTCCTATCAGTTCGCTGCGTACAGACCTGGAATGTATAAGCGATGTTTACAGCAAAAACGGTTATGACTGTGCATACTTCGGAAAACTGCATGCCGACTTCCCTACTCCTAACGATCCTGAAAATCCTGGTAAATATGTAGAAGACAGAATACCGGCATGGGACGCATATACCCCTAAAGAAAGACGTCACGGTTTCAATTACTGGTATTCATATGGAACATTCGACGTACATAAAGATCCACACTATTGGGACAACGAAGGAAAGAAACACGAGCCAAAGGAATGGTCGCCAATACATGAAGCGAAAGAAGTCGTGTCATACATCAAGAATGAAAGAAACCAGCGCGACACAAGCAAGCCGTTCTTCATCATGGTAGGTATGAATCCTCCTCACAGTCCGTACCGTTCGCTTGACGACTGCATGGAAGAAGATTTCAACCTCTATAAGGACCAGCCTATAGACAGTCTGCTTATCCGTCCTAATGCTGATAAGAAACGCGCCAAATCCGAATCTGCAAGATATTACTTCGCATCAGTAACCGGTGTCGACCGTGCCTTCGGTATGATACTAGACTGTCTGAAAGAAATGGGACTCGACAAGAACACAATAGTAGTGTTCACTTCCGACCACGGCGAGACCATGTGCAGCCAGTTTACTGACGACCCGAAAAACTCACCATACGCAGAATCCATGAATGTTCCTTTCATCATCAGATACCCGGGACACCTCCGTCCAAGAGTAGACAATCTGATGATTTCCACTCCTGATATCATGCCTACAATGCTGGCAATGAGCAATCTTGAAGAGTTCATCCCGAAAGGTATACACGGACATAACTATGCACCATTTTTTAAAGAAGAAGAAACTGAAACTATAGCACGTCCTGAAGGAGCCCTATACATACAGAATATGGATGGAGAAAAAGACAAAGATGGAAATGTTATAAGCTATTTTCCTCGCTCCAGAGGTATAAAGACACATAAATATACGTTGGCCCTATACATAGACAAGGAAAATAAACTTACAAAAACATTATTTTTTGATGATGAGAAAGACCCTTATCAGCTGAACAATCTTCCACTTGACGAAAACAAACAGGCAGTAGAAGAACTTCTTGCACTCATGGGCAAACAATTGAAAGAAATAAACGATCCGTGGTATACGGAACAGATACTTTCCGACATGATAAAATATTAATACATATTATGTCCGGCTACATATCTATAAAGATAAAATGGCCGGACATTTTCAATTATTCCAAATATCAATAATATGAAACGAATATTATCAATCCTTCCATCACTGTTATTCGCTACTTGTGTCATGGCAGACAACATAACCGTAGGCACTACGCAAGACCTTGTAAACGCAGCATTAACAGTCAAACCAGGCGACACTATTCTATTAGCCGACGGAACATACAGAAACTTACGCCTTTCCGTAAACACAGACGGGACTAACGACAAGATGATAACCATAAAAGCACAAAATCCAGGCAAAGCATATATCTCCGGCAATTCCGCAATCGAACTCCGTGGAGACTACATCCATCTGTCAGGCTTGTATTTCAAGGATGGCAGCAGAAATCCGGGTGAATGGAAAACACATGGCCCAGGCATAGTAAGCATATACGCCGACCATTGCGAGATATCCGACTGTTTGTTCTATGATTTCGACAAAGCAAACTCATCTTACATATCCACTAATCTCGATGAAAACGGCCACGTTCCTCAGTTCTGCCACATACACCACTGTGCCTTTATAGGCAAAACCACTCAGGATCAGGTAATAAATCTTAACAACACAAGAAAGAAAACCCTTGAGGGAGAACCCGGTAAACCAATGTATCACCGCATAAGCTACTGTTACTTTTCGAATCCTCCGAAAAAAGGTAATGCAGGAGGAGGCATCAGAGTAGGTTACTGGCGTAAGGACTATGGCAGATGCCTGATAGACCATAACCTTTTCGAAAGACAAGATTCCGAAGCGGAAATAGTGACAAGCAAATCGATGGAGAACGTATATTTTGCCAACACTTTCATAAACTGCCGCGGAACACTGAACTTCCGTCATGGCGACAAACAAGTAGCACTAAACAACATATTCATAGGTACAGACGAAATGTACGGTTATGGCGGTATGTATATATGGGGCAGCAACCATATCATAGGAAATAACTTTTTCTATCTTCCAAGAACGATGAAAGACAGAGGATTTGCAGGAATATATTTCAACTGCGGACCCAAAGCTAGCGAGCACGCCCTGGCATACGATATGACGGTAGTGAGCAACACATTTGTTGCCGTACAGGGAAGTGCGTTCAATCTTGCTCCTATGTACGACAGACGACTCAAAGCCTTTGGAAATGAAACGGAACTACCGCACGACATAACATTCGTAAACAACTACGTTTCCACCCATAACAAGACCAAGTCCATATGGCACGAAGAAAACGGCAATTCTGCCAAACAGACATGGAAAGGTAATGTATGTTCAGGCATCGACGTATCCGGCATCAACGGTTGGGAAAACGGCACAGCACCAAAAGGTATAAATATTGACGAACTGAATAAAATACTTCCATACACATCCATCGAAGGCATAGATATGGATTTTGTGAAGATACTATCCACTCCTCTTCAGGACAAACCCCTCAACAAAAAGATTACAGGGCCAACCTGGTGCGACGAATATCCGGGTAATTATGCCGAAACAGGGATTTTTGCACAATAACCGCAAATACCGGTGGATGGCGTTTTTACTTAAGCAAATAGATATAAACGGGATGGTATTTCGAAGCTATATTCTTCAACACCCCGCTGTCCACCAGATGTTTTATATATCGTGAGGATTTTGAAAGATTGAAACCCATCAGTCTCTCAAAATCCTTACGTTGCATATATTCATTTTCTGAAAAATAGTTTTTCAGCCTTTTCATTACTTCTTCATCTGTTATTTTTTCCGAATGACGGGAACTGTCTTTAACCCTTACCAGGTTAGCAGTCTCAAATTTATCCATAAGAACCTTTTCTGGAACAAACTTTATTCTCCTGACCCTTACATCTGCATTATCCATATTTACAGAACCCTCTTCTGAATTACAGCTAAGGCTCAGACTGAAATATCCCAGTCCGTCAATATGTACTGAATAGCCGTCGCTCAATGCATCATACAGCTCATCACTGATAGCTGTCAGTACCGCAGCCACATCGGCAGGTGTAGCAGTACACTTTCTCGTGATATTCTCACGAAGATTTTTGGTTGTAATGACGTCCTTCGTCACTACCTTGGCATGCAGTTTTTGACTGCCGGTTCCCTCATTGACGGGATTCTCGTACAAATCATATTCTATTTCCATAATCTTAAAAACTTTGTTTCGTTTCACATTTCCAGACGGCTTTATCCGTCTGTCTCCACACGTTCGTGTGGATAACTGCGCACGCCCGTATGGAACACTCTACACGAACGTGTGGAGGTAAAGATGCTTAAAATTCTCAATATGACCAAACTTAATTATAATTTATTTCTCGCCTTGTCTGTATTTGTCCGTGTTCGGAATTTTATGGTAGTGAGAATATAAGAGTGGTGAAATTAATCAAATTTTCTCCCCCCCCAAAAAATAACACTAATAATGGATTGAGCTGTATTATACAGAGAAAAGTTCTTTAATACAATCATGATATAACGCTTTTTCGCTATATTTGCACAATAATTGTATAATAACCTTTGAATTATGGTCATGCAAGTTTCATTCTAACAGTATTAGGGTTGTGTGAGCTGATAAACAAATCATTGCCTTGTAACTCAATTAGGGGTTAAAGATATGACAGTATCAGGTTGGTATATCAATAAGTATCAGCCATCCATTTCCCAACTTGTTGAAATTGCCAAACTATCAAATGTAGATATAAAAGGATAAATAGAAGATTATGATACCAATACTATTAGGTAATTAAAATGGATAAGCTCACACCAGAACAAAGACATCGCAATATGCAAAATGTGCATTCAAAGGGCACTAAGATTGAAATTATGTTTGCAAAGCTCTTGCATGAAGCCGGAGTGAAATATACTAAGAACAATCGTAAGATTGTCGGTTGTCCAGACTTTGTGTTCAGACAAAGAAAAGTAGCAGTATTTCTTGATGGTGACTTTTGGCATGGTAAAGATTGGGATATACATCGAAATGACCACAAAACCAACCAAAGATTTTGGCACACTAAAATCGAAAGAAATATTAAACGAGACAAAGAGGTAAACGCTGCCCTCATTAATGCAGGCTGGACAGTTCTTAGGTTTTGGGAAACAGAAATAAATAAAACACCTGATGTTTGCTTAAACAAGGTATTACGAATATTACAAAATAAAAATAATAGAACAATGGACAATTTGTCTATCATTGAAAATATAAAAGGTACAAAAGTAAAGATGCAATATTATGGTCCTCATTGTTTTGATGCAGAGGGAAATGTTATGTCTTTTGGCTCGCAAATGGCGGTTGTTTCACACTATCTTCATAATAAAGGCTACGCTTCAGATAAGACCTATAAGGAAAAAGCTTTAGGTTTGATGGAAGATATGTATCGTAGTATGGAAGAAGAAAAAAAGGAGGGAAAAAATGTGGTAGCTGAAGACGCATTTCAAATGAATATGTTCAAAGATTTTTTTAATGTGCCATTTCTTCCGTCAGACAAACCCAAATTCACTTTTATAGACCTTTTTGCCGGTATTGGAGGCTTCCGTATGGCTATGCAAAATCTTGGTGGTAAATGTGTATTTTCCTCTGAATGGGATGAACAGGCACAACGAACCTATATGTTGAACTATGGAGAAGTGCCTTTTGGCGATATAACAAAAGAGGAGACAAAGGGGTATATACCAGATTCCTTTGACATTCTTTGTGCTGGATTTCCTTGTCAAGCGTTTTCTTTGGCTGGTAAACGTAGAGGATTTGAAGAAACACGCGGTACTCTTTTCTTTGATGTGGCTGAGATAATACGCCGCAAACGTCCTCGTGCGTTCTTTCTCGAAAATGTAAAAGGACTACTCATTCATGATAAAGGAAAGACTATTGAAACAATCCTTAATGTATTGCGTAACGACCTTAATTATTATGTACCCGATCCACAAATAGTGAACGCCATGAATTTTGGTGTGCCACAACATCGTGAGCGTGTCTATATTGTCGGTTTTCGTAAAGATCAAAATGTAAGCGAGTTTACATATCCTGAGCCTACAGACAAGACTAAGACCTTTGGTGATATAAAAGAGGTTGAATGTCCGTCTGTAAAGTATTGGCTTTCTACTCAATATATTCAAACTTTGGTGGCACACAAAGAAAGACATGCATCCAAAGGAAACGGCTTCGGATATGAAATAATACACGACGATCAAGTAGCCAATGCTATTGTTGTAGGCGGTATGGGAAGAGAGCGTAATCTTGTTATTGATAACCGTCTGACCGATTTTACACCTGTAACAAAAATTAAAGGAGAAGTAAATCGTGAAGGCTTACGAAGAATGACCCCTCGTGAATGGGCACGCTTGCAAGGATTTCCTGACAACTTCATCATTGGAGTAGCTGATGCTTCTGCCTACAAGCAGTTTGGTAATTCGGTCGCAGTACCAGCCATTCAAGCTACAGCTGAACAAATAATTAAAAGATTAGATTTCACTCCTAAACAATACAAGAAATGATAACAGCAAATAAAGGAGAATGGAGCGAGTTGTACGTACTCTTCAAACTTTTGGGTGAAAAGAAAGTACACGCCGGAGATGGAAATTTGAATAAACTAGAAGTATACTATCCAGTATTAAAGGTGCTTCGTGACGAATTAGAGAGACATTTGGAATACTCTATTGATAAGGATATCGTAATTATAACCGAAGATGAAACCGAAATTGCAAGAATCAATATTGTAGACTTCTTTACTCAATCAAAAGAATTATTTAAGTGTATTCAAGAAGGAGGTCATGGAATAGGTGCCTTTGAAATCCAATCTATTAACGACTTCTTGAATAAAATTCATTGCAAAAAAGTAAAGGCCAAATCAATAGACAAGGCTGATATACATATTGTCATTCATGACTACCACACAGGAATGGAACCTAGTTTAGGTTTTAGTATTAAGTCTGATGCCGGGGCTGCTCCTACGTTGCTAAATGCGTCTGGTGCCACCACATTTACTTATGAAGTTAGCGGTGGGCGTATTGATGATAATGTAGTCGATTGTATTAATGCTATTAATGGAACAGGCTGCGTAATAAAAAGAGTTAAGGCTATCCAGCAAGCTGGTGCCGAACTCAAATTTTCATCTGTTCCCAATCAGATATTTGACAATAATTTGAGGATGATAGATAGTAATCTACCCGAAATTATAGGTTGGATGCTCGCTGACTGTTATGCTCAAAAGGATATGAATATAAAGGAAGCTGCAGAACGAATAAGTAAAAACAACCCTTTGAACTATAACTTGTCGCAAGGACATGATCACTATGGATATAAGATAAAATCTTTGATGGTTGCGACTGCTCTTGGAATGCTTCCTTCAAAGGCTTGGAACGGCAGGTATGAAGCAACAGGAGGCTATCTTGTTGTGAAGAGCGATGGAGATGTGATTTGTTTCCACTTGTATGACCGCAATTTATTGGAGGATTATCTTTTTAATAATACAAAATTTGAAACGCCATCCAAGAAACGTTATAACATGGGGAAAGTTTATCGCAATGGAAATAAGTATTACTTTAACTTAGTTTTACAAATTCGCTTTTTATAATCCTAATTTTCGCATGTAAACTTGACTCTCGTGTTACATACAAATATTAGGTAAATACCTCTTTTTATAGGTTTCTTTTGTTG
>NZ_JADYTJ010000047.1 GCF_021531075.1 Bacteroides caecigallinarum | reverse complement strand
TATGAATACAGATTTTCACCTTTAACGTATTACAAAAAAACATTGCCATATTTATCTGCATTTAAAACACTAAAACAATGTAGACAAATAGGAGATAAGGTGGGGTACTGTTCAGTGACTATTAGAATTCCTTTAAGTGAAGTTAATAAAATATCAAGTTTTAAAGTTGAATCAAAAACAATGATAAGATGAAAACAATGAAAATATTAATGCTGAAAGGCAAGGGTAATTGTGGAAAGACCACAACGATAAAGAAAGTCCTTGATGTCCTGTTAAAAGAATCACAAATGATTGAAAAAGAAACAGCTTACGAACCAGATTGTTTATGTGTTTTGTTATATAAAGGTTTAAAAATTGGTATTTTTTCCATGGGAGATTATGCCCGTGAAATCGTTGCTAAAATAGATGAATATGCTGAAAAAGGATGTGATGTCTTTTTGTGTGCTTGTAATGATAGGTTTGTGACGCCATTACGTAAAATGGAAACTTATGAATGTTCTATGTTGATACATAAAACTCTTTGTGATACTTCCATTTCAATGGAGGAAGCTAATGATAGAGATGCCAATAAAATTATAAATCAAATATATCTACTGTCTGTTTAATATGAAACGTGGATTCATTTTATTAAATTTATTCATTATAGCTTTGGGCATTCAGGCCCAAAGCTATAATAGCGATAAAGTATCGTTTACCAATTTCTTGGTACGCATGTATAATAGCGCTCCTTTTGAAGGTGTTCGTGCAGTAGATGATTATGACCATGCCTACCTTATATCAGTATTGGCATTAGACAAAACAAAGTACAAAACCGAGTCTATTTTGAACCGTGTTGCATCTGTCAAGGCTATGGCACAGGCCTCTCGTTATTTTAATGGGTCAAACATTACGCAAGATATGATTATTCGCACATCGGAAAAATCGGACGGAAGTACAGATACAGAAATCATAGAGAACATCCGTGAAAATTCGATAGGTTATGTCAAGGCATTAGAACAGTTGACTAATTTTACCCGTGAAGACGGGATGCAGGTGTTTATCTTTATAAAACAGTTAGAAGGGATAAAGTCTATTAAACAAGATTAAATGAAGGTTGTATTCCTATATTGTTCCTGCGTTTATCTTTTATTTAAGGAAAATATTTTTCTCTTTAATTAGCAATTTTGCGAATTAAAGGGAGATATTTATTTTTATGATTCGTGAAATAACAAATTCTAAAAGAAAGATTGCTGGGGTTCTTTAAATATAACTTTTTCTTGCATATATCGCAAATACTATGTATTTTTGCGCCCGAATTAAAAAAAACAGAGATCATTAACATGCGATGCCGTGAATAGCGGCCGTGTATTCTAGAACACCACGTAAAAAACAGGAACGATGAAAAAAGAAAATCTCGTATCAGTACCTTTCATGGTCTTGGGTATTGTGTTTTGTGTCTGCCTCGTGGCAGCCAATCTTTTAGAGGCCAAAGTCGTACAGCTCGGTCCGATTTCCGTTACTGCCGGACTGATAGTTTTCCCAATCTCTTACATTATCAATGACTGTATTGCCGAAGTATGGGGCTTCCGCAAGGCGCGTCTTATCATCTGGATGGGGTTCCTTATGAACTTCATGGTCGTAGCCCTCGGTAAAGTGGCAGTGGCTCTTCCTGCGGCTCCTTTCTGGGAAGGCGAACAGGCATTCGATTTCGTGTTCGGTCTTGCTCCGCGTATCGCGGCTGCCAGTCTGACTGCTTTCCTTGTAGGCTCGTTCATCAACGCTTTCGTTATGAGCAAGATGAAGATTGCTTCAAAAGGTAAGAATTTCTCTGCCCGCGCTATTGTTTCAACTTTGGCCGGCGAGGGTGCAGATTCAATCATCTTCTTCCCGCTGGCATTCGGCGGACTGATGCCGGTGAACGAACTGCTGAAGATGATGGCGGTGCAGGTAGTCCTGAAAACGCTGTATGAAATCATTATTCTCCCTGTGACTATCAGGGTGGTGAACTACATCAAGCGTGTGGACGATTGTGATGTGTATGATGAGAATATCTCGTATAATGTACTGAAAATTAAGGAGATTTGATTATGACAATGAATAAGGAGGCCGCACTTGTAG
The DNA here is from genome assembly GCF_021531075.1 of Bacteroides caecigallinarum. Taxonomy (GTDB): domain Bacteria; phylum Bacteroidota; class Bacteroidia; order Bacteroidales; family Bacteroidaceae; genus Phocaeicola; species Phocaeicola caecigallinarum_B. The sequence goes on along the minus strand of NZ_JADYTJ010000047.1, from coordinate 24,850 downwards.
TTTTCAGTGGCGGCCAGGATTCTACTACTTGCCTGTTCTGGGCAAAGAAACATTTCAAGGAAGTTTATGCGCTTAGTTTCATCTATGGTCAGAAACATGTGAAAGAGGTGGAACTGGCGAGAGGAATTGCCGAAAAGGCAGGGGTGCATTTTCACGCAATGGATGTATCGTTCATCGGTCATCTTGGCAAGAATTCTCTTACTGATACTTCAATAGTGATGGACGAGGAAAAACCGGAAGGCTCTTTCCCTAATACTTTCGTGCCGGGAAGAAACCTGTTCTTCCTCAGTATAGCTGCAGTTTACGCACGCGAGCACGGTATCAATCATCTGGTGACAGGTGTATCGCAGACAGACTTCAGCGGTTATCCCGACTGCAGGGACTCGTTTATCAAGTCGCTTAACGTCACTCTTAACCTTGCTATGGATGAGCAGTTCGTTATTCACACTCCTCTGATGTGGATTGACAAGGCGCAGACATGGGCTTTGGCAGACGAGCTTGGAGTGCTTGATCTGATAAGAAACGAAACTCTGACTTGTTATAATGGCGTGCAAGGCGACGGATGCGGACATTGTCCGGCATGCAAGTTGCGTCGTGAGGGACTGGAGAAATATCTTAGCTCTAAAAACAAGTAAAATCATGTGCTTAGTCGTTTTTATAGAAACGACAGGCAAATATTGGTGTTACACGTAGGTGTTACGCTCGTTGCACGTTCGTGTGACGGCTGTGACGCGTACGTGTAACGCGTGTAACACGAACGTGTGACGATAAAAAAGTTGTGACATTTTAATATAATGGAAAGAAAAGATGAATTGACGCTCCTTGGCGGTAACACTGTTTATCGTCAGGACTATGCCCCGGAGGTGCTTGAGTCTTTCGTGAACAAGCATCCTGAGAATGATTACTGGGTACGTTTCAACTGCCCTGAGTTTACAAGTCTTTGCCCTATCACCGGACAGCCGGACTTTGCTGAAATCCGTATTAATTATCTGCCTGACGTGAAGATGGTGGAAAGCAAGAGTCTGAAACTCTATCTGTTCAGTTTCAGAAATCACGGTGACTTTCATGAGGACTGCGTGAATATAATCATGAAGGACCTTATCAAACTGATGGACCCTAAGTATATCGAGGTGACAGGTATATTCACTCCGCGCGGAGGTATCTCGATTTATCCATACTGCAACTACGGCCGTCCGGGAACGAAATATGAGGAACTGGCTGAGTATCGTATGCGCAATCACGATTTGTAATTTTATTGCATAAACCAAAAAGAAACAGCTTCATAAACTATCAATCTGAGTTGAATGTTTATGAAGCTGTTTCGTTTTATAAGTGTTTGTTTCTATGATAACTCCAGTCCGAACTCTTCTTTCAGTTTCAGAAGATTAGGATTCTTCTTGCTCATCATCTGGAAACGTTCCACATGGCTGTATGCTCTGATATTCTCATCGGCTGCACTTACGCGTACAGTCATCTTGATTTTTCTGTTGTGAAGCTGTTCCCTCAAGTGATTCTCTATCTGTGGTGCCAGTTGCAGCATATATTTCTGAACCATTTCGTTATCTACCGCCACTTCGAATGTAGTCTGGTCGTCAAGAAGTTTCGGCGACATGTTCATCATTCGTCCTGCATTTGCAGCTTCTTCTTTAGGAAGACGGGTTGCAAATTCTCTCCAGTAGTAGTTCAGGTCTTTCTCATACACATCGTAGTCTTCCCATTCCTTTTCTGCCTGCTGGACTTGTGCTGCAGGTTTCTGTGCGGCAGCTTCTTCCTGATGTTGTGGTCTTTTCTTTATTGACGGACCTAGTATTCCTGCTTTGACAACAGGTATTTTCTTTTCCTGGGTAACTTTCAATCCGTCGGGTAGTTTATGTACCTGCTGTTGTGCAGGGTTATTGCCGTATTGTGGTTGAGATTCTGAAGTGTTCTGCTGTACCGGTTGCTGTACGTTCTGAACTTGTGCAGGTTGCTGGGCTACTGGTTGTTGCTGTGTTGCTGCCGGAGCAGTCTGCTGGTTGAAGATAGGTTTTATCACTTTAGGGCTACGCCCATTACTGATGTCATCTTCTTCGGATGTTATCTGTGCCAGCTGTATCAGAGTAAGTTCAACCAACAGACGTTTGTTTTTACTCTGTCTGTAGTTCAGGTCGCAGTCATTGCACAGCTTCATAGCTTTGTAAAGGAACTTCTGTTCGCATTTCTGTGCCTGGGTCTTATATCTTTCTCTGATGGATGCGCCTACTTCCAGAAGCTGGAGTGTCTGTTCGTCTCGGCTCACAAGCAGGTCGCGGAAGTGTGAGCTTAGTCCGGTGATGAAGTGATTACCGTCGAATCCTTTCTTCAGTACCTCGTTGAACAGAAGCATACATTCCGAGACTTTGTTTTCCAGAATATAGTCTGTAAGTTTGAAATAATATTCGTAGTCGAGTACGTTAAGGTTCTCTATGACGCTCTTGTAAGTGATATGTCCGTTGGAGAAACTCGTCACCTGGTCGAAGATAGACAAAGCGTCGCGCATACCGCCGTCAGCTTTTTGCGCTATTACGGTCAGTGCCTCAGGTTCAACGTCTATGCCTTCTTTCTGTGCCACGTTTTGCAGATGTTCTACAGTATCGGTCACACTGATGCGGCTGAAGTCGTATATCTGGCATCGGCTCAGGATGGTAGGCAGAATCTTATGTTTCTCCGTAGTGGCAAGGATGAATATTGCATGATGAGGCGGTTCTTCAAGAGTCTTCAGAAAAGCATTGAAGGCAGCAGTTGACAACATGTGCACCTCGTCTATGATGTAAACCTTGTATTTGCCTATTTGTGGCGGGATTCGTACCTGCTCTATGAGTGAGCGGATATCTTCCACAGAGTTGTTTGAGGCGGCATCCAGTTCATGGATATTGTATGAACGCTGTTCGTTGAATGCCTTACATGATTCACATTCGTTGCAAGCCTCGCCATCCGAATTGGGTGACAGACAGTTTATGGTCTTTGCGAAAATACGTGCGCATGTGGTTTTTCCTACCCCTCGCGGTCCGCAGAAAAGATAGGCATGTGCCAGTTTGTTGTTGGCGATGGCATTCTTCAGTGTTGTGGTAAGCGCGCGCTGCCCGATGACAGTATCGAAAGTGGCTGGGCGGTATTTACGTGCTGATACAATATAGTTGTCCATAATCAGGATTAGTTTTTCTTGTTTTAAAAGTATTGACAAAGATAATTATTTCTGCCGACAATTCATTATGCTGTATCAAAGAATTGGGGCTTACAGCATTTATTCTTATATTTGCATCGATAAAATCTTCTTGTCATGAAAGAGAAACTTGAAAATATATGGAATTTTGTGTGTCTTCACAAATACGGTGTCACTTTGGCTGTGTTTGTGCTGATAATTGGTGTCCTTGATGAAAACAGTTGGATACAGCGTCTGGCTCACCGTAGGGAAATAAACAGGCTGAACACAGAGATACGCCACTACAGAAAACAGTTTGAAGAGGATAGCAAACTACTGAAAGAAATATCTACTGACCCGGAGGCACTGGAGAAAGTGGCGCGCGAAAAATACATGATGAAGAAGGAAAACGAAGATATATTTATTTTTGAGCAGGATTTGGAAGATGAATAAACTGGATAATATAATAGCTGTTGCTGGTGCTGTGGTGTTGTTTGTTGGACTGATATTGCAGTTCGTAAAGTTTGAATATGCACCTTATATTTACATTGTAGGGGCACTGATGTTCGGGTGGATTCAGGCAAAGACAGGAAGATACTTTGGCAAGAATATAGTTCTCAGACGGTTGAAACGTCAGCAGTTGATAGGGGCTATGCTGCTTGTTATAGCAGGTGTGATGATGATTGTCTGGCATCATAACGAATGGATTTTATGCCTGAGTGTAGCAGCTGTGCTTGAACTATATACAGCCTACCGTATTCCTTACGAGGAGAAGAAAGAAGAATAACATGACACTATAAAAATAACAGAGAGCCGTTCTATACGCGTGATGTGTAGAACGGCTCTTTGATTGTATATCAGTTTGTTGCCTTGAATATAGGGACGCCTCCCTGTTCGTCAGGATTGAAGGCATACCATATATAATGGTCGTTGTCATCAACAGGCAACTTGCACAGACGCAGACGTTCGTCGTATGTTCCGTATACGACTTCCCATGAATCTGGAGGTGTGACATGTTTTGTCCTTATCGCTTCTGCAGGTTCTTTCTTGAGCGACATTCCTGCCTCTATCCATGCCTGAGTGGCGGACAGTGTGTATTGCGGATAATTACTCTTGCAGAACTTGTAAAGAATTATTCCTCTTCTTTCCAGTCCCATAGGCTGGTCTATCACTCCGATGTTTGTAAGATGTTCAAGGAAACGATACAGGAAGTCGTCGTTTTCCACTATCAGTCGTCGTGTCAGTTCCTGCCATGCCTTGGCATTGTAGAAACCGTCCAAAAGCCGTGAAAGGAGTCTGGCTGTCTGAAGTTCGTCAGATGTAATATCGTTTGTCTCTAGTACTTCGTATGGAGGTAGGGGAGAATATCTTATTCCAAGCTTTTCCGCTCTTCTTCTCATTTCAGTTCCGGGAAGCAGTTTCAGTGATTCCAGCTGTATTTCTCCTGCATTAAGTCCGGCAAGAGTACGAACGTCTCCGAATATCTCGCTCAGATGATAGTGGGGCAGTCCTGCTATAAGGTCTGCATGTGTTTCCATATTCTCCAGTGAGCATAGGAACTTCAGCCCTTTCATCGCATCTTCAAGTTTTCCGGCGCGACGGCTTGTGGTCAGTACTATTTCTCTCAGGCTTTGTATTCCGGCCTCAAGATGCAGAAGTCCTTTGGGCATTGATCTCAATTCTGCTTTCAGTTCCTCTGAAAGTAATGCCGGATGTATTTCAAGATGGAAATTTATATCCGGGTATTCACGGAACAGGGATAGCAATGCTTTTGCATAGCGGGTGTTGTAGTTGAAAGTACGGTCCAGCACTCTTATGTTCTTGATTCCGTGACTGTGAATGATTTCTATTCTTTCTCTGATGGTGTCTATACTTAGATTTCGTACGGGTTTGTCGCCACCGCTTACACAGAATGCACAGGTGTTGAAGCAGCCTCTTGTAGTCTCCAGTTGTACGAAAGGTTTGTCCCAGTTGAACAGTTCGCTTTTTTCAGGATATTCTAGTGCTGTGAAATCCGTTACTCTGGCCATACCGTTGTCGTGGTATTCTCCATTATCATCCACATAGCACAGACCGGAAATATTCTTCCATTCCTCCTTATTGTCGAAATGCTTCATCCACTGCTTGAATCCTGTTTCACCTTCACCTCTGAATACACCTTCTATGAAGTCGTTAGTTGTTAGAAACTTTTTGTTGTTACCCAGAAACTCCGGACCTCCGAGGATAATCCTGCATTGTGGAAGCAGCGATTTCACACGGCAAGTGATATGCAGTAACGCTTCGTGGTTGAAGAGCCAGCATGTAGATGCTACAATATCAGGCTTGTGTTTATAGATTTGTTCTGCCACCATCCCGGGATTTTCGTTTATGGTTGCCGAAATTTTAACCCATGCGATGCTCTTGTCATCTTTCATTTGGGCATGCAGAGCCGGCAAAGCGAGTGATGAATGTGCATACGAACTGTTTAGATCCAACCAGAGTAATTTCATATATCGAAATGAGAGTAAGTAATTATTACAAAAGAAAGCGAAGAACCACAATAAGCCAGTTATATTAGGCTTTATGATTCTTCGCTTTATATTCTTATAGTGCGATGAATATTAAGGAATCAAATACTGTGAGCTGATTGATTCGTTAGTCATCACGCGACGGATAGTTTCAGCGAACATGTCTGCAATTGAAAGCTGTTTAACCTTAGCACAACGGTTTGCATAAGGAATACTGTCTGTGAATACGATTTCTTCCAACTGAGAGTTCTGTACACGTTCAGAAGCAGGACCTGACATAACGCAGTGTGAAGCGATAGCTCTTACTGAGTTTGCTCCGGCTTCTTTCATGATGTCGGCAGCCTTAGTGATAGTACCTGCTGTATCAACCATGTCGTCAATAAGAACAACATCTTTTCCTTTTACGTCACCGATAATCTGCATTGAAGCTACAACATTTGCTTTTTCACGAGTCTTGTGGCAAAGAACCAATGGAACATCAAGGAACTTGGCGTATGTACTTGCACGCTTAGAACCACCAACGTCAGGAGTAGCGATTACAAGATTTTCCAGATTCAATGACTGAATGTATGGAGCGAAGATTGTAGATGCATACAAGTGGTCTACAGGAATATCGAAGAAACCCTGAATCTGGTCTGCATGAAGATCCATTGTAATCAGACGGTCAATGCCAGCTACGCTTAACAGGTCTGCAACCAATTTTGCACCTATTGAAACACGTGGTTTGTCTTTACGGTCCTGACGAGCCCATCCGAAATAAGGAATTACGGCGATAATGCTCTTTGCAGAAGCACGTTTAGCAGCATCAATCATAAGGAGCAACTCCATAAGATTGTCTGAGTTCGGGAATGTAGACTGTACTATGAACACATGCTGACCACGGATTGATTCTTCATAAGACACCGCGAACTCTCCGTCAGCAAAGTGAGTAATCTTCATGTTACCAAGTTCGCATCCTAAACTGTTGCAGATTTTTTCTGCCAAGTATCTCGAGTTTGTACCTGAGAATACTTTAAAAGGTGATTGTACGTTCATTGTAAATAGATATATTGCCTTGATTTGTTTGCAAAGTTATACCATTTATGTAAGTATGTCAAACGTTTTGCAGTAAAAATACAATAAGTATTTAGTCGGCAAGTCGTTTTAACTTTCTGAAATGGTCTATAAGTTCTTGATAATTGTTGTCAAGACTATGGTTGAATTTGGACCAAAGTCCTCCCATAATTGCTGCGCCTCCGAATCCGAAATCTTTCACTCTGAGTATATTTTCTTCATCTATACCTCCCAATGCTATGACTTTCTTGTCGATAATATCGGCTTTTACTGCTTCGCGTATGGCTTCGGGAGTGAATTTTGAAGAATAACCTTCTTTTGAAATACTGTCGAATATCGGACTTAGGAACACATAGTCGCAAGTCTTCTTGTCTTCCAATACTTCTTCAAGAGTATGACAAGAAGCACTGATATGTCCGGAGTAATTGTCCGGTGCAATAGGATTGCGGCTGTTCAGATGAATACCTTTCAACTTATATTCATTACATAAGTAGAAATGGTCATGTATAACTATTTTCTTATGATATTTTTCCGGGATGAGTGTTAGCAGTCTTTCTGCGTAAACCGCTTCTGTTCTGGGTTTGCGAAGATGTAATATGTCTAACCCTTCTTCGAAGAGTGCATTTAGTATTTGGTCCTCCTCTACAAAATATTCTGGAGTTGTTATCAATATCAGTTTCATGTGTGTACCACTAAATCTGAGTGCAAAGTTAGTAACCAAATCGTAATATTCCTAATGTTTATAATAAAATCGTATTTGTTTGCAGTGTTTTCAGGTCTATATACCATAGTTTGCCTGAAAGAGTTTCGCCAAAATCACAAATTATCTTGATAACTTCGTTTGCCTGCACGCAGCCGACCAGACCCGGGGTTACTCCAATCACTCCTTTTGGAGGGGCTGGCATTGATAGCATTTCTTCCTCATCGGGAAACAGGTCGCGATAGTTTTTCCCATTCTGATAGTTGAATACCGATACTTGCCCGTCGAAAGCTCTTATTGCACCGTAAACGTACGTTTTCCCCAGTTTGACACAGGTATCGTTTATGATGTAGCGTGTCATGAAATTATCGCAACCATCAACGACTATATCGTATTTGCCGATTATCTCTTCGGCGTTCTCTTTGGTCAGCCGGGTGTTATATGCTTCTATTTTAATCTGACTGTTCAGAGCATTCAGTTTTTTCTGTGCCTGTATAGCTTTAGGTAGACCGACTTCGGCTTCTGAATACAGAACTTGCCTTTGCAGATTGCTTTCGCTTACCACATCATCGTCTATAAGGCCTATGTTTCCCACTCCGGCTCCTGTAAGATATAATGCTATAGGCGAACCAAGACCGCCAACACCTACAATAAGTACCTTTGCGTTCTTTAGTTTTTCCTGTCCGCTTTCACCCAATTCCGGCAGAATGATTTGTCTGTTGTATCTTTCCATTTTTATGCTTAAGTATAAAAATACCGGCAGCATCATATATTGTTTATACCGATACCGCTGGTACTGAATATGCTTGTTCAGACAGCTTTTCCTGTCTTTATGCAGTCGAATGATGCGTCCCAGTCCTTCCATACTGGTTCGCGTCCTAATGACTTGAGAGCTTTTTCCATTTCCACGGCGGTGCGGTCGTCGCTGATATGGAACTGTTCCAGAGCCTGAGGGTATGAATAATATCCTCCCGGTTCAGTTTTGCTTTCCGCGCTCATGGTTGTAACGCCTAGTGAAGCCATGTTGTCGCGGATATATGCCGGCTCGCGTGTAGAGTAGGAGATATCTACATCGTGGTCGAATATACGCATGGCGAAAGTAACCTGGGCCAGCTCCTTGTCACTCATGATGACATTAGGCTGGAAACCTTCGTTTTCTGCCGGACGCATACGCGGGAAATTTACGCTGTATTTTGTCTTCCAGTAATGTTTCTGCAGATAGCGTAGGTGATATGCCATCATGGTTACGTCTGTACGCCAGTCTTCCAGTCCGATAAGTACGCCCATACCGATGGAGTGAACACCTGCCTGTCCCATACGGTCAAAACCGTTTACACGCCATTCGAATTTCGATTTCATACCTCTTGGATGGTAGATATTGTATCTGGCTTTGTTGTATGTTTCCTGGAAACAGATAACTCCGTTCAGACCGTGTGTCACCAGCTCGGCATATTCCTCAGTCTTTAAAGGCATTACCTCAATCTTAAGATTGGAGAAATAAGGTTTTGCCAGATCCAGAGCCTTTGCTATGTATGGAACACCTGCCTTAGCCGGATTCTCACCTGTTACTATAAGCAGATTTTCGAAAGGACCGAGTTTCTTTATGGCTTTGTATTCGTTCTCTATTTCCTCTAGTGTAAGTATGGTGCGTGCCATAGGGTTGCTGATATGGAATCCGCAGTACACGCATGAGTTTGTACATGAATTTGTTATATACAAAGGTATAAACATAGACATTGTACGTCCGAAACGTTCCTCAGTATATTTCTTGCTGAGTCGCGCCATCGGTTCAAGATATTTTTCGGCAGCAGGCGAGATGAGTGCCATAAAGTCATCCACGTCGCAGCGACTTTTACCGAGAGCACGTATTACGTCTGCTTCGGTCTTGGAGTAGATGGCTTTGGTCGTCTCCTCCCAGCTTATTTTTTCAAGTTCGTCTGAAAACATTCTATTAGTTTTTAGTTGTTGGTTTTTAGTTGTTAGTTCTATGTTGTTAGTTTTTAGTTATTCATTTCCAGTTGCTTGGATAAATAGTTGGCTAATGCCCTAATCATTTTGCCTATTTCAGAACACAAAGACAGTATTTCTGATACATCTTCATTGTTTAGCAATCCAATTTCTATTGCAATTATACATTGTGTTTCTAATTCACACAGAGAGCCCCTTGAAATAGAAAGGAATTTTAAAAATACTTTTTTAGATTCTCTTCCTTGCCCTTCTGCTATGTTTGATGCTATTGATATGGCAGCTCTACGCATTTGGTCTGATAGAACATAAGTTTCTTCTTTGGGTAGCTTTCGTGTTAGAAGATATACTTCTTTACATAGAAGAATAGATTTTCTCCATACTTCTAAACTTTTATAATCGCTGGTATTCATATCTAAAAACTAACAACTAAAAACTAACAACTTATATATTCTTTAAATCGCGACTTAATTTCATCGCACAGAAGTTAGGGCCGCACATAGTACAGTATTCACCGTCTGTGTGACGTCCTTCGTTGAAATATTCAAGGGCACGGTCAGGATCCAGTGAAAGATGGAACTGGTCGCGCCAGCGGAATTCGTAGCGGGCCTTGCTCAGTGCGTTGTCGCGAATCTGTGCTCCAGGATGTCCTTTTGCAAGATCGGCGGCATGAGCTGCAATCTTGTATGTGATGACACCTGTGCGTACATCCTCGCGGTTAGGCAGGCCGAGGTGTTCCTTAGGAGTCACATAGCAAAGCATTGCAGTACCTAACCATCCTATCTGAGCTGCACCGATAGCCGATGTTATGTGGTCGTAACCCGGAGCGATATCTGTTACAAGCGGGCCGAGTGTGTAGAACGGAGCATTGTGGCATGACTTGATCTGGCGTTCCATATTTTCCTGTATCTTGTGCAAAGGTACATGTCCAGGTCCTTCGATGAATGCCTGAACATTCTTGTTCCATGCGCGGAGTACGAGTTCTCCCAGTGTGTCAAGTTCTGCAAACTGTGCCTCGTCGTTGGCATCGTAGATTGAGCCAGGACGGAGACCGTCACCCAATGAAACAGCTACGTCATACTGTGCGAGGATATCACAAATTTCGTCGAAATGTTCATAAAGGAATGACTCCTTATTATATATCTTGCACCACTTGCTCATGATACTTCCGCCACGGCTCACGATACCGCAAAGACGTTTGTCGGCAAGATGTACATTGTGCAGACGTATCCCGGCATGGATAGTGAAGTAGTCGACACCCTGTTCGCACTGTTCTATCAGTGTATCCTTATAAATCTCCCAGTTAAGGTCTTCCACCTTGCCGTTTACTTTCTCCAAAGCCTGATAGATAGGCACAGTACCTACCGGAACAGGGCAGTTGCGTACAATCCATTCGCGAGTCTCGTGGATGTTTGCACCTGTAGAAAGGTCCATCAGTGTGTCTCCACCCCATTTGCAACTCCATACAGCCTTGTCCACTTCTTCGTCGATGCTTGAAGTAGTGGCAGAGTTACCGATGTTGGTATTTATTTTCACAAGGAAGTTGCGTCCTATAATCATAGGTTCCGATTCCGGGTGATTGATATTTGCAGGCAATACGGCACGTCCGGCAGCAATCTCGTCACGCACAAATTCCGGAGTGATATATGTTTCGATACCAAGTTCGCGGCAGTTCATATTTTCGCGGATGGCAACATATTCCATTTCCGGAGTTACGATACCCTGCTTGGCATAGTACATCTGAGTGCAGCATTTACCTTCCTTTGCGCGATATGGCAATGCGATATGTTCGAAGCGGAGATGGTCGAGCGACTTGTCGTCACGGCGCATCTTTCCGTATTCTGAAGTGATTGATGGTAACTGCTCCACATCACCGCGTGATGTAATCCAGCTTTCACGCATACGTGGCAATCCTTTCTTCAGATCAATCTCTATATTGGGATCGCTGAAAGGCCCGCTTGTATCATATATATATACAGGGGCGTTCGGTGTCATCACTTTCTCACCGTCAACGATGTTGACAGTAGGAGTGAGGTTTACTTTCTGCATACCTACTTTAATGAAAGGGAACATAGTGCCTTGCATGTAGGCTTTTTCTGCATGGGCGTATGCTTTTTTATCTTTTTCCTGGTCCATGTAAATTGTTGAGTTTATTCGTTTAAGAATGAAGTTAAAGGAGATGAAGCTGAAGCAACAAGGTTGTCAGCCTGAATTCCCAACCCTGCTTCGTAAGCACGGCGGCCGGCAATGACAGCTTCCTTGAATGCTATAGCCATTTCTACAGGATTACCCGCAACGGCGATTGCTGTGTTTACAAGACAGGCTGCCGCACCCATTTCCATAGCTTCGGCAGCATGACTTGGAGCACCGATACCTGCATCAACTACTACAGGAACGTTGCTCTGTTCGATGATTATACGGAGGAAATCGCGAGTCTGCAATCCCTTGTTTGTACCTATAGGAGCAGCAAGAGGCATCACAGTAGCAGCACCAGCCTCTTCCAGACGTTTACAGAGTGTAGGGTCGGCCTGACAGTAAGGAAGGACTACGAAACCCAGTTTTACCAGTTCTTCAGTAGCCTTAAGTGTTTCTGTTGAGTCCGGCAACAGGTAGCGAGGGTCCGGATGAATTTCCAGTTTCAGCCAGTTAGTTCCGAATGCCTCACGGGCCATCTGTGCTGCGAAGACAGCTTCTTCTGCTGTACGCACTCCCGAAGTGTTTGGCAACAGCTGTATATGAGGATGAACGATATGGCGCAACATGTCGTCTTCCTTGTCATCGAGTTCGATACGTTTCATGGCAACAGTCACCATTTCTGTGCCGGATGCCAGGATGGCTTCTTCCATCTGCTGGTTTGAGTTGAATTTTCCTGTTCCCAGGAAAAGGCGGGATTCGAATTCACGACCTGCAATAATAAGTTTTTCCATATTTAGATAATTAATATTTTATTGATCCTTTAATTTTAAATGGTGTTTAAATAGTGTTTAAACAGTGCTTAAATGCTATTTAAACTCAGCAATTTTCGATAAGTGATTTTATCCTACCGGTTTCTTCCACCGGATTTTCAGCCCTGAGTATAGTTCCGCTCAGTGCGATGCCTGTCACTCCGGTTTGCATTACTTCAGGAATGTCGTCAATCGTGATACCGCCTATTGCAACTATCGGTATGTTGATTCCTTCAGCTTTCATCTGACTGGTGATGGAACGGTAGCCCTCAAGACCTAATATCGGACTTAATTTCTTCTTGGTAGTTGTGAAACGGAACGGACCGCATCCTATATAGTCGGCTCCAGAAAGGTAATGAGCCTTAACGTCATCGAAAGTATTGGCTGTTCCACCTATAATGAATTCATTTCCCAATATTCTTCTTGCTTCAGCTATAGGCATGTCATTCTTTCCAAGATGTACACCATTAGCTTTCAGTTTCTTGACGAGCTCCACACGGTCGTCTATGATGAATTTCGCACTGTATTGTCTGCATAGTTCCTTGACCTTAACGGCAATGGCTTCCACTTCCTCGTCGGAAACGTCTTTCATGCGCAGCTGAACCCATCGGCAACCGCCTTCGAGAGCCATACGTGCTGAATCCAAGTAAGAATACTGTTCGGTGAAATGAGTGATGAACTGAAGTTTGAATGCTTTTATATCCATGTCATTATCCTCCGCAAGCTGCTTTTATTATAACAAGACTGTCGCCTTCCTTGATTTCCTGTTCAGCCCACTGGCTGCGAGGTATCATACGGTTGTTAATAGCAACTGCCACTCCCTGCTGTGGAAGTTCGAGCTGTTGTGCAAGCGATGCGACATTATTGCCCTGAGTGAGTTCGGTCTCTTTGTTGTTTACTTTTATTTTCATAAATGACAGGTTTTAAAGTGTTAGTCAAAGCAAACACAAAGAGAATGTGAGAATTACAGTTTGAGAGAATATCTTATGACGGATGTCTTTTTTGAGGACAATCCCTTCGTCGGTATTAACCGCATCAGGTTCATAGGGTATAATCTCAGCCCGGGTTTGTTTTTGGGGCACCCCTTTGTCTTTACTTCGGACGCAAAGTTAAACAAAAGATTGAAAAAACGGATAATAATTTACTTTTTTCTACTTTTTAAAGTTGTTTTATCATATGGTTTGATGTCTTGATTGTTGATTTGTATTCGGGGGTTAGTTTACATAATTGTAGATGTACATCATCTTTTTGTCTAAAGTGTTGAAAATTAGTAGTTGTTTGGTGGATGGATGTACATTGGTATGCTTATGCAGTTACGATGAAAAACTATATTTTTGTATTTTGAATCAGGAGGCTCTGAAGCTTAAAATAAAACTTGCCCGCATTTGGACTAAAACGCGGGCAAGTTTTAAATAAAATGACAGGTCGTTTTTTTCAGACTTTTTTGAGCTTATTCTGACGTCGCATTTTAGATTTGACTAAAATATAATAAAAAGTTTGTTTATGAATATCCTTAAAACACAGATTGTAAGATTTTTTATCGCTATTTCCCTTTCGTGGAGTATTGTTTCACTTTATTCACAAGATAGAGTGGAGAAACGCTTCTGGCAAGTTGAACTCAACGGAGCATTGACCAGTCAAAGTTCCTTGGAGGTTGAACCTTCAGTTACTTTTATGCCTATAGACTATTTAGGTTTGACGGCAGGTTTGGTGTTTACTTCTCCGTACCCGTCCAAATCTTTAGGTGGAGTTGCTGTCAACAAACAATTGAGGTGGAGTGAAACTAATGACAATTCAGTAAGTTACTTTTTAGCCTTACGTCCAGCCTTACGTCTGAATTCTCCCAAATTGTGGATTGGTAGAGACAAAGATTACGCACTCTATCTTTCTGTTTCGCCCGGACTGACAATTCCTCTTCCTTCCGACAGAAGATTCACTGTTGATTATTATCCTAACCAACCGGGAGCATGGACTGCGATAAAAAGGGAAGAGGTTACAAACACTGGTGCTAGGAAGTTGTATTACCATGCACGTACAGCTGTATCGTTTGAAATGGATGAAAGAATAGTCTTTTCCGTAGGCTATACTATCTCTGATTTTGATATTTATGGAGGAAGTAGGAATATTACAATCGAGGGTGGTAAACTTTCATTGCCAAAAGCCGGAATGATGCATTCGGCTTTCGTCAGTATTGGTTTGTGTTTTTAGTTTTTGCATATTTATGTAACTTTTTGTACTTTAACTATAGAAAATTATGTCGTTTATCAATTAAATATTGCATATTGCTTGCATATGTCAGTTAAAATACCGAATATTGCGCAATTTTTATCAAAAGTGTGATTTTTGTGGACTTTTGATAGCTGAATTTAAAGGATAAAGAATATATAAAAGGTATTTATACAATAAATAGGGTTTAGTTATTATGATGTATGATTTGGAAATGATGAAACAATTCTATGTTTCATATAATGGTAAAGTACAGGATACACGTAAAAAATTAGGTAGGGCATTGACTTTGGCAGAAAAGATTTTATATAGCCACCTCTACGATGCGAATTCAATGAAATGTTTTGAAAGAGGAGTGGACTATGTGAACTTCCGTCCGGACAGGGTAGCCATGCAGGATGCCACAGCACAAATGGCATTACTTCAGTTCATGAATGCCGGAAAGAATGTTTCGGCTGTGCCTGCCACTGTTCATTGCGATCATCTTATTCAGGCATACAAAGGTGCTTCTGTCGATCTTCCTGTAGCACAGACAACCAATAAGGAAGTATATGATTTTCTGAAGAGTGTAGCATCGAAATATGGTATCGGTTTTTGGAAGCCTGGAGCAGGAATTATACATCAGGTGGTACTGGAAAACTATGCTTTCCCTGGAGGAATGATGGTAGGTACCGACTCGCATACACCAAATGCCGGTGGTCTTGGAATGATTGCAATAGGCGTAGGAGGTGCCGATGCAGTTGACGTGATGACCGGTATGGAATGGGAACTGAAAATGCCTAGAATAATAGGTGTACATCTCAAAGGAAAACTGAACGGATGGGCTGCACCAAAGGATGTTATTCTGAAGCTGGCAGGTATACTTACTGTTAAGGGTGGTACAAATGCCATAATAGAATACTTCGGAGAAGGTACTTCTTCAATATCTGCTACAGGTAAAGCAACTATCTGTAATATGGGAGCAGAGGTAGGAGCTACTACATCTGTCTTTCCTTTCGATTATGAGATTGTGGAATATCTCAGAGCTACTGGACGTGAGGAAGTAGCCGATATGGCTCTAAAAGTTGCTGACGACCTGAAGGCTGATAATGAGGTCCTTTCGTCACCTGAAAAATATTACGACAAAGTTATTGAGATAGATTTGTCTGCATTGGAACCGTATCTTAATGGTCCGTTTACACCGGATGCGGCATGTCCGTTATCTGAGTTTAAAGATAAGGTCATTGCAAACGGTTATCCTCAACGTATGGAGGTAGGACTTATCGGTTCATGCACTAACTCGTCATATCAGGATTTGGGAAGGGCAGCCTCGTTGGTTAGACAATTAAAGGACAAAGGTCTGAAGATGGCATCACCATTGTTGGTAAACCCCGGTTCGGAGCTTGTGTACTGCACATCAAAGCGTGACGGAATGATTACCGATTTTGAGAATGCCGGTGCTGTAATTATGACTAATGCCTGTGGCCCTTGCATTGGTCAGTGGAAACGTGAGATAGACGATCCTACAAGACCGAATTCTATTGTTACTTCATTCAACAGAAACTTTGCAAAACGTGCAGACGGTAATCCTAATACACATGCTTTTGTAGCATCGCCTGAAATTGCTACAGCTTTTGCCATAGCAGGAGACTTGTGTTTTAATCCTATGACAGATACTTTGCTGAATGATAAAGGTGAGCAGGTAAAACTGGATGCTCCTACGGGAGATAAACTTCCTGTGAAAGGATTTACAGTTGATGATAATGGTTATGTAGCACCTTCGGCAGACGGATGCAATATTGAAGTTATCATTGACCCGAAATCTGAACGTCTGCAGAGACTTCAGCCGTTCGCTTCATGGGATGGTAAGGA
This sequence comes from Bacteroides caecigallinarum, assembly GCF_021531075.1. GTDB lineage: Bacteria > Bacteroidota > Bacteroidia > Bacteroidales > Bacteroidaceae > Phocaeicola > Phocaeicola caecigallinarum_B. The sequence continues at coordinate 8,443 of NZ_JADYTJ010000047.1, read as the reverse complement.
TTTATTGGATATGCCTTTGCTTATCAAGACAAAAGGTAAGTGTACTACAGACCATATCTCGATGGCAGGTCCGTGGCTTCGCTATCGTGGACATTTGGAGAATATTTCCAGAAACATGCTGATGGGAGCTGTGAATGCATTCAATGGAGAGACAAATAAAGTATGGAATTCGATAGACGGAAGTTATGGCGAAGTGTCGGCTGTGGCTGGCGGATATAAGTCTAAGGGCATTTCATCAATTGTTGTGGCCGAAGAAAATTATGGCGAAGGTTCAAGCCGTGAGCATGCAGCTATGGAACCACGATTCCTTAATGTCAAGGTTATCCTGGCAAAGAGTTTTGCACGTATTCATGAAACGAACCTCAAGAAACAAGGTATGCTTGCATTGACTTTTGCCGATAAGGATGACTATGACAAGGTGCAGGAACATGACAAGATTTCAATCGTGGGACTTGAAGCATTTGCACCGGGACGTAATCTGAAAGTGGTATTAAGTCATGAAGACGGAACACAGGATACATTCGAAGCTATGCATACATATAATGAAATGCAGATAGAATGGTTCAAGGCTGGCTCTGCTCTTAATACTTTTAGAAAATAACAATCAATATACAACAAATATAGGAGAAACTAGACGATGAGTAAAGTACGTATGGAAGAAGGTAAACTTGTAGTACCTTCAAATGTTACTATACCTTTTATAGAAGGTGATGGCGTAGGAGCTGAAATTACTCCGGCTTGTCAGAAAATTGTAAATGAGGCAGTAAAATTAGCTTACAAAGGCGAGCGTTCTATAGAGTGGATGGAGCTTCTGGCCGGTGAAAAGGCCTATAAACAGGTGGGAGAGTGGCTTCCGCAATCTACTATGGATGTATTCAGAGAATATCTTATAGGAATCAAGGGCCCGCTCACTACACCAGTAGGAGGCGGAATACGTTCGCTAAACGTTGCATTGCGTCAGACATTGGACTTGTATGTTTGTCTGCGTCCTGTAAGATGGTTCAAAGGCGTGGTATCTCCTTTAAAGGAGCCTCAGAAAGTTGATATGTGTATTTTCAGAGAGAATACAGAAGATATATATGCCGGAATAGAATGGGAACAGGGTACTCCTGAAGCAAAGAAATTCTATGATTTCCTTTACAATGAGATGAAAGTTACCAAGGTGAGATTCCCTGAAACTTCGTCTTTCGGAGTAAAGCCTGTCTCTGTAGAAGGTACGAAACGTCTTGTTCGTTCTGCAATACAATATGCCTTGGATCATAAACTTCCGTCGGTAACACTTGTTCATAAGGGAAACATCATGAAGTTCACCGAAGGTGGTTTCAAGAAATGGGGATATGAAGTGGCTGAAACTGAGTTTGCAGAACAGACATTCACCATGAACTATTATCAGCAGTTGAAGAAAGATTTGGGAGAAGAATCTGCAAAGGCTGCCATGGCTGAGGCTATCAACAAGGGAAAAGTAATAATAAAAGACTGTATTGCAGATGCTTTCCTTCAGAATACATTGCTGAAACCGGAAGATTATTCTGTTATTGCAACTTTGAATCTTAACGGTGACTATGTTTCCGATCAGCTGGCTGCCATGGTAGGCGGTATTGGTATTGCTCCGGGAGCAAACATAAACTACAATAGCGGTCATGCAATTTTCGAGGCTACCCACGGAACAGCTCCTGATATTGCGGGCAAGAATATGGTTAACCCATGTTCTCTTCTTCTCTCGTCGGTAATGATGCTTGAATATTTGGGATGGCAGGAGGCAGCCGACCTTATAACATCTGCCCTGGAACAGGTTTTTGAAAATTCTGAGGCAACTATTGATTTGGCTAGATTTATGCCGGGCGGTAAAGTCTTGAGTACAGAAGAGTTTACTGAAAGAATAATACAAAGTCTATAATTCAACTATAACGAACTGAACATGAAAAAAGAATATATAGTTTACAAACTTTCCGAATGTGCTAAACAAGCGTGCAGAATAGACAACAGTTTATTTACGAGTTTTAATGTTAAGCGCGGACTTCGTAATGAAGACGGAACAGGTGTGCTTGTAGGACTAACCAAGATAGGTAACGTAGTGGGATACGAGAAAACCGAAGAAGGTTTGAAGGCAATTCCCGGAAAGCTTTTCTATAGAGGATATGATTTGGATGACATTGTTCATGCTCTTTTGAAAGAGAAACGTTTCGGATTCGAAGAGGTTGCATATCTGCTTTTGTCGGGCGAACTCCCTGACAAGGAACAACTGGCATCTTTCAAGGAACTGATAAACGACAACATGCCTCTTGACAAGAAGACTACAATGAATATCATCGACCTGGAAGGTCATAATATAATGAATATCCTGGCCCGCAGCGTTCTGGAAATGTATACATTCGACCCTAATCCGGATGATATCTCGCGCGACAATCTTATGCGTCAGTCTATCGAACTTATTTCAAAATTCCCTACAGTCATAGCGTACGCATATAGCATCTACCGTCACAGTACACACGGACGTTCATTGCATATCCGCTATCCGGATGAGAAACTCTCGTTGGCTGAGAATTTTCTTTACATGATAAAGAAAGATTACACTCCTCTCGAAGCGCGTATGCTAGACCTTCTGCTGGTTCTTCAGGCTGAGCATGGTGGTGGTAACAACTCTACATTTACTGTCAGAGTAACAAGTTCAACACGTACCGATACATATTCAAGTATAGCAGCCGGAATCGGTTCTCTCAAAGGTCCGTTGCATGGTGGAGCAAACATTCAGGTTGTAAATATGTTCCATCATCTGAAAGAAGCCATTTCGGACTGGACTAATGTTGACGAGATAGATACTTACCTCACCCGCATGCTGAATAAGGAGGCTTACGATAAGAGCGGACTGATATATGGTATAGGTCATGCCGTATATACTATTTCCGATCCGCGTGCAGTCCTACTGAAGGAACTGGCAAGTGAACTAGTGGCAGAGAAAGGCTGTGAAAAAGAATTTGCCTTTCTGGAGTTGATAGAAAAACGTGCTATAGCTTGTTTTAAGAAAGTCAAGGGAGACAAGAAGAAAGTATGCTCAAATGTTGACTTTTATTCAGGATTCATATACGAGATGATGGGATTGCCTCATGAGATATATACTCCTCTGTTTGCTATGGCGAGAATTGTCGGCTGGACAGCTCACCGCATCGAGGAATTGCATTTCGACGGTCGCCGTATCATCCGTCCTGCATACAAGAATGTACTTGAGGAAGTTCCTTACAAACCGATTTCGGAAAGATAAAACATATAAGACTGGGGCTGTGTCGTGAAGCACGACACAGCCCCAAAATTTTATTCTGTTTTTGTTGTATTATATTAATTAGTGATTCAAGCAAAAAAACTCATAATTATCACTATTAAAGTCCTCATGTTATTTCAGTTTTGAATAATCTTTGTCATTTACCGGTTCGAGCCATTCATTACTGCTTCCTTCGCCGGGAATTTCCATAGCAAGGTGAGAGAACCAGCTGTCAGGAGCAGCTCCATGCCAGTGTTTTACTCCTGCCGGGATATGTATTACGTCGCCAGGATTCATTTCTATTGGCTCTTTGCCCCATTCCTGATAGTAGCCACGTCCGCCTACACAGATAAGAGTCTGTCCTCCACCTTTATTGGCTTTATGGATGTGCCAGTTATTACGGCAGCCAGGCTCGAATGTTACATTGGCTACAGGAACACCTTCAGTAACTACAGGTGCAAGGTAGCTTTGTCCTACGAAATACTTTGCGTATGCATCGTTAGGTTTGCCTATAGGGAAGATAATTGTCTGTGCGTATGCATCGAGCGATGTATCTGTTGTGCTGTCCGCATTCTCAGCCCAAACTTCTTTTGCTATACGGAATGCGGCCCATGCTTTAGGCCATCCAGCATAGAATGCTGCGTGAGTAAGTATTTCTGCAATTTCAGTTTTAGTCACTCCGTTCTTTTTTGCGAATTCAAGATGATGTCTGAAAGACGAGTCTGTCAGACCTTGCGACATAAGTGCTACAACGGTGACGATTGAACGGTCGCGCATGGAAAGCAAGTCGTTGCGGCTCCATACTTCACCAAAAAGGATATTGTCATTAAGATGTGCGAATTCAGGAGCGAATTCTCCCAACACATCATGTCCTGCAGTTTGCTGGACTTTTACCTGTGATTTAGCCATATTCGGAAAAATTAAAAACGATAATGTAATAAGTGAAAATAACTTTGTTCTCATGAATAAATTATATTTGGTCTAGAAATTGATATTCACCCCACCCATAACTGTTGCCTTAGGCATAGGATAACCGGCATTGATTTCATATTTTTGTGCCAGCAGGTTTTCACCGCGTACCCAGATATCAAGCCATTTTGTAGTGCGGAAAGAGGCCCTTATATTCCACAATACGAAATCTTCAGTTTTTACAGGTGCGGTCTGCGTGTAAAGTCCGGCTATGTACTGTATGCCTGTTGACACATTCCAGCGTCCGTGTGAGAAGTTTGCTCCTCCGTAAAGTTTGTGTTCCGGTGCGGCAATCACAGGTTCTTTCATGTGCAGATAACTGTAGTTCCCGTCAACTGACCATTGTCTGTTTATGCGGTAGGCAGCCTGTACTTCGATACCAGTATTGTCTATCTTGCCTGAGTTCTGGTTCAGCATTCCACTGCCGTTAGGATTGGGCAATGTCATTATCAGATTCTTTCCGTCTATATAGAAAAGGTTCACCCCATAACTTAATCGTCCGTTCATAAGTCGCTGTGAGAATGCAAGTTCGTAGGTCCACATAGACTCTGGTTTCAAATCAGGATTCTGTGGTGGAAACATATACATTTCTCTAAGGATAGGATAGCGGAATCCTTTTGATGCGGATGCTTTCAGTTCCATATTATTAGGAAGATGAAAAGCTAATCCTGCCTGTGGAACCCATTCTGTTCCTATGCGTGAGTGATGGTCGGCACGGATTCCGGCATTTATTGTGATAAAGGTATTTATATCCTGACGAACATCAATGTATCCTGCAAATTCATTTTCCTGCTTGTCAACCAGATCAGATGTAGTTCCGACCTTTTCTCCGCTGATATACTCATTCCATGCATGTCCTCCGTAATTAAACCAATCGAATCCGGCAGTGATGCGGTTGCCTTTGAAGAACTGCATACTTTGGTAAACAGATACACCCATCATTTTGTCGAATGACAGGAAACGGTAGTCCTGTGGTCCTTCACCTTCGGATGGAGTATAGCCGTCATTAATCCAGTGGTCTCCCCAGTTGTAAAAGAAACTTACCGCTCCTGAAGTCTTGTCGTATTTGTTCTCTATTGCAAATGAAGTCATTCCGCGTGTAATTCTCTGGTCTCCATCTAATAGGGGAGAGCTCACAGGTCCGGGATATGAAGCGTTGAAATGGGTTACGTTGACATCTCCTCTAAGATTCCAGTTGTCTGTCATTTCATAGCCCAATTTTGCATACCCGCCGTATTGTTCGAAATTCATATCTGCACGGTGTCCGTCAGTACGGTTGTAAGAACCTGATATTACGCTTGAGAAACGTCCTTTACGGATACGGTTGGTAAGTTCTGTCTCCAGTGTATTGTATGAGCCATAACCTGCATGCAGATTTGTGTTTACTCCGTCTTCATTCATTTTGCGTGTAACGATATTAACTACACCACCCATAGCGTTCGAACCATACAGAACAGAGGCCGGACCCCTGAGTACCTCTACGCGTTCTGCCAGAAATGACTGATATGCATCGGCTATCGGATGACCGAAGATACCTGCATACTGCGGATGACCGTCAATCATCACCATCAGTCGTCCGGAGCCACCGCTCAGACCACGCATTGATATACCTCCGGCAGCACCGTTTGACACACCATATCCTATAATGCCACGTGATGTGACAAACAATCCGGGAACCCGCTCTGTAAGTACAGGAAGTAATGAAGGCTGCATGGCACTTTCTATGCGGTCACGACCTACTACAGATACAGTTTGTGACAGATGGCGTACATCCGTCTCGCTACGGCTTCCTGTCACTACCACTTCATTGATGTTATAAACCCGTGTGGAGTCTATTATGCTTTGTGCAGACAGATTAAAAGGTGTAACAAATGTTATGTAAAGGATATACTTGTTTATTTTTTTTGATATAGTTTTCATTATAAAACGATGTTTCAGATTACTGATACAAAGTTACTATATCAAAACCGTAAATATGTTATATCTATTACAGTTTTATTTACCATATTTACTGAAATTTCCAACCGTTATCGTTATGATATACCATCAGTCTGCCCATACCCCCGTCTATAGTAATGTTTGTACCGTTGATGAAGCTGTTCTTATCATCGCAAAGGAACATTACGGCCCTGGCAATGTCTTCAGGCTCGCCTATGCGCTGTGAAGGATGCTGCATGATGTCGGATTCGGAATATTCCGGGACTTCTGTATCCTTGTGGAAACGTGCGGTCTCAATCCATCCTGGAGCAATGGAGTTTACTCTTGCAATACCGCTTAGGCTCACTGCAAGTGCATGAGTAAGTGCTGTTATACCGCCTTTGGCTGCCGTATAGCTTTCCGTATCGGCTTGCGATTGGAATGCCCTGCTTGATGATATGTTTACTATGGATGCACCTTTAGAGAAATGTTCCTTGAACAGTGCTGTCAGCCAGTAAGGGGCAGCCACACCTACTTTCTGCACATACATGAAATCTTCGTACGAGCATCCGCTTAATATACCACCGTTCATCAGACACGCATTGTTTATCAGAAAGTCAACTTTATCTTCCTTTGACAATACCCATGCGGCAAAGCTTTCCAAGACTTCTTTCTCTGAAATATCTCCTTTATAGCAGAAGATATTTTCGTCAGTATCGTGGTCTATATCCCTGTCTATGACATATACTCTCGCACCTTCGCGGCTAAAACTCTCTGCAATACATCTGCCTATACCGGCATTACCCCCGGTTACTATACATACCTTGTTGTCGAACTGCATATCTTTATGAGAAAAAAAGACGATATTACCCGTTGTAGTGGGATAATATCGCCTTATAAGTTATTATTTTAGAATTGGAATTTTTCAAGTTTCATAGCCGCAAGGCTCTCAATCTTTGGAACCAGCGTAGTGAAGTGTACACTTTCTGAATGAGCTTTCAGAGAAGCCTCGTCAGTCCATGTTTCGCAAATCATATATACATCTTCACGTGTAGAACTTTTGAATAAATCATATGCTATGCATCCTTCATCTTTCAGTGATGCAGCTACCAGTTCTTTTGCTGTTTTTTCCACTTCAGCCTTGTTTTCTTCTGATACTTGGATAAATACATTTAATCTTAGCATAATCTTGTCTTTTTAGTTGTTTGTAAATAAATTTTTATTGTATGTTCTTACTTTGTTGGTTATCTTCCAGGCATTATCGTAGGGTTGCCGCCCTGATTTTTAAATTTGGCGTTTCTTATAACCTCGTAAAGAATACCTCCAACGTCCAGTCCTATCTTTGTTTTATTGAACTTGTAGTAAGGTATTGCTACAGGGCGTGTGTCCCATCTTCTTCTCATTGGGTCGTATATTCTCTCAGCACCAACTTCCATTCCCCATTTATCGTTGAACTCATAGCCTATAGTTCCTCCGAAACTACTCATCTGAAATCCGTAGGCGCTTGCCGGGGCATAAGAACCGAAAGCTCTGAAACTCAGTTTTTCATTCGGCCTGTATATTACAGCACCTGATGTTCCGAAAGCTTGACCTGTACTGAATGGAAAGTTAAACTTAGTAGCATTCATTCCGGCCTGTATCTCCCAATAATCGTTTATGCTGTATTGGTACATCAGTGATGCTTCGTTAATTCTTCCGATTCCCGGCAGAGTTGATTGTGAACCGTAACCATACAGATTTGGAGTAATCATTCCCCCGGTACTGTAATCACCGTAGAACATAGGAGAGGGGTTAGTGTGGTAAGGCATGTAGAACGGGCGGCGGAGCTTTATTTCCTGTATTTCCATCTGTTGTACTTCAGTTTCTACCTTTACTTCAGGCTTTTTCATACCATTGTTCACAGGTGAAATTTCCGGGATGCCGATACCCTCATCAGTTATGGCTTTCAGGCTGTCTTTTCTCAACTTTGAGTTGTCTTCCTGTGCATATATGGCTGCCGAAAGAATACACAACGCTGATAGTATGATAATCCTGAATTTCATATGCAGATGTTTTTACAAATGGATATAAAGTCTGATATTTTTATCAAAGTTAGGCAAACTTGTAATAATTACAAAACATCTTCTGCATCTTTATTATTTGTTTTTCGTTTTTTACAAATCAGCCAATAGTAAATTATTACTGTCCGCTAAAAGTTCATACATCATTATAATGATAGGGCCGTCCTCCGATTTTGGAAGTCAGCCCTATTTTGGTTATCTTTGAGTCACCACACTAAAAGTTTAACCATGAGCAAAAGTA
>NZ_JADYTJ010000046.1 GCF_021531075.1 Bacteroides caecigallinarum | reverse complement strand
TTACAAAATTTTTATTAGCACTTTTACAAAGGATAATTCCTATGGTAGGTTTTCATTGGGTTTACGAACCTCATCATCGAGAATACGCAGATAAGCGGCTAATTGTCCGAGATAACTTGGTCTAAACGGACCATCTTTTAATTCCACGCATACAAGAGCTGCCAGCTCTCTGTTGAAAAAAAAGTAAATCAGGGAATTCTTCTATACCAAATTTTTCTAAATGATATTGATTTCCAATAAAAGCAAAGTCTTTTCCAAATGTCATAATAAATTCTTTTACATTCTGTACAATACTTTGCTCTATTATTCGTTCATCCCTGTCATTTTCTCGGATAAAAAGTTCTTCTACATTAATAAAATCAAGTAAGTATTCATCTTTGAACATACTGATTGCACGATAGGCTTGAAGCTTATCAGGAATATTTTTCTTAAAATTATTTGCTAAAATTCCTTTATGGCTATACAGATTTTCATCTATCATGCGTTCTAAATCATCAACTTTTGCTTTTGTTTCAGCTGCTAATTTGATATAGAATTTACGTTGTTCTAAATCTTTAACTTTACTGACAATTACATAATGATGTGTAAAACCTATGTTCATAAAATCTGCAATAGGGAAATCAGCGTCAATTTTAAATTGAAGTGCAGGTAAATCATTCGTTTCAACGAACGAATTCTGTTCTTCCAATGTCAAATTGTTCGTTTCAACGAACGAATTATCAGAAAGAATTTTCCATTCCTCATAGAAAGTACGCATTTTTCGTAAACTAGGTGCTGAAAATCCTCTTAGTCCGGGCAACTCTTTTCTAAGCTGTTCACTGATTTCTTCTATAAATCCTTTTCCCCAATTCTTGTTTCTTGTATTTACGGATATAAATCTCCCAATTCCATAATATAAAGCCAATTGTTCCTGATTAATCAGTTTTAAAGCTCTTTGTTGACTCCTTAATATTACCTTCTTTATGGATTGAACAGCATTAGTGAGTTCATTAAATTGGTTTATGTTGTCGATTTTACTCATTTTTTAAATTAATGTACTACTAGTAATGTATGGAAAAATTATAATTACAAACTTAATAATATCTTTTCATCTTTCAGAATAAAATGTCAGGGAAAATATTATGCGCTATTCTTTATAGGTAACCTTGAACGGAAAAACCTGGAAAACTCTTCTGTCGGCAGTAGTCAATTCAAGTTTATATGAAATAGAACTTCCGTTTCCTTTCTCTACTAATGACAGTAAAGTCTCTTCCGGTAGAAGTTCTTTCAGATAGAGTCTGCCGTTCTGTAAATGTATGAGTCTTGCTTTCTTGTCGGTATCGACAACGAGCATGTACGAACGGTTATAATGACTTATAATACTTCCGGAATATCCATCACGGGTGGTAGTTTCTATGCTTGAGTTTTCATAGCTTAGTGGCCTGTTTTCGGATGGTTCCGTGAATTCCATGTTCTTGTTGAATACCACTTCGCTGTAGCTCAAATAGTAGATGTCTGTTCCCTTGGGTTCCATTTCTTCGTCCGTTGAGAAAAGACTGAATTCAAAATGTCTGAATCTGTCTGATACAGTTATGTAGGCTCCGTTTGTAAGCAATTTTATTTTGACGTGGTCGCCGTCGCATGTTATTTCGCATGATTCTTCGTTTATAGCTTTTACGGAATATAAATCGTTGTAAGAAAGAACGTCAAATTCAAATTCATTACCGGATATGATATTTACTTCGTCGTTAATAGATGTAGTCAGGCTTTTTATATTTGATAAATCAGTAGGGTAAGCGTTCTGTACTTCTGTCAATTCCTTGCTGCTCATACGTTTGTAGGTGGAGTAACCGTAAATTTTCACTCCATCTGCACGAATGCCAAGATTATCAATGACTTTCATAATGTCTCCTTTTAAAGATACAATACGCATGACCAAGTAGCCGTTTTTGCTGACTCTGTTACCTTCTTCATAATCATAGGCATATGTATGATATCCATGAGCCGGAAAAGCATCTACATACATGTATTCTTTTAATGATTCAGATGACTCGAAATAATACTGGCTTGGTCCTCCTCCTATTAAATCTTCATAATAGTCTTTGGTAGAACATTTTCCATCACTGCCTATTTCATGTGTAATAACGTGTTTCCAACCATATCCTACGACTGACGATTCAAATTCTTCTGTTGAAATATTGGTGACATCAGGCATATAACATTCACCGTTAGCATCAAAAGAAAAAGTAGGATATATATCTTCCTTGTTGCAGGATGCTAAGGAAACAGCACACAAAAGTGCTATAATGAATGAGTGAAGTTTCATGGTTTTCATATCTTTGGTCTTTATAGTTTCTTTTTTTCATGTTTTGGAACTATTTTATGTTATAACGTACAGCAACGGCCTTGACACCGGCTTCAGGATATTTTTCCTGATAATACTGAGTAAAATCTTTGTAGAACCACGGAACTGATGTGGGGCCTGCGGATTTGCTTTTTGAAGGACTACAGATAAACACATCATATTTTATTGCATTTTCTTCGTTTTCGGGATTGTTCCCTATAATGAAGGTCCATTCCATCAATCCTTGTACAGCTCCTTCAGGTATTAGGCTTTTATATGATTCTGATATATTGGTCAGTTCTTTATTTTCTTTTTTTATGAAACCGAACATGGCAATTTCTTTATTGTCATTTATAAGAAACCATCTTGTCCAATCATTTTCTATATAGCAATAAAGACCGCTGAAGGTAACTATAGGATTCGAGTTTACATCTTCTTCTATAACTGACTTATCCTCCGCATCAATAAAATATTTGAAACTGGAATCAATGTTTTCACAATACTCCGTGTAGAACCATTCGGGTATAAAATTGTTTGGAATGTCTTCCGACTTCTTTTCTTCTTTTGAAATCAACTCCATAAGTTCGTATTCTGTCCATGCAGGTTCGCCCATGCTATGGTCTAGATAACTGGTCTCGCTTATGTGCAATGTGTATTCATATCCGGTCTCGTAATCAAATCCATCAATATAGCCTATCTGCTCCCATTCTGCAGAATGTTCTTTCATTACAGCATATACGTCAGATACATAATTATTGCCACAGGATGATAAAAGTCCTATTACTTTTTGTGATGCCACTGTTATAGTGTACTCTTTATATCCGGTTATTATTCTGCCATCTTCTTTATTGTTACAACTTACCAGTGTTGATAAAATGGAAATCAGAATAAGAATGGTAAAAATATTTAGTGCTTTCATATACGCTGCTGTTTTTTTGATTAATAATACAAATATATAATATAATTATAATACACGTAAGTTTCTGATATTTAATCTTATTACTACACAATATTTATTAACCTATGTTTATTGGTGTTCTTTTTGTATCTTTGCTGCATATTTATAAAAGATAGAATAAAACTGTGTATGACTATGTATTCCAATAAAGATATCTGGCGCGTTACTTATCCTATACTTCTTGGGTTGCTTGCCCAGAATATAATCAATGTTACAGATACAGCTTTCCTCGGACATGTGGGCGAAGTGGCTCTTGGGGCTGCTGCAATGGGAGGGCTTCTATATATATGTGTCTATACAGTAGCGTTCGGATTCAGTATAGGTTCACAGATACTTATAGCGCGTCGTAATGGTGAAGGAAACTATCGTGATGTAGGTCCTGTAATGATGCAGGGCAGTATGTTCAGTTTCCTTATGGCTGTTGTGCTGGCCGTAGCGATGTATGTATTTGCTGATCCTTTCATACGTATGCTTATAACATCTGATACTATATACGAAGCCACATATCAGTTCTTTACGTGGCGTATATGGGGATTTCTTTTTGCCTTTCTCAATGTAATGTTCCGTGCATTTTATATAGGAATTACCAATACAAAAGTGTTGACACTCAGTTCTATAGTAATGGCACTTGTAAATGTGGTACTAGACTATGGTCTGGTGTTTGGCGAGCTTGGACTACCACAGATGGGCGTTAGGGGAGCAGCCCTTGCATCTGTTATAGCCGAGGCTTCATCACTTGTGTTCTTCCTTATTTATACATATTTCAGGATTGATCTTAGAAAATACGGTTTCAGGCGTTCGTTCAGTGTTGATTTTGGCATGGTTGGTAAAATCCTGAGCATATCGTCGTTTACGATGATTCAGTATTTCCTTTCTATGGCTATATGGTTTGTATTTTTTATGGCTCTTGAACGTTTGGGACAGAGGGAGTTGGCTATAGCTAATATAGTTAGGAGTGTCTATATTGTTCTTCTTATTCCCGTTCAGGCACTTGCCACTACGGCTAATACATTGGTTAGTAATCTGATTGGTGCAGGAGGAACAGAGAAAGTTGTAGCTTTGCTTCATCGCATAGCTTGTGTATCTTTTCTTATAATGGTGGCTTGTGTTATTCTGACAATGTTGTTTCCAGATACAATACTATCGGTTTATAGTGGTGATCCGACTCTGATATCGGACTCAATACCTGCGCTTTATGTGGTTTGTGGTGCGATGATGATTGCTTCGCTTGCCAATATTTATTTTAATGGAATTTCCGGTACTGGCAACACACAGGCGGCTTTAGTATTAGAGACAGGAGTATTGATTTTTTATGCTTTTTATGTAGTAATAGTAGGGATGGTTTTACGCCAGCCGGTGGAGATTTGTTTTACTACTGAGATGGTGTATTATTCGTTAATGCTGTTTTTCAGTATTATATACTTGAAAAAAGCTAAATGGCAGAATAAAAAGATTTGAGGATTATATTTTTTTATGTATTTTTGCACCCCGTTGAAATATAAGAAATTAAGAAAATCCAAATAATATATGTTCGATAATTTAAGTGAAAGACTTGAGAGGTCGTTTAAGATATTGAAAGGTGAGGGTAAAATCACCGAAATCAATGTTGCCGAGACTCTGAAAGATGTACGTCGCGCCTTGCTTGATGCCGACGTGAACTATAAGGTTGCAAAGAACTTTACAGACACAGTAAAGGAAAAAGCCTTGGGACAGAATGTGCTTACAGCTGTTAAGCCTAGTCAGTTAATGGTTAAGATAGTTCATGACGAACTTACCAAACTGATGGGTGGCGAAACTGCCGAGTTGGAACTTAAGGGACGTCCTGCAGTGATACTTATGTCAGGTCTCCAGGGTTCCGGTAAGACTACTTTCTCTGGAAAGTTGGCACGTATGCTGAAAACCAAGAAAAACCGTAAGCCTTTGTTGGTAGCCTGCGACGTTTACCGTCCTGCGGCTATTGAGCAGCTTAAGGTGCTTGGACAGCAGATAGAAGTTCCTGTTTATTCAGAACTTGACAGTAAGGATCCTGTACAGATTGCCTTGAATGCCATACATGAAGCAAAGGCAAAAGGTTATGATCTGGTAATTGTCGATACGGCAGGTCGTCTGGCAATCGATGAACAAATGATGAACGAGATTGAAGCTATCAAGAAGGCCATCAATCCGGATGAAACACTGTTCGTAGTAGACTCAATGACAGGTCAGGATGCCGTAAACACTGCACGCGAATTCAATGAACGTCTTGACTTTAACGGTGTAGTTCTTACCAAGTTGGATGGTGATACTCGTGGTGGTGCCGCACTTTCTATCCGTACTGTTGTGAACAAGCCTATCAAGTTTGTAGGTACAGGTGAAAAACTTGATGCAATCGATTTGTTCCACCCGGCACGTATGGCAGACCGTATTCTCGGTATGGGTGATATCGTTTCACTTGTAGAACGCGCACAGGAGCAGTACGACGAAGAAGAAGCCAAACGCCTTCAGAAGAAAATCCAGAAGAATCAGTTCGATTTCAATGACTTCCTTACTCAGATAAACCAAATCAAGAAGATGGGTAACATTAAGGAACTTGCCTCTATGATTCCGGGTGTAGGTAAGGCTATCAAGGATATTGATATTGACGATAATGCCTTCAAAAGCATTGAGGCTATCATTTATTCTATGACTCCTGAAGAACGTACTCATCCTGAAATCCTTAACGGTTCTCGCCGTATGCGTATAGCAAAGGGTAGTGGTACAAATATTCAGGAAGTGAACCGCCTTCTGAAGCAGTTTGACCAGACTCGCAAGATGATGAAGATGGTGACTGGCAGCAAGATGGCCGGTATGATGCAGAAAATGAAGAAGAGATAATACACATTCTTTTTGATATACCAAATCGGGCTGAATACCGTTTAAATGGTGATTAAATACTGTTTAAACGGTGTTCAGCCCGAAATCTTTTAATGCTCAACATTAGATAATTCTCAATTTGTTAATTGAAACTTTGTTAACTATGAAAATGGGCTTGTGAAGCTTTTGTCTTTTGATTTAAATTTATGAAATGACACTATGGTTTGTTAATTCGTAAATTTTTTGAAATAAACTATGTATAGGCTTTTTATCGATTAATGAAAATGTTTTGCGATACACTATTATTCTTTATTATTGAGTCTTATGATATGCTGTGTGGCATTTGTCTATGTTGTGACATAAGATGTATTGGTTAAAATATGCAAACATATTGAACAATGTATAATTTAAATTTGTATTGGTAAAATTAAAATTTATACATTTGCCTATACTCTCAAATGAAATCTTTTACGATAGTAAGTTTGGATATTATTATGTGAAGATTGTAAAGCTTATTATGGTCTGAGTGTTGAAATACGAAAGTGTTGATTTATATGGATTAGTTTTGGTGGAAATGAGAGGCTGACATATAGAAGGCGTTTACTTGATGTTATGTTCCTGATGAGCTGGAATCTCACAAATTACAGTATTGTAGTTTTGAATTTAGAAACGTTGGGTAGCACGGAGGTGATTGTCTGAGGTTCATGATATGTGGTGTTGGTGTGTTTTGCATCGAGATACACTAATGACTATGTATATGATTTCTTTGAGAAACTGATGTGTATTCATATTGGTGTGGATTCTGATGTTGTTTCTTTAACTATAATAGGCAATGCGAGAACTTTGGCTTGATTAATGGATAATAGAATGGTTTCACGCTTTTTTTATTTCCATTTTATTTTATGTACGGTATAAAAAAGAATGAAAGATGAAAACACTTGGTTATTTAAATCCCGAATCTTATAGGGGTAAATCTAATGTTGAAAAACGTACAGTAGTTATAGAAGAATGTAGCAAACATTTTAAAATATAAAGACTATGGCTGTTTTCTTTTCTATCATGAGCGAAGGCGTTCTTTGCCTATTTTATGGTATGATAATCACGGCTTTTATTATGGCAACGCTCTATTTCATACTCTCCTCATTAAGTAATGGAGCTGTACGGTCTGTGGCTTTTTTTGTAACTGGTCCTGTTTTGGCATTGCTGCTTGTTGTTAATATGACTCTTTTGGTAGGAGCGATTACAGTTAAAGGTGAAACGGAGTCCATGCGGTTATGGCTAATGCAAAGACTTGATGGTGTACATGGCATAGCTGATATTCAATGTAGTCAGCAAGTGGGCGATATGCTGAACGAACACTTCCCGTTATCCGGATGTTTCCTTAATCTATTCGATATGAGTGGTCATCGCATGGAAGAGTTACCACAAGTGTTTTATGAGGTAATAAACGATGAGATGAATAAAATGATATGGAGTAGCTCATTATGGTCATTGGCTTTCATTGTGGCAGCCATGCTTGTAGCGTTGTATTTTGATAAGGGTGAAAATAACCCTGGTAAAGGTAAAAACAAAAGACAAGTCAAGAGGGTTCAGACAAATTCACGTAGGAATTTTGATGATTTCTGATTTTTAATCAATATAGCATAAAACATTAAAAACAAACAAATATGGCAAACCATCTTATTATCGGACTTGGCGGTACTGGAGGTAAAGTGCTGCGTGAGTTAAGAAAACGTGTTTATGAAGAGTTCCGTAGTAACGAACCAGGTCACGGAGTGTTTTTAGATTACGTGTATGTGGATTCTTCTCCATCTGATTTGGATGACCGCAGTGGTTGGAGTGTGTTGGGAAAGAGCGTTCATTTAGGAGTGGCTCAAAAAGTAAATATAAATGGAATAAGTTCAAGTGTACTTGGTAATATCAACATGTATCCAGGATTAAAGGGCTTTCTTAATCCGACTGATTTGCAATTAATGCAACAGGAGATGGGGGCACTTATCAGTGCAGGCATTGGTGGACAACGAAGAAGGTTGGGACGTACACTGATGGCAAACAATATTTTTGACAAGAATAATCCTGGAAATTTCGAACAGGTGGTACGCGGTGCCGTACAAAGACTGCAACAGGCAAGTGGAGATGAGGAGGTTACTTTTCATATCTGCGCAGGTTTGGCTGGTGGTACAGGTTCTGGCTCTATTATTGATGCTATTGCTCAGATAAGGACATGGTTCCCTTATCAGCAAGATACTCAGGCGTTTAAAATTCGTCTTTTCCTATACACACCAGAACGTACATTGGTTAGTGCGCGTCACGATGCAGGCTTTTATCAGGCTAATGGCTATGCCGCATTGTTGGAATTGAATGCACTTAGCATTGGAAAATACCATCCGACAGATGTAAGAGGTGAAAAGGATATTTTTACAGGGGAAATTCGTCGCTTGCTTGAGAACCAAGAAGCATTCGAATCAGCGTATGTATATACAAATGTGAATGAGCAGGGAAAAGTTTTGGATTTGTCTCACGGTTTACCTGCAGCGGTTGCAGACTTTATTTTCCAAACTACCATTGCAAGTGAAATGGGAGGAACAAATGGGCAACTGAACCGTCTTGTAGGATGCGAAAATGATGGCGCGTCTCCTGAAAAGAACCAAGCCGGTGAGATTGCACATAGCCGTAAGTTCCTATCGTTTGGTATTACACGAGTAGAGTTCCCAGAAACTGAAATTAGAGAGTTTATGACCTATAACTATGCCATTCAGGCAGCACGTCAGTTGACTTATAACGTTTGGCAAGATGGTATTGGCTACGGTGAACGTACCATTGAAGAAGTGGGTATGGGACTTTCCGGTGAAATACAAGACAAGAAGAATCGCGAAGGATTGATGCTCAGCAATAACTATCTTACATTGGCTAAGCCAATAGTAGAAAGTCCAGCAACTAAACGATGGAGACTGTTCGAGGAAACATGGGAAGCACGCACGCAGGCAGAGGCAGATGATGTGATGGCCACTATAGATAAGAAGCAATGGCTTACAAATTTCTCTACACGTTGTGAGGAATTCTTTAATCATCAGTTCCGCCAACATGGAGTAGTTGAGTTTTACAAAATACAGCAACAGGAACGCAAAGGGTATGCTCGTGTGATACGTCGTCACATCGAGAAGAAATTGTTTGATGAATGGGTTAGTGGAACTGAAAAGAGCAAAAGTATACTTGAAATTGAGAAATACACTCGTCTTCTTATCGAAAATTGTGGTAATCGTATTGCTGAATTTGACGTGCAAAAAGCTCGATTAGAGGAAGAACAGGCAAATTTGCTTCAACAGATTAATGAAATCGACCATAATTGGGGAGGAATCGGATTCTTGAGAGGGTTGATGAATAAACATCAGGAAGTATTCTCACAGTTTAAGACGGCAAAGAGCGAATACTACACTGCAGCCACACGTGTGGTGTCATATGGATACGCCAAGGAGTTGTTGCAGGATATTATCGAGGAATTGGGTCGCATGCTTGACGGCATATTGGCATTTAAGGATGTAATTAGCGCCATAAATGAAGAAGTGTTGAAGCAAGCTTCCAGCAAATGTCAAACAGATGAAGTGCAAATTGATTCCGACATCAAGAAATATAACCCAGAAGCGGTACGAAATATTTGTAGGCAGTTTGTAAGCAATAAGGAGGAAATGTCACAGAATGCGGCAACTATCCGCGCGAGAATGGTTGCAAATTTGGGTGAGGATGGTGAACGTACATTTGCGAATCTTTATGACAAAACAGACTACGAGTCAGCAATAGATATTATGTTGGAAGTATGTCAGGAAAATGCCTTACGTAATATGGATAATGCAGCGAAGAGTGATCCACTTAACAAAATGGTAGGTGTTAATATCCTTGAGAAATTGAAGTCGGAATTGAACACGGATGATAAAATGGAACAGTTCGTCAAACTCGTGACCCAAACATCGCGTACATATGTACAGTTTGATGCAAATGAACGCTCTATGGTTATTGCGGGAAATGTGGGTGTGATGATGCCTATGGTGCAGTTGGCACTGCCAGAGGCTGATGAAAGAACAAACGATTTCAGGCAAAAACTTATAGAAGCTTTCAAAAAGGAAGTTCCTGGGTTTGAACCGAAACAAGATGTAGCTGTAAACTATAAGAATAATCAAATAGTGGTTATTTCTGCTAACTCTGGTTTCCCACTTAGATTCCTTGCCAACGTAAAGACTGCGAAGGAAAAATATGATGCTTTGGTATCCAAGCAGAATGAAAAACATCAATTGAATGCCATGGTTTTGCATACTGAAAGCTTTAAGGAAGAATTGGTCAGTCTTTACGAGGAGGATCCTGAAACAATTAAATATAAGATGGTAAAACCTCTTATGTTGGCATACGCTTTGCAAATCATTGCGGAACAGCAGGATCCTATTACCCAGGCTAAGTTTGATGCAATTCGCATTCCGGACGAAACCTTTGGTGATACATGGAAACCTATGGGAAAAGGATTCGTGGAATCGTGGAACGCTTTGGGGCAGGATTTTCAGTTAGCACAGTTGTTGAAGAAACAGGTAGATAAGGAATTTGCGATACAAGCACGTAGCAATGAGCAGAAGGCTGTTCTTCGAAAGGCTATAGGTCAAGTTGTACAATCTAAGATTCTTCCAAGTTCGCTATGCGAAAATAACCAGTTCAATCCTAATTACACTAAGTTTAGGAATCTGGCTATGGAAATCATATCTGAAAAGTTGCAAGATTTATAATAATATATTAGAGCATTTTTTTAAGTTTGAGAGAATTTTAATTTTGAAAATAAATATTAGGTGAATTAATAATAATATTGAATTATATGGCAATAAAGAAAGGTATATGCAAAAACTACGGTGAATGTAGCTTGGCTGATGAAAGGCCTGCCGTGGTTCAGGAAGTAGATAGTGCAAATTTTGTATGTGAGGAATGTGGAGCGCAGTTAAGCGAGTGTGAAAAATCACCAGTCGGTCCAGGTGGAGGAAATAAAACGATGAAGATTGTTTTGGCTTCTGTCGCTGGTTTGGCAGTTTTAGGAGGAGGTGGCGCTTATTATTTAATGTCTTCTGATTCTGCACCGATACCGGAAAAGGTTGAGTTGGCAAAGGAAAAATCGACTCTTATAGTAGGTCAAACGGAGGAATTGAAAGCCATTGTATATCCCGAAAATGTTACTGCACAATTGGTATGGATGTCAAGTAATGATGAGGTAGTTAAGGTGAATGACGGAGTAGTGACAGCTGTAGCTCCTGGCGAGGCTAATGTAAGCGTGCAGGTGGTGGGGACAGATAGTATGACTGATATATGCGTTTACACTGTTGGAAAAAAAGTGGAAGTAGATGAAAACAAAATTACTGAAAATACTAATGAAGAAACCCAAATAGGTGATGTTTCCGTACCAGTACGTAAGATTGATTTGAATTATGCCATTTACGAAGGAGATATAAAGAATGGCAAACCACATGGAAATGGAACAATGAGTTTCAAATCAAGGCATCTCGTGCCTGGAACGAAGAACAATTATGCAGAAGCCGGCGAACAAGTAATTGGAGCGTTTCGCGATGGAGAAATCAATATGGGTACTTTGTATCAGAAAAACGGTAACCGTGTTGTTGTGAAACATAAATGATTATCATGTAATGATAAATATGACAAGAAAGATGGGCTGTTGTTTAGTGACATTGTTGTTATTGAGCATCTCTGCTTGGGGACAGGTGCAATTTGCGACAGCCCGTTTGCAAACCATGGCAGGTCTTTTGGCTCTTGAAAAGGACAAACTGACAGTGGGGGAAAATGATGAGTATTACCATTTGGGATATCCTTTAAATGTTCGTGTGAACAAATGGAATGAGGTTGAACATATAGGTTATAAGTTGTTCACACAAGATGTTCGCAAATCCAATCCACTTCCGGTTTACGATTTCTTGGAAAGATATTTCCTTGAATTGGACTTGTTAAGAGATATGGATAAATCCATGCGATTGGCCATCGACAAGGTTCAACTGAGCAATAAGAACTTGAGTATTATCCACACGTTTGACGGCTCTGAGACTTTAAATATTGACATTTTAAGTCTGAAAAAATATCAGGTCGTATGGAGTAAAAATGGCTTGAACATTTTGACTGTAACTTTTGATATGGATTATCAACTCCTTTCAGGATGTAATTCAGTTGAAGCTGAACAGAAATTGATACGCGAACTTCAGCGGCATCAATTTGAAGGGCAGCAAGAACTTGCTGTAGACTTTCCAGAAGCGAATCAGTCTAATTCCTTTTGGCAAGTAAATGATGGAACGTATATATTGGAAGAAATACGTCACACTTTGTATTATCATAAAAATGAGAACGGGCGATGGAAGCTTGTATGCGATGCTGGTCATCCGGTTTGGAGCACATTTAACTTGATGCTATCACGCGATATGGATAATGATTGCAATCTTGATTTGATTGTGGATTTATATGGTTATAAGGAAAAAGAAATGATGGTATCTTTGAGAAAATGGATTGATTTCTGCTGTATGCAAGGATGTAAATCGTATTTGGGAATTAAAACAAACCAGGAATCAAAGATAACAGGTACCGTGTTCATGGTGAATGAAAAGATGGGTTACAACCATATGCTTACAATAGAAGTGTGCAAAGATGTCTTTGCGAGTCGTAAAGGGAATATACGTTCTCGTCTGTATGCTTATATACCTTTACACAACGTGTCGGACGATTATTTCAAATTTTATACGAAAGTGCCTAATGTAGATAACTTAAAATGATAATAATATGAAGTTTTTGTTTTGTTTTTTATGGTTGTTGTTGGTTGTTTCTCAAGGCATTGCCCAAGATAACAATGCTGAGACTAAAGCACAAATAAATAAAATAAAGAAAAGTTCCACCTATTTGTACGGGGAAGCTACCTTGCCTATGGCAGAAGATGCGCTTGAGTTGGCAAAAGAATTATTGAGTAGTGAGATAGACGCTTGGATACAGGAAAAAAAGAAGCTTAGGACGTCGGATAACGTTGTGGTCAAGAATGTTAGTGAACTATCACAGCAAATGACGCTTCCAAGGGGAAACATGCATAGGGCTTTTGTGTATGTGAAAAAGGATGATATAATCCCGTCTGATAATGCTACGGTAATTAACAACCAAAAGCAGAACGGTGGCAGTATTCCCGAGAGCGTGATAGAGGTTGAGAATTCGGCTGAATCAGAAAGGCAGACTGTTGAAGGCATGGTTTTAAGTGAAATCCTTAAACTGCATGAATTCTCTCAGTTAAAGAACTGTCTTACAACCCTTAAGCAAGAAGGTAAAATCAGCGATTACGATAAGTATTCAAATATTAAGACCCCATCTGATTATTACTTGATTATTTATAATCGCCAAGGGATGATAGAAGCTGTCCTAGAACCAGGAAAGGACAACCGTAAGAACTTGAAAACTAATGGTATGGACAATGTCTCTAATTACAAGGGAAGGGGAGCAATAGGATTTAAATTTTAATACTTATTATATTGAATTATGTTAATGAAAAAGTTTTTAATACTAACCATTTTCTTATGTTCGTTTTGTTGCATCAATATTTGCGCAAACGTAGTGACCGTTACTTTAACAACTGATTCAAATTTCGATAACCTGCCTATTATAGAAAAGTTACAAACTAATTTAGGTAAAGTGTTGACTGAGATAAATAGCGCTCAAAATGAGAATCGCCCCTTGAATATTGTGGGTCTGCCGATGAATGAGTTTGCATCAAACTCTTTGTCAATGCTTTGGGCAAACATCCATTTCTATTGTGATGACGAGGAAGTTGTAGAAAGATGCTGGCCATTGACTGACGGCTATCTAGTGCGTAGAATACCTCTTATTATAACTCCGCAGGGAGAGGAGTTCGGTAACGGTACATATCAAGAAGCAATTGTAGAGTTTGCACCTTCTGGTGTTATTTCCGACTTTAGGTTTGCTCTTGATGCTCAGTTGGGCGAAAGTATGGAGATGGGTGGAAAAGGAGTAGTGGAAATTGAAAGACGTCAGAAAATCCTAAGTTATTGTGAACGCTTTCGAACAGCTTACAATACAAAAGACATCAATTTCCTTAACCAGATTTTCAGCAACGACGCTTTGATTATCACTGGTACTGTTGTAAAAACAAAATCTAGCGATATGGGAATAGGGGGAGAGAAGGTATTATATAAGAAACAGAACAAACAACAATACCTTGCAAATCTCAAGCGCGCTTTCATGCGAAACAAATGGATTGATGTGAAGTTCTTTCAAATAGGAGAAAAAGGAGAAACGGGTGGACCTGATGCTATTACCCAGTCGTCAGTGAATCCAAAAATGTATGGGGTTCGTCTACGTCAGGAGTGGCGTTCAAGTAACTATAGTGATGAGGGATATTTGTTCCTTTTGTGGGACTTTACTAACGAGGATGCACCTGTGATTCACGTGCGTACATGGCAACCTGAATGGGTAGGCGGACAGAAACTCCCAGAAGATGATATCTTCTCATTGAGCGATTTTGATTTATAATTATATATACTTTATTTTAAATAAACTAATGATGAATTGCAAAATTATAATAGCCTTGATGGGTTTCTTCGTAGTTTCATTGTTGGAGTCCAAGGCTCAAAACGTTTTTATGACTGTTGACGAGCAGGTGGATCGCCTGCAAAATGTTAATCTTGGTGGAAAGGCGTCTGCTGTATTCGTGTCGTCAATGGATGATTTGGTCATTACTTCAAACATAAAAAGCGAAGTATTCACACAAAAGAAAAACGGAGATTTATATGAATACGAAGTTCTTGTTGATGTAACTAACGGTGACCGAACATTTACTGTGATGCGTAAAAATACTGCATTGACTATCGAACACAAAAAAATATTTAAGGAAAAGAACAAACGTTATTACTTTTTGGTAGAAGAGGTGGAGAATCCAATTGTGCTTAATGAACAGGGAGGTAGAGGTGAGGCTCTAATAGAAGAAGGTAAGGAGAAAGGGAATGCTTGCGTGGAATTTACTACTGCGTTGGAAGGACTCAAGGTAAAGTATTCTCCCAAACTTGCATGTACTATTGAACGTTCCAAGACACCTGCTGGCGCTTTTGTCACTTCTGTAATCATTGATATGGAAGCTTTTGGTAAAATGCGTGATGATATGCAGAAGGCAGATTCCGCTTATACTGCATTTGATGCTAAAATAATGGATATGGGTGATAAAGGACAAGAAGTTTCTGAAAATGAGTGGGAAAAACATGATTCGTTGAGAGTTGTTAAAGAAGAGACAGAAGCTGCTTTTAATGCCATCTCATACCTTGTAGTTTATACGGAAGGCTCGAATAAACTAACTGTACCTATTAGCGATTTATCTCCTAAACAAAAAGTTCCATATGGTGTCCTTTCACTGCGCGAGAAAGTAGAAATTTATAACCGTAGTTACGATCAGTATGTCGGTAGTGCATTACAAGCCGAGAAAAGCCGTAAGTATAACACCGCACAGGAGTTTTACGAACAAGGAGCTAATGCAGAAGACGCGACCGAGGAAGAAAAAGCATCGTGCAGAGCCAAGGCGCAGGAAATGAAAGAGTGTGCAGGATATTGGAATATGGCAAATACGGTGCTGAAGAAACTGAAGGAGTTGAAAAAGCAAGGAGGTATGGCAGATTATGGCATGATTGAGGAATGTTATGAAGTGGCCATTGCAAACTATAATTCACTCTACAAAGTGCGTAACGACGAGGAATTCCAGCGTCGTGCTGACATACTCCAGAAAGCTTTGGATAAACTTGGGCTTGTGGTTGAAGGTAACGTGGTGAAGACCGATATGAAACAAGGTCGTTTAATAGAGGAGAAAGCTACCAATGTTTCCATTTATGCTTGCACCCAATCTTTTAGTAAGGATATGCAGAAAGGAACTCATGGGGTTTTTGTAGGTATGGTGGATGCTGATGGAAATTTCCATGTTCAAATAGACCGTCATATTTATGCAGGTTTACTTTTTGTTCCGGAGAATCGCAAGAACAATACATGGGTATCTCTAAAGGAGCAAAAACATTTAAAAACAAAGGTAAGAATTAGAGATTAATTTTTTTATTTATTAACTATTTAATTGTTTTATACGTATTATGAAACGTTTTATTAATTTCATGTTTTTACTAATGGCAATTGCCATAGTAGCACCTACAGCCGTTCAGGCACAAAAGAAAAAGAAAGAAAAGAAACCTAAGAAAGAATTTGTATGGGAAATGCCAGAACTAACAAAAAATGCAGAATTTGATGAGTATTTGCTTTCATGCGATACTTTGAATACACGCATTCGTGAGTATTGTGATGGTATTGTTTTTTATGAAGTGAAAAAGATACAAGAAACAGACGAGAATGGTAACGTCTTGAAAGACGAAAATGGTAATCCAAAGGAAATATATGCTGTTGTTGATAGCGCGAATCATATTAGAGGATCAAAAGAAGCAATTTTTCAATATGCGAATATGATACTAAGCGGTACAAATATCATTCTTGACATGGCGAATATTGCTCTGCTTACTACATCAGCAACAACAGCACTACCATCTTTGGGAATGAAGTCTTTTTCATATGCTAAGTATTTGAAAGCTGGTCCAAATATTGTTAAGTTGGGAACGCAAGAGATAAAGGAAATAGTTACAAAGTGTAGGGAACAGTCTAAAGATATCCGTGCTTATAAAAACAGTTTTACGGAATCTGGAGAACTGATTGATCCGACAGCTGATGTATCTAACCTGGATGGCGTAAATTTAAGCGATGTTCCGACTATAACGAAACCTTCAAGCGAACTGGCTAAAGAACTGGAACTGGCAAAGCAGGAGAATGCCAATGCACAGGAAGCAGACGAGGATGCGTTTGATGAAGCAGTGTAAGCATTTTGTGTGCCATATGCGCTAGTAGATATTTAAATTCATGGAATATTCTGAAAAATTACCGATAGAAGGTATTCGCATAGGTCACAAACTTTGTTTCTTGTAGATTTCATTGTGCCCAGAAGAAGAAAGAGAGATAATCTTTTTTTGATTAATTTGTAATGACCGTTCGAATATCGTTTAAGCAGCGTTTAAATACTGTTTAAATGTTTTTCGAACGGTTTTGTTTAGTACAGAATGTATTTCTCCCGTATTTCCCTGTATTTCTTCAACTCCTCATTCCATGCAGAACGAATCTCTTCTTCTGATTTACCTTTTAGCATATCGAGCCTTACCTGATTTGTACCCATCAGCAGGTCGAACCATTTGGGACGGGTGAGGAAGGATTCTGACTTGTTCATCTTCTTGAACTCACGGTACATCTCGACGACATATTTCAATGAAAATCCGTTCAGTCCGCTGATGTCGGTTTCTCTAAGGTCGAGCCCGTGGCACACTACGTTTTTGTGCAAAGGGTTTTTGTCAAAACCTTCCAGTGCTTTCGGAGTGAAAGAAAATGGATACTTGTCCTTTGGTAATAACGGTGAGCCAATCACCAGGAATGGGAAATATGTTCCGCGTCCTACACTGACTGACGTAGCTTCGAACAGGCAAAGTGACGCATACAATGCTATGGACTGATCGTTTGGCAGGTTAGGCGATGGCTTTACAGGAAGTGAATATGGGTCGCCATGCTTCCACCCTTGTATCTTTATTACTGAATATTTGCACTCCAGATTGTTGCCAAGCCATCCTTCACCGTTTATCATTCCTGCCAGTTCTCCCATAGTGCATCCATGAAGTACAGGTACGGGTAGCATTCCGACGAAACTTTTGTATTCTTTTTTCAATATAGGACCGTCAACATAATCGCAAGGATTCGGACGGTCGAGCACTATAAGCTCTTTTCCGTTTTCGGCACAGGCCTGCATCACGTAATATAATGTACTGATGTATGTATAAAATCTTGCCCCTACATCCTGAATGTCGAATACTATCATGTCAATATTGGCAAGGTCTGTTGCAGAAGGTTTCTTGTTCTTTCCGTAAAGTGAGATTATAGGTGTACCGGTTTTTACATCCTTGCCATCCTTTACAGTCTCTCCGGCATCAGCTTTCCCCCTGAAACCGTGTTCCGGTGCAAATAAAGCAACAGGCTTTTTCCCTAAAGAACATAAAGTGTCAAGTAGATGGACACTGCCGGTAAGTGATGTCTGGTTTGCCACCAGAGCTATCTTTTTGTTTCCTATGAGCGATGTCAGAGTCTCAATCTGGTCTGCTCCGTTTTTTATATTTGCGGCTTTACACACGCTTGACAAAGAAATTAATAGTAAAATAACAAGATATTTCATGATAGGACGATAATATTTATTAGTTTTGTAAACAAAATTAATTATACGCAAAGATAAATAAAACAATGAACCCAATAGAATTAATAGACAAATATTATCCTGAAGATAACGAACTGAAGAAAATATTGTTGAAACACAGCCGTTCTGTAGCAGATAAGGCTTTGGCTATGGCACGGAAGCATCCGGAACTGAATCTTGACCTTGAATTTATCGAGGAAGCGGCAATGCTGCATGATATAGGTATTTTCCTCACTGATGCCGATGGCATATACTGTTATGGAACTTATCCGTATATATGTCATGGCTACTTGGGGGCTGATTTGGTACGTAAAGAAGGTTTCCCTCGTCATGCCCTGGTATGTGAGCGCCACACCGGAGCAGGACTTTCATTGAAAGCTATTATCGAATGCGATTTGCCTGTCCCACACAGAGATATGCTTCCGGTAAGTCCTGAGGAACAGATTATATGTTTTGCCGACAAGTTCTTTTCAAAGACCAAACTTGATAATGAAAAATCGCTTGAGAAAGCACGCAAAAGTATAGAAAAACACGGTGATGAAGGACTTGTAAGGTTCGATAAATGGTGTGAAATGTTTTTGTAATGTTTATTATGTCGTAAAAATACATTAAAAACTTACTGCCTATAGTGTTATTTAAGTGATTATGCTTACTTTTGTATCGCTTATCGCGAAAAAGATATATAATGACTTCATTTAAAAGAACAACATACATATTTATAACATTGTTTCTGCTTGGTTTGGTTTCCACTTTCTACGCTGAGGCGCAGCGTGTAAGGGGAAGGCGTGCTGGCAGGAATGTTTCGTCTCAGATAAAAGCCGATTCTTCCAGTCTCGATTCGTTGAGGCTGGATTCACTGGCTCTGGATTCGCTTTCATCGGATTCCTTGGCTTCAGACTCTACTGAAAAAAAAGATGCGCTTGATGCGCCTGTGATATACGAGGCTAGCGATTCTATTGTTTTTACCAAAGGAGGTTTTGCTCATCTGTATGGTTCAGGAAAAGTAAATTATCAGAAGATTGAACTTACATCGGCTGTCATCACAATGAATATGGACAGTAACACAGTGTATGCCAGAGGTGTCAAGGATACAGCTGGAGTAGAATCAGGTCTGCCTGTTTTCAAGGATGGCGAGACTCCATACGAATCGAAAATAATGCGATATAACTTCAAGACCAAGAAAGGTTTTATCAACAGTATCGTTACACAGCAGGGCGAAGGTTACGTAACCAGTCGCGATGCCAAGAAAGGTGCCGAAGATGAGATATATATGCAGCACGGACGATATACTACTTGCGATAACCATGACCATCCGCACTTCTATCTGCAACTGTCAATGGCTAAGGTTCGTCCAAAGAAAAATGTTGTCTTTGGTCCTGCGCATCTGGTGGTAGAAGATGTACCGTTGCCTATTGCCGTTCCTTTCGGATTTTTCCCATTCAATAGCAGTTATTCATCAGGTTTCATCATGCCTAGTTATGGTGATGAGTTGAACCGGGGATTCTATCTTCGCGATGGTGGATATTATTTTGCCATAAGCGACAAGATGGACTTGAAAGTGCTGGGAGAAATCTTTACAAAAGGTTCGTGGGGACTCTCGGCTGCATCCAACTATAATAAGAGATACAAGTTCAGTGGCTCATTCAATGCCAGTTATATTGTGACAAAGACTGGTGACAAAGGTATGCCGGATTATTCTGTGTCGAAGGACTTCCGTATTCAGTGGAGTCACCGTCAGGATGCAAAGGCTAGTCCTAACAGCTCATTCTCTGCCAGTGTGAACTTTGCTACAAGTAGTTATGACCGTTCCAGCTTGAGCAGTTTGTATAATCCGCAGCAATATGCACAGAATACAAAGGCTTCCAGTGTGAGCTACTCACGTAGTTTCCCGGAGATTGGTCTTAATATCTCAGGTTCGTTCAATATCACGCAGAACACACGAGACTCGTCCATCAATATGACACTGCCTGACGTTAATATATCTTTGAACCGTATATATCCGTTCAAACGCAAGAAAGCTGTCGGTGACGAACGTTGGTACGAAAAGATTTCTTTCCAGTATACAGGGGCTATGACCAACAGTGTTAATACGAAAGATAATCTTTTGTTCAAGACACCTCTTACACAGTGGAAAAATGGATTCCAGCACAAGATTCCGGTATCGGCTACCTTCAACTTGTTCAAGTATATAAACATAGTTCCGTCGTTCAACTATACTGAAAGATGGTATCTAAACAAGATAAAGAGGAGCTATGACCCTACGCTGAACACTTCGGACCATGTACGCAAAGATACTATAAACGGTTTCAACCGAGTGTATGATTATAACATGTCCGTACAGATGAATACCAAGCTTTACGGTATGTATAAACCGCTTTTCATGAAGAGCAAGGAAATTCAGGTGCGTCATGTGTTCACACCTACGGTAAGTTATACCTATACTCCGAATTTCGGAACCAAGAGATTCGGGTATTATGACACTTATACTTATACTGATGAAGACGGTGAGGTGCGTACAGTGGAATATTCACTCTATGACGGAATGACTTACGGTACGCCGGGAAAAACCATGTCGCAGAATATATCGTTCTCTGTCGACAATAATCTTGAAATGAAATTTAAGTCGGACAAGGATAGTACCGGATACAAAAAAATAAGTCTTATAGACCAGCTTGGTGCTTCGATGTCATATGATGTAGCTAATAAGAAGTGGAGCGACCTGAGCATGAATGTCAGATTGAAGTTCCCAAATAATTATACATTCAATATGAATGCTTCGTTTGCTACTTATGCCTATGAGTTCGACAAGAATGGTAACGTAGTAGTGGGTGACCGTACAGAATGGTCATACGGGCGTTTCGGACGATTCCAGGGATATAGTGGTTCATTCTCTTATACACTGAACAATGATACTTTCAAAAAACTCTTTGGAAAGGGTGAAGAGAAAGACGATAAGAAAGACGGTGAGGAAAATACTGATGAAGAGAATACCGAAGAAAATACAGAGGAACAGCAGAACAATTCCAATATGAGAAAAACTGAAGCTGCCTCAATCAGTTCGGATGGATATATGGCATTCAAATTTCCTTGGAGTGTAAGTTTAAGTTACAGCTACAGTATACGTGAGGACAGAAATAAGGATATAAATATCAAGACAATGCGTTATCCATATTCACTTACTCATTCTCTTAATATATCCGGTAACTTCAAGATTGGTAGCCGTTGGAATATGAACTATTCTACGGGATATGACTTTACTACCAAGGAATTGTCAATGACTACATTGAATATAACCCGCGACCTTCACTGTTTTAACATGAGTTGCGGATTAGTGTTTGGACCTTATACTTCGTATAATTTTACTATCCGTGCCAACTCCAGCATGCTTACTGATGCCCTTAAGTGGGATCAGCGAAGCAATACCGGTAGCGCAGTTAATTGGTATTAATAATATAGTTTTACCAGTCGATGGCTGTCTTGCCGTTTTTAACGAGATAGTCATTGGCAAGGCTGAAGTGGTGATTTCCGAAGAAACCGTTGTGTGCCGACAGTGGAGACGGGTGTACTGATGTCAGTACCAGATGTTTGTTTCTGTCAATGAATGCCCCTTTCTTTTGTGCGTACGAACCCCATAGGATGAACACCAGATTGCTTTTTTCTTCAGCCAATTTTCTGATAACAGCATCTGTAAATTCTTCCCAGCCTCTACGTTGGTGCGATCCTGCCTGATGTGCCCGTACTGTAAGAGTGGCGTTAAGCAATAGCACTCCTTGTTCTGCCCATCTGGTCAGGTTTCCGCTTTGTGGAATAGGTTTACCTAAATCACTGTTTATTTCCTTGAATATGTTTACCAGTGATGGCGGGGGCTGTATACCGTCATTTACCGAGAAACATAATCCGTGTGCCTGCCCAGGGCCGTGATAAGGGTCCTGGCCTATTATTACTACTTTTACTTTGTCAAACGGGCAAAGGTTGAAAGCATTGAAAATCAGTTTTCCGGGTGGATAAACCGTTGTTTCATGATATTCTTTTCTCACGAAGTCTGTCAGTCGTATAAAATAGTCTTTCGAGAATTCCGGCATCAGTGCTTCCTTCCATGATTCTTCTATCTGTACGTTCATTGTTGTTATGGTTTTGTGCGTTTTTTGTATTGGCAAAGGTAATATATTATATACAAAAAAACAACGGAGCCTCGTGTGCCACACTGTGTTGTGGCTACGAAACTCCGTTCTGTAATTATATTTATCTCGTTTAGTTGCTTAGATAAGTGTCATGCCGTGTTTTTCGCATTCCTTTCTCATGCTCTCAGGCCAAATACTTGCCTGTATCTCTCCAATGTGAGCTTTTTTCAGATATAGCATACACAGACGTGACTGTCCTATACCTCCACCGATACTTAGAGGGAGGGTACCGTTCAAGAGCCTTTTGTGGAAATACAGTTCCTTTCTGTCTTCTTTTCCCGAAAGTTCAAGCTGACGCAGCAATGCTTCCTTGTCCACACGGATACCCATTGACGAAAGTTCGATGGCACGTCCCAGCACTTCGTTCCACACCATAAGGTCGCCATTGAGTCCTGGCAGACCTGTAGCAGGATCAATTGTTGAATAGTCATCATAGTCAGGAGCACGCAGGTCGTGTGGCTGCCCGTTGCTCAGTTTGCAACCTATACCAATAATGAATACAGCACCGTATTTCTTTGTTATAAGGTCTTCACGTTCTTTTGGAGTCTTGTCAGGATACATCTGCAAGAGTTCCTCTGAGTGAATGAATTGGATGTCGTGTGCAAGAAATGATTTTATCTGCGGATACATTTCGCATATCATATATTCAGTGCGACGCATGGCAGAATATATTCTGGTAACTATGCTTTTCAGAAAATCAATATTTCTTTGTTCAGCGGTGATGGTTCTTTCCCAGTCCCACTGGTCGACGTATAGCGAGTGAAGGTTTCCTAATTCTTCGTCGGCACGGATTGCATTCATATCTGTATATATACCATATCCGGGACCGATGTTATAATCGGCAAGTGTAACTCTTTTCCATTTGGCAAGCGAATGTACTACTTCCGCCTGTTGGTCTCCCAAGTCTTTGATAGGAAATGAAACGGCACGTTCCACTCCATTAAGGTCATCGTTTATACCCATTCCTTTGAGTACGAACAGTGGGGCAGTGACACGGCGGAGTCTTAATTCCGATGAAAGATTTTGCTGGAAAAATTCCTTTATTTGTTTAATGCCTAGCTCTGTCTGTTTCATGTCAAGCAGGGCTTTATAGTTGGCAGGTTTTATTAAGTAACTCATGATTGTTTGGTATTAGTTTTGTTGGCAAAGATAGATATATTTTGTAAATGTGCAATTGTTATGGCGAAAAAGTTGTCAAAAAGCTTGCTTTTTTATTATAATGCTTGGATAATTGTCATTATTGGGCCTTTCCGCTCCGTCTTATTGAAAGTTTTTTACTGTAAAGTTTATTTCCTAATTCCGATAAACTTATTATTTTTGCAACCGATTTCAGAATGTCAAAATCATGATAATGCGCTCATAGTTCAATGGATAGAATAATGGATTCCGGTTCCATCGATTGGGGTTCGACTCCCCATGAGCGTACTTAGGGAAAATGTCCTGTCGTTTTGACTAAAATGTCTTGTCGTTTTATATAAAATGACAAAGCGTTTTAGAACATCAGAATTTCACCTGCTTATAGGAATAGATGTCCGAACATAATTGTTTTTTTATAAAAAAATCCTGCAAAACATTTAAGCTTTGCAGGATTTTTTGTGTATTAGGAATAATCTTTATAGAGGCTTGTACTCAACGAATGCTTCCATTGCTTCGTAACATGCCAATCCCAATCCGTCGTAGAGTGATGCTGTTCCGCGGTTACGGTCCTCACTTCTTTGCCAGAACAGACGTTCGTCATTGCCTAGGAAAGGAGCGCTTTCCATCTGAGACTGGTGCTTGAGGATTGAGTTGCGCTTAGCGCGCAATTCTTCAGGACTCAAAGGTACAGCCATTTCGATGTTCTCTATTTCCCATTCAGCCCATGCGCCACGGTACATCCATATTCTGCAGTCGTTCAGCCATTCGGCACCGGCATTCTTTTCTTCGTCTATGGCTGCAAATACTGCATCAGTACATACCCTGTGAGTTCCATGTGGGTCGGCCAGATCGCCTGCCACATAAATCTGATGAGGCTTGACCTCTCTAAGAAGATTAAGAACTATTTCAATGTCTGGCAGACTGATAGGGCTCTTTTCTATTTTGCCTGTTTCATAGAAAGGAAGGTCAAGGAAGTGACATCTGGACAGAGGAATGTTATTGTATGTACATGCTGTACGTGCTTCACCTCTGCGGATGAGTCCTTTGATGGTAAGAATGTCTCTTGAGTCCATATCGCCTTCTTTCTTTTCGGCAAAGAACTTTTTGATTTCGGCATACTTGTCGCTGATAGTCTGGTTCTGGCTGTCATCGAACAACTGGTTGAAACCGTTGATGAAGTGCATGAATCTTACAACTTCTTCATCGCCTACGGCAATGTTACCGGATGTCTGGTATGCCACGTGTACTTCATGTCCCTGCTGAACAAGTCTTCTCAGTGTACCACCCATTGAGATAACATCATCGTCTGGGTGAGGAGAGAACACTATAACTCTTTTTGGGAACGGTTTTGCTCTTTCAGGACGGTAGGTATCGTCTGCGTTCGGTTTTCCTCCTGGCCATCCTGTAATAGTGTGCTGAAGGTCATTGAATACCTTGATGTTTACATTGTATGCAGAACCGTAGAGAGCAAGCAGTTCGCTCAAACCGTTATCATTGTAATCCTTGTTTGTTAGCTTCAGGATAGGTTTTCCCAATGTCTGGCATAACCATACGATGGCACTTCTGATAAGCTTGTTGTTCCATTCGCAGTTTGTAACCAGCCACGGGCGCTGTATTCTTGTCAGATAAGCGGCAGCAGCAAGGTCTGTGCATACCACTGCATTAGTGTGCAACTGCAGATATGAAGCAGGCAGTGTGTCTGTAATCTTTTCCTCTACAGTTTTACGTATGATTTCGGCCTTGTCTTCGCCCCAAGCAAGGAGGAATACTTTTCTTGCGCCAAGAATGGTTTTGATACCCATTGTAATGGAGCAAGGAGGAAGATTGTCAACGCCCAGATTGTGTGCTGCTTCAGAACGCGAAGTGCTGTCGAGCAATATCAGGCGTGTAGTAGAACTGGCTTGCG
This sequence comes from Bacteroides caecigallinarum, assembly GCF_021531075.1. Classification (GTDB taxonomy): domain Bacteria; phylum Bacteroidota; class Bacteroidia; order Bacteroidales; family Bacteroidaceae; genus Phocaeicola; species Phocaeicola caecigallinarum_B. The sequence goes on along the minus strand of NZ_JADYTJ010000046.1, from coordinate 1,543 downwards.
AACCAGGCTCGTTCATACCTATTATTCCTTTACGGCCTATTCCCAATACTGCAATATCTATACCTCCGAAAGTCTGTATCCTTTGTTCATAAAGTCTGCAGTGGTCTATGATGGCATCTTGCGGAATACTGCCTTCCATAGTGAAGATATTCTGTCTGTCTATGTCAACCTGCGAAATGAACTGTTTCATCAGATGACTGAAGGTGCTTCCTGCTCCTTCGTTGACCGGATAAAATTCAAAAAGATTGAATAGTATGACATTTCTGAAACTTACGCCTTCGTCTTTATGACGGCGAATCAGTTCCGTGAATAATGGTCTTAATGATGAACCTGTGCCAAGCGCTATAGTACAGAACTTTCCTTCACGCTGTCTGTCCTGTATTTTTGCTATAATTTCATTTGCAATGTTTTGTGTTCCTTCGTCCATAGATTCGAAAATGTTTGTAGTGATTTTTTCGAATCGTGTGATAACAGAACGTTCAACAGCATTCTCTGGTTTGTAGTAGCGTGTTGAAACATTGTTTAATGAGATTTGCGATGTAAGATTTGTACGCATAAACTCTCGCTTTTAGTTATTAAAGATTGTTTTTCTCGATGTCCTTAAAGTATTTGTAAGTACCTACTTTAAGTTCGTCTGTTGCAGCTTCGTCACATACTATGATACCATGCTGGTGCATCTGAAGTGCACTGATAGTCCACATCTGTGTGATGCCACCTTCTACTGCATGTTGCAAGGCACGAGCCTTGTTGTGTCCGTTGCAGATAATCAGAACTTCTTTTGCAGCAAGAACTGTACCTACACCTACTGTAAGGGCTGTCTTTGGAACTTTGTTTACATCATTGTCGAAGAAACGTGAGTTTGCGATAATAGTATCTGTAGTGAGGGTTTTTACTCTTGTGCGTGAAGAAAGTGAAGAACCCGGTTCGTTGAATGCGATATGTCCGTCAGGACCGATACCTCCAAGGAACAGGTCGATGCCACCGAATTTCTCGATTTCCTTTTCGTAGTTTGCACATTCAGCCTCAAGGTCGGCAGCATTTCCATTTAAGATGTGTATATTTTCTTTACAGATGTCAATGTGATTAAAGAAATTGTTATACATGAAAGAATGATAGCTTTCAGGGTGTGATTCAGGAAGACCTACGTATTCATCCATGTTGAATGTTACTACATTCTTGAATGAAACTTTACCCTGCTTGTTCAGTTCAATCAGGGCTTTGTACATTCCAAGTGGAGATGATCCTGTGGGAAGACCTAATACGAAAGGTTTTTCTTTAGTAGGATTAGCTGCATTGATCTTGTTTGCAACGTAGTTTGCAGCCCAATTAGAGATTGACTGATAATCTGGTTCAATAATTACTCTCATGATTTTTTTGGTTTTATTAGGTTATAAAGTTAGTTAACTATACGCTTATATATGAAATATTTTGAGAACTATGCAAAGATACCTATCATAAATTAGAAAGGCAAATAAAAAAAAAGAATTTTTATAAGTCGAATATTAAAAAAAACTGCTATTTTTGTAGCATATACTATAAAAAC
>NZ_JADYTJ010000045.1 GCF_021531075.1 Bacteroides caecigallinarum | reverse complement strand
TCTTATATCAGTTAAAAGTATTGAAGCATATTTGGAATTTAAAATTCCTAATAAATAGAGCGGATCAACTTTTTTAGAGAGTTCCTCCATTTCACAACGTTTTAATTTAGAAAATTTTTTAATGCTTGAGGTAATACTTTTATTTGAAACATTTTTCAAATCATCCCATAACAATGCCATACGAACTTGTTGCTCACAATAAAGTTTACCATTTAAATCTATAGTAGCCTTCAACTGCCCAAGAGCATTTATAAGTATTTTTTTGTTTGTATATAATTCTTCAAAAGTAGGTCTTCTTAATTCGTTTGGACTACGTTTTGTACCCCACTCTAAAAATCTTATACGTTTAACATTATAACGTTCCAAGTCCTTTCCCTCAATATATTGCTTACAATGAATATCATCATACGTATTACTTATTAAATCTTCCTTTTTAAATTGACCTTTAGCTTTCTTCTCATCAGCATTAAGAACCATTCCCACACTTATATAACAAAAATCCCCCAAAACATGCATATCTGGATGTCTATTAGCGTTTCGATTCTCTAAAGTAAAATTCCAGACGTATGTATTATTATCTTGAACCAAATGATCTAAATGCTTAGAATAACTGTGAGAGATATTCTTATTTTTGTCAGCATGGGAAACCAAAAACTCTGTTACAGAATGAGATTTACGAATTATTGGAATACAATTTGTTACTGTAGCATTATCAAAAACTTTTACATTATATAAATCCACGACTTCCAAAAGATCATTTTCTTCAGTAATCATTTTACGCATTTCTCTTGCATAAAGCTGATTACTTAGAGGATAAGGAACAATCATCGTAAATATGCCGTTCTCTTTACAAAAGTATCTAATGCCAATCTCCATAAAAGCAATATACAAATCCCATTTCTGAAAGAGAGTTTTATATCGTTTGTCTTTAGACAACTTTTCTCTTTGAATTCTTAGTTCTTCTTTCTTTAACTGGTCTTTTGCATCAATATACGGAGGATTACCAATTACAATATCAAAACCGTCTTTCACTCCGAACATCAATTCGGAATCAAAGAAAGGTGAAAATGAATTCTGATCAAACCTATCCCACGTCTGTAATTGTTGTACCTCCTCATTGCCTATAATTCCATTTTCCTTCAATAGATTAGCTATTTCACTCTTAATTTCTTGTATTTTAGCTTGATGTTTTTCTTTTGCTTTATGCTTTAGATAAAAGATTTTATGATTAATTTCTTTCATTTCCTGCATTTTTTCTTTTACTTGCACAATGTCAAATAAAGGAAAATCATTTTTTTTGTTCAATCCTATAAGTGTATTGGCTGCAACAAACTTTGCCTCAAGATTTGGCAATGGACGAATTCCGAAATTATCCTCTGGTTTATTATTTGTTTTCTGATCTACTACAAGTGAAATGAAAAAACGAAGCTTACATATCTGAATAGCTATTGACTGTATATCAACTCCATAAAGACAATTCTCTATCAGATATAATTTTCTTTTATAATCAGGATTCTTTAGTTGGTCCTCAAAAGTTTCGTTTATTTCATTCAAACGTTGTTCTCTTTCTTCGAGTGTTTCCGCAAGAAATGCATTACGGCTCTCTTTAACAGCCTCATCCAACACCATTTGTTTCCATTGCTCATTCGAAGGATCCAACTGAGATAAAATATGAACCATCTGCTGGAGCATACCTACAGGAAAAGCGCCTGAACCACATGCAGGGTCAAGTACCTTACAATTATATATAGCACTCATAATGCTATATTTCTGTTTTTCTGTAAGATTTAAATCTTCATCAGTATATCTCAATAATTTACGATATTCTTCTTCAAGTTCTTCACCTACAACTTTGTTTAAATATGCAATAAGACTTTCATCCACCATATACTGAACGATTTCACGTGGAGTATAAAATGAGCCTGTTTGCTTACGCGCAGTTGTATGAGTTTCAGGATTATATGAAGCCAATAAGTTTTCAAAAACTTTTCCTAATAATTCCGGATCAAGTGAAACTTCCTTGTCAAAAGGAGTATTCTCTTCAATCGTAAAGTTATATCTACTGAAAATTTTTATTATTCCAGTTACGTGTTCATTATACTTTTTCTTATCATTATAGAATGTAGATAAATCGGCTACTATATCATCACTAAAAAACAAATAATCCGGCACAACAAGAGCTTTCTTTACCTCCGCTTTATCTGAAAATCCGTCCAAATAAAATCTCTTTGTTTTTTTATCCAGGCAATCGAATAAGCCTCCATTTAAAAACGGTACAGTTTGATTTGCCAAATCAATGAATAATTGAGGATTTTTAAACATTGATTCATAACGCATCAACTTATTGTTATTGAAATCTGTTTGAGAAGGATCTCCTTTATCTGTCAATTTCCTAAAATGCCTTTCACTAAGTTCTGTCTTTCCTTCTTTTGTAATCGGACTATTTAACATAGCAAAGAACAGATTCTGAAGTATAGCCTTGTAATACTTACTCTCCAGTGATTTTTGACCAAAAAGACCAAACTGCTCATTAGGCGAAAAATCTTTCAAAAGATTATCAGCTATATATTTTTCATCAAAGAATTCTTTAGGAACCAAATTCTTCTGTTTGAGAAACCAGACAAAAATTAAGCGTGTAATCAAACGGATAATACTCTCGGCATTATACTTATCATCATCTTCCGGATCATCTAAATCATTTGGAAAACTAACAACATCCAATGCACACCCAAACCAGTTCTGTAAATCTTTATAGAAATCTGTAGCAAGTTTTTCTACAGAGAAACGATTACGCAAATCGTCATAGTCAATCACTCTTTTTATTTTGTCATCTTCACTTTTTCTGCCAAGCAAATATTCATCAATTGTTCTAAGCCCTTCAATGCTTGTTCCAATTAAATATGAATACCTACGAGGATTACTGTAACAATAGGTTATACGTGAAGAATCATCTTTTGCTTCAAGTGTAATTTCTATCAAAGACAGACGATAGTTATCATTGTTATCTTGAGGTACAAATATTACCAAAGCACGATATTCAGCTTCATTAGCCAATATTCTGAAGGCCTCTTTGGAAAGTGATACACGCGCATCATTCTTAGAATTATGCTGTATTTCATATACTACCAATTCAAGTGATTTGCTATATCCAAGTTTTACCACTTGTTTAGAATATGTCATATCTACATTCACAGACTCTTCCATTAGAACATAATCCTCTGGTAGAAAATCTTTCTGCAAAAACTTTACAAAATCCTGTCGGTTATATGCTTTGTTAAATTCCATATTGTAATCTTTTATTGAAGTTCTTCACTTAAAATCAATATTTCATCACCATCACCCACCCTGTTCTGGGTATTGATTATACGTTCTATATAATCTATCGGGATTTTCTTTAGGAGTTTCTCTGCATCCTTTACTACAAGCTGATTGATGAATCTTATTTCATATCCGGACAAAGCGTTGGCTTTTACCACCTGCAGCAAATCTTCAAGATAGTCTTTCGGTAATGCCTGTCTGCTCATCAATACCTTTATTTTCACCTGCGCATTTATCTGGTCTTTCTCGTTTCTGTCCTTTACATCGCTGCTAAACAGTGATGATTTGACCCTCTGATAAACGTAATCGAAATCTTGGCTTAAAGCCACAGGTTCCTCATTTTTATCTGCCTCAAACAGTGAAATAGCTTCTTCTGCCGAAATCATAAGCGGCAGATTTTCTGTATCGCCTATCTTGAAAACAAAGTCATCGCCTTTCCTGCCAAACATCAGGACTCCTTTCTTCTGTTTTTCTACGTTCCTAGCAGTACGGGCACGATGTGGCATATCCATTGCGGCATCGTAATCTTTGGTTCCTTTCAAAGAGTTTATCAGTTTCCTGTAAGGTGTGTCCCATGAGGCTTCTTCACTTCGGGCAAACTCTTTGCGGTAGCGTTCCTTGAAGAATGCCTTCACTTCTTCTTCCTTTGTCAGGGCCTTGGTATCTTCACCCATTATGGCATGTATCATTGCCATTTTAAGGGTTGATATTTCCTTGGTTCTTGTCTCGGCTTCGCCCACATCTGTAGGGAAATAATTATAGATGTAGAGTTCATCAAAGACTCTCTTGTTTATACGGTTTATACGCCCTATTCGCTGTATGACGCGGGTTGGGTTATATGGTATGTCATAATTGAATATCGCTCCTGCACGATGGAGGTTGTAACCTTCGGATATGGCATCTGTGGCAACAAGAATATGATAGTCATTCTGCTGTAACGCCTGTTTAAGCCCGGCATCAAAATTTGCCCTGATAATGTCTTTATTGGCTGGAGTAGCATCTGCCGAAGTATATTTCATTACAGGCAATCCTGCTTTTGCAAGTGCCTCACCAAGATAGTTGACTGTATCGGCATACTCTGAAAATACTATCAGTTTTCTGTCCGGTTCTTTTTCCATCTTCTCACGTATGATGTTTACGAAAGAATCCAGTTTAGGGTCGAACTTGATAATATTTTCCTTTCCGAACCAATCCTCACGGAGATTCTGTAGCAGACGGATATCAGCCTCTACATCAGAAACGAACTCATCCTTAACATATTTCATGTCTATCTCGAAGAATCCTCTCGATTCGTATTTTTCAAAGAGTTCTTCTATTTCACCCATTCCGTCCTCGCTTGAATCATAAAAGGCTTCTACATCAGGAAGATTTCCTTTCTTGAATACCGGAATCTTGTTTCTCTTTTCAATCCATCGCAGGAGATGCTCGGATGACTTTATCATATAGTCGAGTGATGCACGGAATGCAGCCACAGAACTTTCAAAACGCGCCACAAGCAAGCGGCGCATGAATTTTGCGATATTAACCTGTCGTCCTAACAAAAGATTGAGTTTTACTCCTGTCTTTTCTTCAAGTTCATTGGCTAATTTATCCTGCAAATCTTCATGTATATACGATACAGGAGAATAACGTGCAGCCTTGAAATGATATGTGGCATTATCTGTTTCTTCCAAAGGACTTATTCGTTCAAGTGTAGAACGATATAGTCCTTCCAAACCGCTCAAATCGTATTCCAGTTCTTCCGGGTCATTTGGAAGTACAAGCTGTATATTCTGCTGTTTCAGGTCATCGGCATATTCCGGAATATCCTGTAAGTCAAGTCTGGAACGACGCACTACTAAAGGGCTGATAATGGAACGTATCTTTTTGGAGATATTGCTTACCTCGACTTTAACCTCGCTTTCAGATACTTTTCCGTCTCGCTGGTCTTCTCGCAAAGTCTTGTACTTAACTATAAGGTCCTTGAATGTCGCCCCTAAGTTTTCTACGGTTTTAAGAGTAGAGCTTGTGGGTATCTGGAACAGTTTTATCAGCGCATAAATATCGGCAGGCTGGTTATTGAACGGTGTGGCTGTCAATAGCAAAACCTTGTTACCTGAACACAAGTTATGCAACATGGCATAATCCTGAGTGTATTCATTGCGGAAACGGTGTGCCTCATCAATAATTATCAGGAACTGTTCGTCTGCCTTTACAAGTTCCTGATAATGTAACAAGGCATCTTCTATTTTTCCGGCACTGAATACCGTTGATGTGAATCCAAATTCATCCCTATACCCTTCCCATTGTTTGTAAAGGTGTGGTGGACAAATTACTATCGTCCTTAATCTCAGATTACGGGCTATGGTAGAAGCAATAACACTCTTTCCCAAACCAACCACATCTGCCACTATGGCACCATTATGATTGTTCAAAGCATTAAGAGCCATCTGGACGGCATCTGTCTGATACTTCAAGTTTGAGTATTTTCCTTCTGTTATGTCATGCGGTGCAAGGATATTTTTATTTGTGGGTATATTGAAGTATTCCTTCAACACTCTGACGTACATCAGATATGGGGAATATATCTTTTCATACCACGTGTGAGCCATAACCTTGTTGTTCCATTCATCAAGATTGTCTTTACTTGCAATAACTACAGAACTGTCCCAAAGTTCGTCAAACAGCCTTTTACCTTCCTCATAATCCTGTTTGTCATTGAAACGGGCATTGAGTTCCAGACGTCCTTTCAATCCCTGATAAGAAAGATTACTTGAACCTGTAATAAGAACTCCCGGCAGTTCTCCACTTTCGTTCATCATATCATTGTATGCGAACAAATACATCTTAGAATGGCAAGGGTCGAGTGTTTTGCGGATTTCCAATGTTCCATCAAGTATCTTTTTATAAAACATACCGAACTGTTCCAACTTCTCAGCAGAATCAAGGAAATCAGAATTATTGAACAGATTTATAAATTGTTTGTAATAATCCTCTTTTACGATATTGCGGGAAATAAAACCTTTTCTGACATTTTCCACCTCGCTTATACGCTTTGATACATGCAAGTCTATATCCAATCCAACCAATATCCTGATTTGCTTGTCCTTTAGATTTTCATTCAATTCAACATAACCGGAATAATAGAAATATCCAACTAATATATCTACCGCGTCAGTCTTCGGTAATATACCGTTTATAATATCTGATAAGAATTTATCACTGTTCGTTATAAAGTTACTGCTCATTTCCTTGTGGTTTTACACTTCACATAATCGCAAAGATAATAAAAATTCCTTAATAAAAACATGCAATAATTAAGTTATGGAGAGAACGGATAATTCATCTTTTACATAAATAAAAATCGAGTTGCCCGGTAATTCCAAACAACTCGTCCTTTAACTTTGAACTATCCGGATTTTCCGGATAGTTCAAAGTTGTTATTTTATCAAGTACTTCCACAGATACACCTGCAAGCACCCGACATTATAAACTTACGCCTAAATGTAAATATATATTATTATACACTTAAAAACAGTAAAATCATTCATTATTATCTCCAGCCAGAGAAAACCCTTTTCCGCCCCCCCAAAATAGCAAACTCAAAACTTGGATTTTTTTCATCGTAACAAAAATACGCCTCTTTATTATTTGTCATTTTTTGTTCTCATGCTATCAGACAAGCCGTTTAATATAGATTTATTTATACGAAAACACGGGCACCTGTGTAAGTGCTAATTTTCACTTACTATTGCTAATATAAATTACATGAGCCTGACTGGCTTTTTGAAAATTTCATGGCGTTACGAATAAAAAAACGCATAATTCACTTAAGATTTTACGGTCATTACGGTCACTACGGTCATATGATCCTATTTTTTTCGTCATATAGAACCATAACTCATTATATATAAACAGATTATACAAATAATACTTATTTCAAGTCATATAATCGGTGATATTCAGGATTAACTTATCACTTATAAAAAACATAGGCTTATTTTATAAATACACACTGTATTTACAATATAAAAAGTATGCTCAATTTTGGAATATTTTAACATTTATTAATTTCATAAACATACTGTTTTGAGATATAAAATTACCATTCTTCAAGTTGGCATAGGGTTAAAGAAATTTTCAATATCGGAACTTATTAGGAAATACGACATAAGCTAATTCGTAAAAAAATGGGTTCATATGACCGTAGTGACCGTAATGACCCCCAATTAAGCTATTTTTTATACTATAAGCACATTAATAACAGACGAAAATCATATATTAGGCTGCATTAAAATTTAACATAAAGTAACACACAAGCCAAATCCAATTCAGTACATTTCACCCGCTTTTAAATCCATAAAAAAACACGGGCATGTTTAAGACAAAACGTGCCCGTGTTTAAGACAAAACGCGGGCACGTTTAAAATCGAATAAGAACAGGTACAAAAAATGCTGTTCTACATCGCTGTTTATTTCTTCTTATAATCTTTCACTATAGCCTCAGTTATCCAGTTGGCCAAAGCCTGACGGTTATTAGGAATCACCAGACGTTTCTGGTCCAAGGCATTCTGCATATTGCCAAGTTCCATAAACACCGCAACCGGAGTAGTATTTCTCAATACATAAAGATTTCGTTCGCTGACAGTTCCATCGAATCCCCTACCCGGCTGATGCTTGCTGTATTTGCTTTTGAAAGTCTTTTGAATTTCTGTTGCAAGACGTTCGCCGTATCTGCTTTTCGGAGCGTGGTAGAAATATACATCTGTCTGCTTGCTTCTTGAGCGGCTGTCCACGTGGATAAATATAGCACGCTTGTAGCTGCTCTTATCCTTGCGGTAGAGATTGTTTATAGCTACACACCTCTGCTTCAGACGTTCTATCTGATTCAAAGGTATCGGCTTGCCCATACATGTTTCACGTTTACTGTTTTTCAGGATATATGAGTCACGAATACCGTCTTTTGCATCCTGGATGATGAAATACACTTTTGCCCCTCTCTCCAAAAGTTCTTTACCCAAACGCAGTATTATATCGTAGGCATATTCGTCCTCATGCAGTTCCTTACCCTGATACTTTCCTATGCATCCGGGATCAGGTCCACCATGCCCACTAACCAGATAGAACACAGCTCCTTTGAGCGATGATGATGATACGGTATAAGATGAATGAGACTTACCGAAAAGAGGTTCTTTCTTTTTTTGAGCCGATACCGAAAAAGATATTACACACAATAACGACAATAAAAAACAAATGCGCTTCATACTTTATTGTCAGTCTTTTAACAGTTCATCAATTTTCTTGCATAATGCCTTGAACTCTTCATCATTGAAAAGCCTTGTCATCATTACAATCTTTCCATTACGGTCAATAAGCACATTTCTTGTTATTCCGGCATTTCTCTCGGCATAAAGTGCGAATATATCAGCACCGGGATCAAGACCAAGCGGATAAGTGACCTTTGTCTGCTTTGCAAACGCTTTTACACGCTCCAACGGTTCATCACGGTCTATACCATAAAGGGCAAACTGCTTGTTATCCTTATGTTTCTGCCATATATCGCTCTCAATATATGGCATCTCTTTACGGCATACTCCGCACCAGCTGGCTGTAAACTGAAGCATGACTATCTTTCCACGAAGTGATGAAAGCTTGACCTTTGTTCCGTCTGTGAGAGTCATTTCGAAATCAGGAGCTGTATCTCCAACCTTTACTATATACCCAGCTTTATCAGCTACAGGCTTTTGCGACATTACATTTATTGCACCAAAAAGGCAGAAAAATATTGCTGCCAACATAATAATTCTTTTCATACTATTCTGGAATATATAATTTGGGAGTGTAAAAGTACAAAAAAACATCGGTACATTAAAATGCGGTCAACATTTGTAAACATAAAAAAGATGAACAACAACATCATACCGTCTGTAAAATGTCATTGTTCATCTTCTTGTATCATGCTATCTATTATAGAGGCATATTTCCATGTTTCTTAGGAGGATTGCTCTGACTCTTGTTCTGAGTCATTTCCAATGCCTGAATAAGTTTATATCTTGTATCTCTCGGAAGAATGATTTCATCGATATATCCCTGTTCAGCAGCACGGTATGGATTAGAGAATTTCTCCTTATATTCTTCCACTGCCTTAGCCTTTTCTTCAGGAGTAGCCTTGCGATAAAGGATATTCACAGCTCCATCGGCACCCATTACGGCAATTTCTGCAGTTGGATATGAGAAGTTTACATCAGCACCGATTGGCTTACTGTTCATCACGATGTATGCACCACCATAAGCTTTACGTGTAATAACGGTAATCTTAGGCACTGTAGCCTCAGCGTATGCATAAACAATCTTTGCACCATGACGGATAATACCATTGTGTTCCTGATCGCATCCCGGCAAGAATCCAGGTACGTCAACAAACGAAATGATAGGAATATTGAAGCAGTCGCAGAAACGGATGAAACGTGCAGCCTTGTCAGAAGCATCAATGTCAAGCACACCGGCAAGATATGCAGGCTGGTTTGCTACGATACCTACAGAACGTCCTCCCATGCGGGCAAATCCCACTACCATATTCTTAGCAAAGTGTGGCATTACCTCGTAGAAATACTGATTGTCCACTACAGGTTCGATGATATTCTTGATATCATAAGGCATATTCGGATCACCAGGAATTACAGACATAAGCGATTCGTCTGCTCTGCGGATATCATCAGAACATGGCTGAACAGGAGCATCTTCCATATTGTTCGATGGAAGGAAGCTCAAAAGTTCGCGGATACCCATAAGTGTTTCTTCTTCTGTATCGCAAAGGAAGTGAGTAACACCGCTCTTGCTGCTGTGTGTGTATGCACCTCCAAGTTCTTCCTTATCTACTTCTTCGTGAGTTACAGTCTTCACAACGTCCGGTCCTGTGATGAACATATGGCTCTTTTCCTTCACCATGAAGATGAAGTCAGTAAGTGCAGGAGAATAACAAGCACCACCGGCACAAGGACCAAGGATAGCAGAAATCTGAGGGATAACACCGGAAGCGATAGTGTTCTGATAGAAGATAGAAGCATAACCTGAGATACTTCCCACACCTTCCTGAATACGTGCACCACCAGAGTCGTTCAATGCAATAACAGGAGCACCGTTCTTAAGTGCCAGCTGCTGTACTTTTACAATCTTCTGTGCACCAGTCACACTAAGAGTACCGCCATATACAGTGAAATCGTAAGCATAGACATAAACCAGACGTCCGTCCACTTTACCATAACCGCACACGATACCGTCGCCAGGAATATGGTTCTTTTCCATACCGAAGTCTGTGCAGTGATGTATCACGAACTTGTCTATTTCGTTGAAAGTTCCTTTGTCAAGCAACATGTCTATACGTTCGCGGGCTGTCATGTGTCCGTTGGCATGCTGTCTTTCCACACGCTCTACTCCACCACCCTGAGAAGCCTTCTTGTCGAGCTCCTCGAAATATTTGTATTGTTCTTCTGTTGTCATAATTAGTCTTCTTTAATAATGTCCAAAGTCATAACCACCTGATTGGCATTCACAGAATCTCCTTCTTTCACAAGGATGTCCTTTACCACACAAGGAGCACTCACCTTATAGTTACTCTGCATCTTCATAGCTTCAATAACCACTACGATATCTCCACTTTCAAGTTTATCGCCTACAGATACCGGTATACTTACAATCTTACCAGGCATAGGAGAAACAATCTTGTCCTGCTGTTTTTCCTCACCACCCTTACGAGTACGCAGATACTTGGCCTGTGAGTCTATAATATCAATATTGTATGACTGATAGTGAGCATTTACTGTATAGTTCTTTCCACCTTCCTTACGGATAAGTTCAGTGTTATACGATTTACCATTATGGATAATCGAACAGCTACCATTTTCCGCCATAACTATATCAACGTCGTAAGGAACGCCATCAATAGTTAACTGCACTTTATTACCTTCCTTGCTGACAAGTGTAACGTCAGCAACTCTGTTTCCTATATGTATTTCCATTGTTTTGAGTTTATTTCAGATTACAAGTTGACGAGTTGACAAGTAGACAAGGTTGCCATCGGGATGGGATACCTAGTCAACTGGTAACTGTAGCCTTGTTACCTCTTTTAAATTCTAAGTACCCCTTTCTGCAATCCAAATTCTTTCCATCTGCTGATAGGACGGTTATCCGAAGATGTACCCTTGTTTTCTTCCAGATTCATCAGATAGTCTATATATGCAGCTATCATGGCAATATTCTCAGTCTCTTCTTCTTTCTTGCCTGCCCATTCTTTAAGCATATCCTGGTGCTTAGGTATGAAGAGTGTATTGTAATGTCCTTCCACGAAATCAGGAACATTCATTATATGGCGCAAATAGCTGATATTTGTCTTCAGACCGGTAATCTTATACTCGTAAAGCACACGGCGCATACGTTCTATGGCAAACTGACGAGTAGTGGCCCATACGATAAGCTTACCTATCATAGGGTCATAGTAGATAGGAATTTCATAACTTTCGTACACATAACTATCAATACGGACACCTATACCGTTAGGCTCCATCAGTTGCTTGATGATACCAGGAGAAGGCATAAAGTTATTGTCAGTATCTTCGGCACATATACGGCATTCGATGGCGTGTCCTCTCTGAATCAGGTCTTCCTGTTTTAGATGCAGAGGTTCGTTATTTGCTATACGCAACTGTTCCTTAACAAGGTCAACACCTACAACCTCTTCCGTGATAGGGTGTTCCACCTGAAGACGTGTATTCATTTCAAGGAAGTAGAAGTTACGGTTCTTGTCTACGAGGAATTCGATAGTACCCGCACCCTTGTAGTTCACAGCTTTTGCAGCAGCTACCGCAGCCTTACCCATCTTCTCACGCAATTCAGGAGTAACAAATGGAGACGGAGTTTCTTCTACCACCTTCTGGTTTCTGCGCTGTATAGAACATTCTCTTTCGAACAGATGTATGGCATTTCCATAATTGTCGCCCAAAATCTGAAACTCAATGTGATGTGGTTCTTCAACGAATTTTTCAAGATAGACAGTATCATCACCGAAAGACGACATAGATTCCGAACGGGCAGTGTTATAAGCCTCTTCCACTTCAGCCTCGCTATGGATAAGACGCATACCCTTACCGCCACCACCCATAGAAGCCTTAAGCATAACAGGATAACCTATCTCGTTACATATTCTCTTTGCTTCTTCTACATTCTGCAAAGGTTTTTCTGTTCCCGGAACGACAGGCACTCCGGCAGCTATCATATGTTTTCTTGCCGAAATCTTATCACCCATAGCATCCATAGTTTCAGGATCCGGACCGATAAAGATAATTCCTTCAGCCTTACATCTGCGGGCAAATTCTGAATTCTCAGAAAGAAAACCATATCCAGGATGAATAGCATCTGCACCATGACGCTTGGCTGCCTCAATGATCTTATCAATATTCAAATAACTCTCACGAGATGCAGCAGGACCTATGAAACAAGCTTCATCTGCATATAATACGTGGCGAGCCGCTCTATCGGCTTCTGAAAAAACAGCTACAGTCTTGATTCCCATCTCACGACAAGAACGCATAACACGCACTGCAATTTCTCCACGATTAGCTATTAATACTTTCTGTATCATGCTCTATTTTTTTGGTTTATAATCTTTTTATCAAGTCTGCCTCACATGGCACACTAAATCAAATTCTGTACAAAAGTATTAAAAGAATTACAAACGCATGCTCAATAACATGTTTTTTAAGTAAAGACAAGCCGTGTATTTCATCTTTTTTAACTACTTCAATCAGAATTAATGGCAAATGACATATGTATATAGCAAAACTACAATAAAATCCGGACAACAATAACATAGTGTATCAGCCGCCGCCACATACAATATATTATTGCTATCCGGATTTTATTAAAAGTTAAAAGCTGGATTATTTTTCTCGCGAAACAGTATATATTACTTTTCCATCTTTGTTAATCATATGCAGATTAAGTACATTCTTATCTGCAGAAATCAATGAGAATCCTGTATCGCTACTGCAGAACTTCGTTCCATCTATAGGCTTCACCTTACGACTGAGCGAACCTGAAGTATTCACAACATAATCTATCTTGCTGTCCGGTTTGCGTATATGCTGGAAATTATGTATATGTCCGCACAGATACATATCTACATTTGCATGCTTGCGAAGAATTGAATCCAGTCTTTTCTGCAAGTCAAGTCTTTCAGAATCATCTTTTCCTGTTTCAGCATAGATAGGATGATGTCCCACTACAAGTACCCAGTCTTCTTTGGCAGCAGCCAAAACAGAATCTATCCATTCAAGCTGTTTGTTCATATCCTGCTTGCATGCATCAGGATATTTTTCCGTATCCTCACGATATTTGTCAAGAAGCGGAGCTGTATCAACCATCACAAAACGTACAGTAACCCCATCATTTTCCATAGCGAAGGTATAATAACGGTCTGGCACATTCCATCTGGCGCTGACTTTGCTGTAATCTATCACAGCCTGAGTGTTTCCACGATATTCATGATTACCAAGAATTGCATACCACGGAATCATCAGTTCCGGATGACTATATATAAGTTCATAGTTTGTCATCCACAGAGGGTCATTCACACTGCGTACTCCTTCAAAATGGTGTACGTCGCCGGCTGCTATAACACATTCAATGTCTACATTCTCGGCCATTGTACCCATCAGCTCAGCTATAGGTTTCTGGTCATAATATCCGTTACGTCCCAAGTCATTGGCAAGATAGAAGTTCAATGGCTTTTCAAGAGTCTTCCAGCTTTCAGGTGTTTGTGCAAAAGAAACTGTAACGACAAACAAAGCCATAAATAGCGTAATAATGTTCTTTCTTAATGAGTTCATGATGTTGTTATATTTATAGATTATAATTTTATTTATTACTTGTGCAAAAGTATTTCTCAAATCTGAAATGAATCTGAAAATTATTCCTGATATGAAACATTTTCAAAAAAATAAGTCCGAAACTTGTCCGGACTTATTTTTACATATATCAATTTAATGATTACTTCTGACCATAAGCGCCATAGCGTGCTTCTGGAGCCGGAGACTTATATGTTTTGCCGTTTACTGTCAAACCTGTTGACACGAATGCAGGCTGCATATCTGTACCGCTATATGCTCCGCTCAAAGCCGGTGAACCAGCCTGAAGATGGAAGTCATATTTCTGAGTTCCGTCTGTATCAAACAGCTGATAATCAAGCAAACGAACAGAATTAATATCGAATGATGCAAATTTAGGGTCTTTAGAATCACTCTCAGAAGCGACAACTGAATGTACGTCTACTTCTTCTGTATCATACATACTTATATATATAACCTCTCCATCATCTTCATCTTCCAGAGTATAAGAATAGTTATATCCTTGCCAAGCATATTCTATCCCTGCTTCATAGACATATTCAGAATTATCAATCTTCTGTGAACCAGAAGCATAATAGTTATAATCAATTACAGAGTTTGTTCTGTCATAACGGTCGGAAGAATCCTGGTTCCAGAAAGGAGTAGTTGCTTTGAACTTACAGTTAACCAAAAGGTTGTTGAATACTTTTACGTTAGCATTTTCTTCAACGTAGATACTTCCACCTTTATCTTCGTCACGTCTCCATCCGGCATTTACGATAGTGTTGTTATAAGCCTGTATCTTAGCTTGAGCTCTTTCTTCACTCTGTGATTTACTTGACAATTTCAATGCATTTGTATTTGGAGCGAACATCAAGTTTCCAGCTACGTCAACTACACATCCAGACTTGACATTTACGGCTTCTTCGCCTGTTTTACCATTAGCACAGAATATGTTATTTGCAATAATGGCATTACCCCCCATCATATAAATAGCGTCAGACACACCATAACGAAGGATAGAGTTTGTAATAACATAATTACCTTTAGTATTATTAGTTGTAATCTGAGGATAAGCGTCGTCACCTGGTTCATAAATTCCGGCTACTGCTGCAGGAGCGCCTTCCAACACTTCACCGCCAACATACTCGATGATAGTGTGGTCAATAAGCATTTCCTGACATGTTGAAGTAGCAACGATACCACCCCATTTTCCTTCAAAGATATTGCTTTCAGTTCTTTCATTTTCAGGAATTGAGAAAAGGATAGGTTTCTCTGCTGTACCCTGGCAATATAAATTACCTTTTACTGTAAACTCAATTGGCAATTCGTTCATTCCTACTTTCCCGGTAGCTATAACCTGAACGCCTTCTTTAATAATAAGAGTTTTACCTTCAGGAACAGTGAAATGATCTTTCAATTCAACTATCTTACCTGCTTCCCATTCCACAACATCGTTATTAGTAAAATCGCCCAAATCTGTAGAATCTTCTACACCTGGTTTTTCATCATCAATAGGATCATTCTCCAATTCCTCTGTACAAGATGCCATCAACGACAAGCTGATCAATGCAGCACTTGCCCAAAAATAATTCTTAAGTCTCATTTTTCAAAAAAAATTAAAATTGTTAGTAAATTATATTTTAATACCTATTAAAGTTTGTATCTCACTCCAAGCATAAACGATTGTCCGTGCCATTCTTTACGTTCTATAAGATTACCGTTTTTACGTTCAAAACCAGTTATACCATCTGTATGAGGTCCTTTATGAGTAAATCTGAGCAAAGGAGTATCAAGCAGGTTCGAAGCTTTAGCATATATTGAAATTCCATTTTTGAAACTTTTTTCTACGGATGCATCAAGCTGCATATAGCCATCCTCCCAGATATCATCATCAAAATAATTTGAAACTTCACTCAGTCGTTTTCCTGTATAACTTCCTGCTATCTGGCCTTCCCAACCATATTTACTGTTCTTCAACAATAGTGAAAGATTAGCGACATGTGCTGCCTGACCATAAAGAGGTCTTGTCTGTTGTACTACAACTACGTCTGAACCTTGCATCATACGTTTGTCCGTTGTAATTTTTGAATGTGTATAAGTGTAATTTGCCTTTATTCCAAACCAATTGAAATATTTCATCACATCCACTTCTACGCCAAGATTTGATGCATCACCAAAATTCATTGGAATATAAAACAAATCCTGCCCTTGAGGAACCAATCCCTGTTCTATTGGATCCTGAATATATTTGTAGAATAACCCCACCATAAATTGTTCTGACGATCTTGGGAAGAATTCGTAACGCAAATCCAGATTGTCTGCTACCGTATGCTTCAAATCAGGATTACCTTTCTCGCTGAAATCTTCATTCAATATTGTGTAAGGAACTATTTCAAAGAAACTTGGGCGGTTTATAGCACGTGCATAAGAGAAACGCATATTGGCATTTTCATGAACTTCATACTTGGTATGGAAACTCGGTAATATGTCAACATATTTCTGGTTACCTTCAGCATCAACTCCTTCTGTTGGATATTTTAGTAAATACCCCTGATTGGTATGTTCTACACGTACACCGGCTATGAATTCCCATTTGTTAAATGAATATTTGGCCATACCGTAACCGGCACCAATCTGTTCTGTAGCATCATAATTCAGTGCTCCACTAATATTACGTGTTTTGTAATAGAACGTTATTTCGTCATAGTTATTCCAGTCCTCTCCTCTTTTTTGAGTTTCTCCCAATATTGTTTCAAATGTATATTCATTAAAGAAACTATCTCTTTTCTTGTCACGAAACATACCTCCGGCCGAGAATTCCAATTCAGAGTCAGATAAATCCAGTTTATAAGACAAATCAATGTATCCTGCCTTGTCACGATCCGAATTATGTTCCCAACGATTAAGCAAAGCTCTATTCACAGCCACTCGATCACCACCTCCCAGCAATGATATTTCATTATTGTCAGGTGTTTCATTAAAAGCTTTTGACAACACTGCCGACCATGACAGATGCAAGGCATTGTCGGCAAGAAATGAATGTTCACCTTTCAATGTAGAATTGATGATATACTGACGGTTCCATTTCATTCGCACATAACCTTCCTTCTTATCCAGACGGTCACGTACCTCTGTTTCACGCATGTCCATATATCCATTGTACCATGTTAGTTTGTGTTTCGGACTGATATGATAATCAAACTTAGCATGAGCACCTATACGTGTCTGCTGGTCTGAATAATTTCTTGTTTCCGTGTTATTTACTTCACGTCCTGACTGATAATAGATCTCACTTTCCTTTCCACGATAAGTATTCAGGAAACTTCCTGACAACATAACACCAAGTTTATTATCAAAAAAGCGGTCACCGTATGAAAGACTTGCTGTCAGGTCGGGTAAAGGTTTCTTCCATGTCATATGTAAATTATCGTGCGAGAAATCCTCATCACTTACCTTAAATGCCTCTGGCATACCTTTCAATTCGTATGGAGACTTCTTTGTGATTGTTCCCTTATTGAACGACTGGAAATCACGACCGAAATACATTGAGTTATATCCGGTAGATATATTCGCTGTAAACTGACGTTCCGAAGGTGCGTCCTTCATCACAAGGTTAACAGCTCCACCTATTCCGTCGCCTTCCATATTAGCTGTAAGAGATTTTGTCACCTCAAGTCTGTCAAGCATTTCTGACGGGAATATATCGAGCGGAACAAAACGGTTCTTATTATCCGGACTTGGAATTTTAACTCCGTTTACCAAAGTATAATTGTAACGCTTGTCCATACCACGAAGAATTGCATACTGTCCTTCACCGCTACTGTTTCTTTCTACTGTCACACCCGACATTCTCTGAATAACATTTGCCACTGTAATGTCCGGTGAAAGTTCTATAGCTTTTGCACTCATCACATTCACCACATTCATAGCCTTTCTCTCTATTCCTCTAGCTCCCGCCTCAGTACGTCCTGGATTGGTTGCCACCACCGTGACTTCTGCCAGCATTACATCATCCGTTTTCAAAGGGATAAGTACTTCAGCATTATTGGCTTCAACGACCACTTCATAGGTTTCATAACCTATATACGAACAAATCAATGTACATTTGCCATATTCCAAATTCAGATTAAAGCTTCCGTTTAGTCCGGAAACAGTACCTTTCGAAGGTTCCTCCTTCACTACAACAGATGCACCTATTATCTCTTCTCCTGTCTTTGCATCCTTAATAACACCTCTAACTATACGTGCATTTGCCGCAATTGAAACAAACAACACAATAACCAATACCAGCTTAAATTTCATATAGTCTCTTTCTCTTAATTTCTGACGCGAAAGTAAAAGCCGGATATTTCATAAGCATTTCAAGCCTATTGCAAGTATGATACAAAAATAAATGATGTTATAAGATGCACATTGAATATATTATAAGGTGTGTTTTTCACAATAAAAGATTACAGAAAAAAATATGTTATTACAAAGCTGTAACAAATCCCCACTCATTAATTGTAATTATCTTCCCTCCAAAAATAAAAACCAATTCCTACAAAACTTATTCTATAAAAAGACTACGGGCAGATAATTTTCCATCGTTGTGATGAAAAGTTATCTGCCCGTAGTTTAAAACCTTGACTACCAGTTAATGAAGCCTTGTCAACTCATCAGCTGTATACTCGTTATCTCCTGCAGCTCCCTTACGGCCGACTGTACGTCTTTTATATCTTTGATAATCATACTGCGTTTTCCGTTCTGCTCCCTGAGATTACACTGGCGCGGATAGCGCGACATATAGCCTATTATCTTACCGAAAGCCTCGCTCTGATAGTATGGACTATCAGGATTACTTACGAAGAACAGAGTCATACGTCCCGATTTCAGGAATATCTTCTCTATACCAAGACGTTTGGCAATACGTCTCAACGGAACTATACGTATCAGTTCCTCTCCTTCAGGCGGAATTGCCCCGAAACGGTCTATCAGACGTGCCTTGAAAGCATCCACATCTTTGTCCAGTTCCAGTTTGTCAAGTTCGCGGTAAAGCAACATCCTTTCGCTGCTGCTAGGTATATACTCGTTAGGGAACAACAGTTCGAGGTCGCTCTCCACAGTACATTCGTCCACAAATCCTTCGCCACTGAGAACTTCGTCACCAGCTTTTACCTCATCGGCATAAAGTTCGGAGAACTCGTCATTCTTAAGTTCGGTAACAGCCTCGGCAAGAATTTTCTGATAAGTCTCATAACCAAGGTCAGCAATGAAACCACTCTGCTCTGCTCCTAACATATTTCCTGCACCACGGATATCAAGGTCCTGCATGGCAATATGAATACCACTGCCCAAATCGCTGAAATTCTCTATAGCCTGCAATCGGCGGCGTGCCTCTGGTGTGAGTGAACTCAATGGCGGTGCAAGCAGGTAACAGAAAGCCTTCTTGTTGCCACGTCCCACACGTCCGCGCATCTGATGCAAATCACTCAATCCGAAATTCTGTGCCTGATTAATGATTATGGTATTGGCATTCGGAATGTCTATACCACTTTCTATTATGGTCGTGGCAAGAAGTACATCGTAATCGTAGTTCACAAAATCGAAGATTATCTTTTCCAGCTCCTCAGGCTGCATCTGACCGTGACCTATACATACACGACAATCAGGTATGTTTCTTTCAATCAGAGCCTTCAGTTCTGCAAGGTTCTGTATGCGGTTATTCACAAAGAACACCTGACCGTTACGGCTCATCTCGAAGTTTATAGCCTCAGTTATAATCTCCTCGTTGAAAGTATGCACCTCAGTCTGTATAGGATATCTGTTAGGCGGAGGTGTCTGTATCACGGAAAGGTCTCTGGCGCCCATAAGCGAGAACTGGAGTGTTCGCGGAATAGGTGTGGCTGTCATCGTAAGTGTATCTACGTTCACCTTTATCTGACGGAGTTTCTCCTTCACGCTTACACCGAACTTCTGTTCCTCGTCAATAATGAGCAAGCCAAGATCCTTGAACTTTACACTCTTGCCTATTATCTTGTGAGTCCCTATAAGGATATTTATCTGCCCGTCGGCAAGTTCTTTCAATATTCGGCTTGTATCCTTAGCTGTACGGGCACGGCTCAGATATTCCACCTTGCATGGCAACCCTTCAAGTCGTTTCCTGAAGGTCTGGAAATGCTGGTACGCAAGAACTGTTGTAGGAACAAGCACTGCCACCTGCTTATTGTCGGCCACTGCCTTGAAAGCAGCCCTCACTGCAACTTCCGTCTTACCGAAACCTACGTCTCCGCATACGAGTCTGTCCATTGGGCGGTCGCTCTCCATATCGGCTTTCACTTCCTGAGTGGCTTTCGACTGGTCCGGAGTGTCTTCGTACAGGAACGATGCCTCAAGTTCATGCTGCAAGAAGCTGTCCGGACTGTACTTGAAGCCCTTTTCCTGCTTGCGCTGCGAATATAGCTTTATCAGGTCGCGTGCAATGTCCTTTATCTTGGTCTTCGTACGTTCCTTTATTTTCTCCCACGCACCGGTTCCAAGTTTGCTGATTCTCGGTGGTTCACCTTCCTTGCCTT
The DNA here is from genome assembly GCF_021531075.1 of Bacteroides caecigallinarum. Lineage (GTDB taxonomy): Bacteria > Bacteroidota > Bacteroidia > Bacteroidales > Bacteroidaceae > Phocaeicola > Phocaeicola caecigallinarum_B. The sequence goes on along the minus strand of NZ_JADYTJ010000045.1, from coordinate 6,683 downwards.
TATACTTGGAAATCTTATGAAGCGAATGGATTGATACAAACACCACATCGTCATTCTGATAAATCAGCTTGATAACCTCCTGAGTGGTATTCCCGTTAGGCACACGCACCAGTCCGGCAAAACGTCCTATGCCGTGGTCTATATGTACCACATAATCACCCGGCTCAAACTGATTGAGTTCCTTTAGCGAAAGAGCCACCTTTCCGCTGCGTGCCTTGTCGCTGCGAAGATTGTACTTATGGAAACGGTCGAATATCTGATGGTCAGTGAATATACACAAGTGCATGGTATGGTCTACGAAACCCTCATGCAGCGTGCGGTCCACAGGTTCGAAATCTATCTTGTCTCCCCTCTCCTTGAATATATCCTTCAGTCGGTCGGTCTGTTTAGAGCTGTCGGAACATATATATACCTTATATCCCCTCTGGATAAAATCATTCAGCGAAGACGATACCATATCGAAATTCTTATGGAAAATTGGCTGAACCGAAGTTTCGAAAGCGAGTTTTACCTGTGGTGTTCCTACAGGTTTAGCTCCGAAATCCACTCTTCTGAAATCAAGAGCCTTGTCTGTAAAGTCTGTTCCTAAAATAATAGTCTTACGAATGTCAGGCAACTCTTCGCCACCATCTTCGGCTGCAACTATCGCCTGCGACGAAAGTACCTCATCATGAACGCTCTGTATTCTCTCTCTCACCCACAACAGGTCCTTCACACACAGCAATGCCTGCGAAGGAAGAAAATCAAGAAAACAAACAGAGCCGGATGCAACTCCTGTCAGTTCGGGAACAATATTGACTGTCGTCTTCTTCTCTTTCGAAAGCTGCGATTCCACCTCAAAAGTTCGTATACTGTCTATCTCGTCCCCAAAGAAGTCTATACGGTAAGGATATTCCGAAGCAAAGGAAAACACATCAAGAATACTTCCACGAGTGGCAAACTGTCCCGGTTCGTATACATAGTCCACATGGTCGAATCCCAACGATACCAATTGTGCCGCTATCGCATCAGTCTCCACATTCTGTCCCACCTTGAGCGATACAGTCTTGTCCGTAAGAAGTTTCTTCGACACCACTTTCTCGGCCAGCGCTTCCGGGTATGTTACCACAGCCACATTATCTTTCTTCTCCAGACGACTTAATACCTCGGTACGCAAAATCTCGTTTGCAGCATCTTTCTGCCCATACTTGATGGCACGCCTGTACGACGATGGGAAAAACAGAATATCCGCATCACCATTGGCCTGTACCATATCGTGATAGAAATATCCTGCCTCCTCGCTGTCATTCAGTACAAACACATATACTGACGGATTTTCTTTTATAAACGCCGAAAAGAACAATGATACACACGAAGCATGTACACCACCCAGATAAATAGTTTTAGCACTTCCATCCTTAAGAACAGAAGCCATAACCTTGCTGTTAGGATGTGAAGCATATACGTTTTGTAATTCTGAGATAGTCATTTTGAGTTTATTAGTTTGTGAGTTTTTGAGTTCGTGAGTTTATAAGTTTGTGCAAAATTACAAATTTCTTATTACTTTTGCACCTATAGTCTATTAATGAATTAATGATATGTATAACGAAATAAAAAAACTGCTTCATAACCACTATATGAATGAAGCACTTGAAAAACTTACAGAATTTGCCTCTTCGACTGACAACTGGCAGATAAAATCGGAAATAGAAAACCTGAGGACCACATACGGCTACATGATTCAATATGCAGCACAGGGAGTGAACGATCCGGATAGAAAAGAACTATATAACCAGCTGTTCAGAAATGCATTTGCCATCAACGACAGGACTGAGCTGCAGCATAAACTGGAAGCCAACAATACTTACCTGTCAAGAAAATACATTGCCAACAGAAATTATCCGATGCATTCATACTCCGAAATCTGCATGATTTTAGAGGGAATACACGATGAAACGGGCATTGCATCCATGCTTGACGGCGAAGAAAGAAAAACGAAGATGAAGGACATCCTGAAAAGGCACCAGACTGTAATAGACGAGCTTTTCAACAAAATCTGGCTGCCTACCTCATGGAGTAACGAGGAATATCAGGAGGCTATGGCAATAGCCGATTCTCCTTTAATCCCTGACAGCGACAAGGCTCTCATGGCATCGGCCGTCTGCCTCAGCATGACGTATCTTCTTGACCCGAATAAATTCCGTTTCCTCATACATCTGTACATGAACTGTCCGAATCCCCTCATATCGCAGCGCGCATTGGTAGGACTGGTATTGGGAATGCACATAAACAGCGACGCGATGGAATACTCATACCCAAACCTGTTCAACGAGCTTGAACTGCTGAAAGACAAACCGTATTTCTACAGCGACCTGTACACAGTAATTCTTCAAATCATTCTTTCGCTCGACACTGAGGATATAGACAAGAAGATGAGGGATGAAATAATACCTTCCATCATGAAATCATCGAACATGACGGAACCTATCAAGGATATATCCGATATTAATTTAGAAGATTTAACCGAGTTCAATCCACAGTGGAAAGACAGCATCGAGAAGATTAAGGACCAGATTAAGGAACTCGATATGCTCCGTCAGGAAGGTGCCGATACAAATATGTGTACTTTCTCGCAGCTGAAAAAATATCCTTTCTTCTACGAGCCGTCGCACTGGTTCTACATATTCGGCGAAAACACACCGGAGATATACGAAATGCAGATTGACTCACAAAACAGCTATGCATCGTTCATAGAAACTCTGAGAAATGCCACTGACATGTGTAACTCCGACAAATTCTCCTTGTGTCTTACCTTCAAGACAATGCCGAGCCTGCCGGTTGACGCATTAAGTTCCGGACTTTCGGCACAAAACCAAATCCTTAAGGAACAGGAAGGAACAGACAGCGCGATAAACCGCCGACGCATGGAAAGCAGACATTTCATACAGGATTTATACCGTTTCTGCAAGTTGTGGGGAACCAAAAACGACAGGAATGATATCTTCAGCGGCGACATCGAGGTATGGGATAACGAGCAGATTCTCAGCCTGCTGAAAGAGGACGGCAAAATAAAGCCTTTGGCAGACTATCTGTTTGCAAAAGGACATACCTACGACACTCTGCTGCTGTATAAGGACATAACCATAGATGACCCAACGAATGTAGAAGCTTTCCAGAAGATGGGATACGGACATATACTTAACGAGAACTACAAGATGGCAATCAAGCCTCTGGAAACAGCCAATATACTTGCACCCGGAGACGAATGGACATTGAAGAACTTAGCTCTGTGCTACAGAAAAGAGGGTGACAACTCCAAGGCCTTAGAGTTCCTTAAGGAGGCGGAAGCCGTTAATCCGGACAGCATCAATATATGCAATCAGATAGGACAAATATATATCATGCACGAAAAGTATGATGAAGCCCTGAAATACATGTTCAAAGTGGAATATCTCACCAAGGGAAGAACATCTGCCCAAAGGGCAATAGCATGGTGCTACTTTATGACCGGAAGAAACGATGAAGCCATCAGCATGTACGCCAAGATAACTGAAAAGGCCGATGCCAAAGCCGAAGACTGGATGAACATGGGACACGTCTACACGGTCAAAGGAGATATACCGTCGGGCATAAGTTTCTACAAAAGGGCCAAAGAAATGACAAACGGTGAGACATCGTTCTATACCATGTTCTCGGATGATTCAGATATGCTGAAATCCAAAGGAGTACAGGAGGACATAATCTATATGATTCCTGATATGGTATCATAACTGCCGCATACGTGTAATATCATAGTTCAGCCCCCGTTCGGTGAGCGTTCACTGAACGGGGGCTGAATATGCCTAAACTGCATACAATGGCACACACTTCAGTTGTCCCTGTTCCTTATAGGGTAACATAGAAAATCTGACTGCTTCTAAATCAGGATTCTTGGCAAGCAATACCGTCAACGAATTTGCCCTTACATTCCCTTCAGCCTTTACTTCTATAGGCAACAATCTCGCATTTTGCTGTATTACGAAATCAAGTTCCAGTCTGGAGTCGTCCGTTTTATGATAATAAACAGGAGATACACCATGGCTTTTCATTTGCTGAAGCACATACTGTTCCGTCATTCCGCCTTTATATTCTACGAAAACATTATTATTTATCAGGACCTGCACAGGTTCTGTATTAACCATCGCTCCCAACAGACCAACGTCAAGAATGTATAACTTAAAACAGCTTAAATCCTCATAAATATCAAGCGGTAAAGCCGGTTTTGTACACTTTGGAACCTTATAGACCAACCCTGAATCAACCAGCCACTGGATAGCGATTTCAAAATCGTTTGCCCTTGCGCCTTTCCTTAATGCACCATATATGAATTTCTTGTTGTCTTTGAATAATTGCGACGGAATACTTTTCCATACCATACGGATACGCGCTACCTGCTCTTTGGGAGCATGTTTGGATAAATCCAGTTCATAACCGCTTAGTATCTCTTCCTGTATTCTTCTTACCTCCACAAGAGAATCAGATTCCACATATTTCTTTACCGCCTCAGGCATTCCACCCACATAATAATACTGCCTCAACAAATCTACAATCTTTTCATGAATAAGATTCATCGTCATATAATCACGGTTGACGAGGAGTTTAAAAATCTCTGTTTCTCCTTTTGCTAAAACAAACTCCTCAAAATTCATAGGATAGATATAGATTTCGTTTACCTTCCCAACGGGATAAGAAACACCATGATGCAAAGATATGCCTAACAAAGAACCGGCTACAGCAATATGATATTCCGGTGCTTCCTCACAGAAATATTTCAAGGACTCAAGAACTTCAGGCACATCCTGAACCTCGTCAAGAACTATAAGCGTATCTCCCGGAGTTATATCGACACCGGACAATGCACGTAAAGCACGAAGTATTCTGTCCACATCAAAATCCTGGGTAAAAATTTGTCTGATAATATCATTTTTACGACAAACAATATATGCTTCCTTTATATATTCAGCCTTGGCAAACTCACGAAGAAGCCATGTCTTGCCAACCTGACGGGCGCCATTTACTATCAACGGTTTTCTGTCAGTTCTATGCTTCCATTCTATAAATTTCTGTAAAACAATCCTTTGCATAGCATTTCTACATTTTTTCGCAGATAATTCTTGGCACAGCCATATTTTTCCGCGGATGAATTTGATACAAATATACATTTTTCTGCAGATAATTCATACTATGACATACATTTTTCTGCAGATTACGATATCAAAATGTACTGGCCTTGTACTGGCCTCAAAAAGTAGACAGTAAATACATATACCAAACGGCTTCTGAACAGTGTTTGAACAGGTTCTAAATCCTAAAAACAGGTTTTGTACTTTGTTCAATAAGTGTTCAGGAGCCGTTTATTTTACGTTCACTGGCGTTTCAGGTTAATTTACTACTTTTCAGGAGCAGATTTGGCTTCAAATTCTGTTATACCTGTAAATATGCCATTTTCATCCATTGCTGCAATATAAATGTAATATGTTCTATCAGGCCACAAAACATCCAAATTACATGTTTTATCATCACTACCTACCAAGCCACGTATTTCATTTTCTCTAAAAGCCTGATAATCGTTAAAATGAACTTCATACTGAAGTATGCTAAGAGGAACTTTTTCCGTCAATACCATATAGCCATAACCTACAGCATTCTCACTGTTTTCAAGTTTTAAAGTTAAAGTTTTATCTGTTGCCGTATAACTTACCGCTTTAACAAATTCCCCGGCTTCCTGTACAATAGGAATTTTAGCTATAACTTCGTCAAAATTGAAAGGATTAACAACCAAAATTGTGTCTCTTACTTCCGTATCACTACTATTAGGATAGAAATCAAATTCTGCTCTGTTATAATCTGATGCATAATAATCAAGATTCTTGAAAATGCAATATGGTATTATTCCTTTTTCATATTCTACCTCCTTCATTTTCAGATGTGAATCTATAACAAAGGAACAAAACTGCGCCAGATTTGTTTCCTATTCCACAACTAACTTGTCGTAATCGTCTTTCATAGACTGAGGTATTCTGATTTCTTCTGACTGAAACTTGAAATAAGGTTCTTTTCCGTCAACTGTTATTTGCATTTCATCCAAGTATTCATCATCATCTTCTTCTTCACCTCCTATCAAATCAAAGAGTTTCTCACAAGATGTCATTGTTACAGACAGTGTAAATGCCGGTATCAACATGAAAAACAAATAGAAGATACCTCGGCTTAATTGTTTTAATGCTTTCATATTTCTTCTTAATTATTAATATCCTTCATTTTGTTTCAAAGTTGGATAAGTTTCCAATGCACGCATAGGTATAGGCAACAATCTGTTTTTGATTGCGTCGAAACCAGGAACATCGAAACTTCCTTCCAATATTCTTGCATATGGATATAGCTGTCCTGTTCCTTGAAGAACATTCTGTGCATTTTGCATTAATTCTGAAGTAGTATATCCTGAGTCTTTTCCAAGTTTTAAAGAAGTAATAGATTTCATAAGTGATACTTCATCATATGTCAAAGAGTTTATAGTCTCAATTGGTTCAGATGTTACATTAGTGTATCCTCCCCATACTATACTGCCAGAATTATATTTTTTTGATTCAATTATTATATCACAACATTTTTCAGCATCTTCATAGTTTCTTTCCAACAAATATATTTTTGCAAGCATCATATAA
>NZ_JADYTJ010000044.1 GCF_021531075.1 Bacteroides caecigallinarum | reverse complement strand
AATTAATACAGGATTCCGTACTATGCACGATATAAGTGAAGCAGAAGGTAAAGTTCGGAGAGGTATTGAAAATAAAAATATGTTTGTCATTACAATCAAAGAAAACGAATCTAAAGCTATTGGGGTTATAGAGTGGAATATAATGAAAGAATCCTGCTCTTTACTTATTGACAAAGATTATGAATTGTGCTATTTTTTGAATAAGGATTATCGTGGTAATGGCTATATGACGGAAGTTGTGGATTGCATGAAGAAATATCTTTTCCAGGAAAGGAATGCTTCATCTTTAACTATCAGCGTTTTCCCTCGTAATGATGCTTCACGTAGAATAGCAATAAAAAATGGTTTTACATATAAATGTATTGAGAGGAAATGTGGTATTACCGGCTATGGGGAAATTGCAGATTTGGAAAGATATGTTATCCACAAAAAAGATTTTTTCAGTGATAACAGTATATGTATAAAGTCAGAGCCTATTATTATGGCAGACAAACAGAAATGGATTAATGAAGGTGGAATATATTATCCTATACCAGGTTCAGCAACATTATTCCCCAGTCCATGAGAAGGTATTTTCAGAATTTACGAGGATTTACATTTAAAGAAACTTGGATTGGAAAAGATTGATGATTCTTTCGTCTTTGATTTTAAGATTTATGATTTGGACTGTGATGAAATAATGAATAAAGTTATAAAGACATGGTCTTCAGCTATTTTCAAGGAAAGCAGTAAAAATTTAGGTGTTATTTTCAATGGTTTGAAAGGAACAGGTAAAACTATTGCTGCAAAACTTTTGAGTAATCGTATTGGTTTGCCAGTTATTATTATTTCCAGGCCTTATGATGGTATGTTGGAATTTATACAGTCCCTTAATTTTGAGTGTGTAATATTTATCGACGAAGCGGAAAAAACCTTCAGTGAGGATAGGGAAGTTCTATTGAAGATGATAGATGGAGTATATAACAGTAAGCGTAAATTGTATATTCTTACAACAAACCGATTAAGAGTAGATGAGAATCTTTTGGGAAGACCTGGCAGAATACGCTATATCAAAGAGTTTACCAATTTGTCCACTCGTGCAATCAACGATGTGGTAGATGATAATCTTCTTGATATATCCATGAAGAACGATGTGATAAAACTTGTTGATACCCTTGAAATTTCAACAATAGATATTCTAAAGTCCATTATAGATGAATGTAATATTATGGGAGAAGTTCCTCGTGATACGACGCTGAACATTCCTAAGGCCAAGTTTAAACTTAGAATTATATCATTTGAAAATCTGGAAATTTATTTTCATGAGGAAGTAAAGAGCTGGCTTAAGAGTAGAATGGGTACATATGATACTATTGAAGATTTATTGATGAGCAAGGAAAATTGTGTAGAAGGGAAGATGGATAAAAGGAATAAGGACTTCTTGGAGGAAAAATTTGATTGTAATATAGAAACACAGTTACAGTCCTCTGCTTCCCAGGTTCCTTATATCGGTCAGCATATAAATTCTGGAGTTGTTACTTCTGAACCTGATGATTTAGGCTTTTTCAATACTGAGTCTGATTGGATTGGAGAGGTAAACTTATTATGTATCAGTCATTATGGTGAGCGTCCTTCTCTTTATAAAGGGAATTTATATTGATTTGATATAATATATATCCTATACTTTATAAAAACATATAACAGACATTATTTAATAATAGTAAATAACTTTTAAACTTAAATTTATGGCAAGTATGATCAGTCAAGGGAAAGAAATATTGCGTATTTCACCCAAAAACAGCAGACAAATTGAATATTCAATTAATCAAGGACGTACATGGATGATACGATATGTAGGTTCTTCTGTTACTGGCTATTTTAAAGACTTGATGGTTTCAGGTTCTGAAATATTAGGAACAACAGATAAAGGTATCTTTTCTTCCAGTAATAGTGGAAGGACTTGGTTGTTTCGTCATCGATAATAATGAAAGATGTTGTTTATTGTAAATTTTAAACTCTCAGATCTGTAAAAAAAACGCGGGCAAGTTTCAGCCAAAACTTGCCCGCGTTCGAGGTGAAATTTGCCCGCGTTTTAGGGCGGGAAATTTCCGTGTTAGAAATAACGATTTAGGGTCACTTAGGGTCACTTATACTATATGTACCTTTATTTCTGTGTGAAAACCTAATGATGCAATCTGTTATTATTGATAATAAGCTACTTACAACATGTTTTCTTTAGTGTTTTTTGCTATAATAACGGTAGCATTCATTGCCATGCCTTTACCGGCACCGTCATTTACTTTGGCAATGATGTATGTATAAAAAAGATGCGCGGAATATTTCTTATTACCATAGATGGTACGCAACGCAGAAAACAGATTGCTTGATATGGTGATAATTGAAAGAAGAGTGATGTCTCTTTCTATTTTGTCTTTGGCTATATTCTGCAGCCGGCATACTCTTGGGGTATAAATATTATCGTCGAAGGGTCAGTACTGTTATCCACAGTCTTCTCTTTATCGGTTTCTTTCTCTGTAACGTTTTCATTATCTGGTGGTTGTGTGGAATTCTCGCGAGAATAAAGGGTCATATTATTATAGTGACCCCAAGTGACCCCAATTTCTCGGTTTTTCCTGCCTTCTTCACCGTTTTCTTTTGCAGTAGTCCATTAATCTCTGCTAACCCCTTCTTTTTGTCATTCCAAAACTTCGTAACTGCTTATCTGTATCGGCATATCAAGATTATGGAGCACTTTTTCAAGCATTATTCCGTCAAGGTTGTTGTATTCATAACCGAAGGTGGCACGTATTCCCTGAAGGATGAATTGTGTGGCTCTGTCTAGCGCTATCGGCAGACTGTCTCCTTGCATCAACGAACCTGTTATTACACTTGTAAATGTATCTCCTGTACCCGGATAGTGTGCCGGCAGATAAGGGCATGTTACTTTCCAGTATCTGTTTCCGTGGCGGTTGTATGCAAAGACTGAAGTCATATGTGTGTTTTCAGGCACTGGTACACTTGTTGCTATCACAATGTCCGGTCCTGCCTCAGAGAGTTGTTTGAGATATGATTTCATTTCCTGCACGGTGACCTCGCTTTTGTATTCCATATCCAGGAGTTTGAAAACTTCTGTCATGTTGGGGGTAATGACATCGGCATATTTTATTAGTTTCTTCATCTCTGTCACCATATCTTCGGTGATTCCTTTGTACAGATTGCCATTGTCGCCAAGTACAGGATCAACTACTACCATATCTTGCGGACGGCGGAACTTCGATATGAAATTCTCTACTATCTGTACTTGTTGCGGTGAACCAAGATAGCCTGTGTAGAATGTATCGAACTTCATATCAAGCTTTTCCCAACTATCTATTATTCGTTTCATTTCCTCCGTCAGGTCAAGGAACGAGTAATGCGGATATTGTGTATGTGCCGAGAGGACTGCAGTAGGGAGTGGACATACTTGTATTCCCATTGAGGAAAGGATGGGAATCACAGCCATGAGCGACACTCTTCCTGCACCGGACAAGTCGTGTACCGCAGCCACACGTTTTACGTGGCTTTGCAGATATGTTTTCTGCATGCCTGAACCTGAAGCTGGCGTATGCACTGTAGTTGGCTTTTTCTTTTTCATTCCGGACTTCTGCCATGCAGCCTTTCTGGCTTGATATTGTTCGTATTTGTTTTCTATATAATTGTCTGCCATATTTCTTTTTGATTATCGTTGCAAAGTACGTCACTTTTTGGGTACGAGGCAAATATTTTGCATTATTTTCCGTATTTTTGCATTAACACATTAAATCATTACAAACTTATGGATATCCGTACAATACTGAAGAATCTGAAAATAGAAGAGTTGAATGCTATGCAGCAGGCTGCTGTAGATGCTTATAAGGAAGGAAACGATATAGTGCTGCTTTCGCCTACAGGCTCGGGAAAAACCCTGGCTTACCTCATTCCGCTTGTGCAGACATTGAAGAAGGATGCCGAGGGTGTGCAGGCTGTAGTGCTTGTTCCGTCGCGCGAGTTGGCATTGCAGATAGAACAGGTTTTCAAGGGAATGGGTACGGACTTCCAGGTGATGAGTTGCTATGGAGGGCGTCCGGCTATGGACGAACACCGCACGATGAAAGGTATCCGTCCGTCGGTGATTATCGGTACTCCGGGACGTATGAATGACCATCTTGGAAAAGGCAACATAGATGCCTCTGCAGTGCGTGTACTTGTTATTGATGAGTTCGACAAGTGTTTGGAATTCGGATTTCAGGAGGAAATGGCAGATGTTATAGGCAAGTTGCCTGATTTGCGCCGGAGGTTCCTTCTTTCAGCTACTGATGCCGAAGAAATACCGCGATTTACTGGAGTAAACAAGAGTGTAAGGCTGAATTTCCTGAACGCGGATGAGCAATTGTCGGACAGACTTCATTTATATAAGGTAGAATCGCCGGTAAAGGATAAACTTGAGACATTGTATAAGCTGGTTTGTAGTCTTGGTTCGGAGCAGACACTAGTGTTCTGCAATCATCGCGAGAGTGTTGACAGGGTAGGCAAGTATCTGCATTCAATGAAGGTTTATTGCGAAACTTTCCACGGAGGAATGGATCAGGACGACCGTGAGAGAGCGCTTTATAAGTTCAGAAACGGCAGTTGCAATATCTTTATTTCTACTGATCTTGCCGCTCGCGGACTTGACATTTCGGGTATAAAGAATGTAGTCCACTATCATCTGCCTATAGCTGAAGATGGGTTTATACACCGAAACGGACGTACTGCAAGATGGGATGCCGAAGGTAGTGCATATATTATTATGTATTCCGAAGAGAAAGTTCCTGATTATCTTCCTGCCGAGATTGATGTGTTCATCTTGCCGGAGATAACACCCAAACCTTCGAAACCGGAGTTCGTTACTTTATATATAGGCAAAGGTAAAAAGGACAAGATAAATAAGATAGATATCGTTGGTTTCCTCTTCAAGAAAGGAGGACTTAATAAAGACGATGTAGGAAAAGTTGACATTAAGGATCATTATGCTTTTGTTGCTATATCAAGAAAAAAGAGCCAACAAACGTTAAAGTTGATACAAAATGAAAAGATTAAGGGGGTGAAAACTTTGATAGAACTGGCAAAATGATAACTTTGTGTCAGTGTACATACAGAATAATGGTGGGTTATCTCAATTTGCTATGGTTATTATAACGAAATACACCACAGTATGATTGTTGTGTGTCAAAATGATAGTAAAATTATGCTTCATATCATAAAATGAAAGAAAATTTCAATTGTGGATGTAATTTTATTAGATTAAAGTTTGGTCGTGTGGAAATAAATACATAAATTCGCAATCGTAAGATATTAAAATATATGTAAAACCAATTAAACAACTGCCAAATGAAAAAACATAATTTTAATGCGGGACCATCTATTTTGCCTCGCGAAGTAATAGAGAAAACAGCACAAGCTATATTGGATTTTAACGGCTCTGGACTTTCGTTGATGGAAATAAGTCATCGCGCAAAAGACTTTCAGCCGGTAGTGGACGAAGCTGTGGCTTTGTTTAAAGAGATACTAAATATCCCGGAAGGGTACTCAGTGATATTCCTTGGTGGCGGTGCTAGCCTTGAATTCTGTATGGTTCCATATAACTTCCTCGAAAAGAAAGCTGCTTATCTTAACACAGGAACTTGGGCTAAGAAAGCGCTGAAGGAAGCAAAAGCTTTCGGTGAAGCTGTGGAAGTTGCTTCATCAGAGAAAGACGGATATACATATGTTCCTAAAGATTATGTAATTCCTGAAGATGCGGAATATTTCCATATTACCACTAACAATACTATTTATGGAACAGAATTGCATTCAGACCCTGAAGTTAATGTTCCTTTGATTGCGGATATGTCATCTGATATTTTCTCACGTCCTATCGACGTTTCAAAATACATCTGTATCTATGGCGGTGCTCAGAAAAATCTGGCTCCTGCGGGTGTTACTTTCGTAATTGTGAAAGATGACGCACTTGGTAAGGTTACACGTCATATCCCAACAATGCTTGACTATAAGACACACGTTGACAAGGGTTCTATGTTCAACACTCCTCCTGTAGTGCCTATCTATGCAGCGTTGCAGACTTTGAGATGGATCAAAGCTCAGGGTGGTGTGGAAGAAATGCAGCGCAGAGCTAAGGAACGTGCTGATTTGCTTTATGCTGAAATTGACCGCAACAAACTGTTCCGCGGTACAGTGACTGTGAAAGAAGACCGCTCACTGATGAACATCTGTTTCGTGATGGCCGATGAATACAAGGATTTGGAAGCCGACTTCCTGAAGTTTGCTACCGAACGTGGTATGGTGGGTATTAAGGGTCACCGTTCTGTAGGTGGATTCCGTGCTTCATGCTATAATGCAATGCCATTGGAAAGCGTTAAGGCCCTTATAGAGTGCATGCAGGAATTCGAAAAATTGCATTAATCCGTAATTAATTATCATATAGGGGACGTGACGGAGACTTCTCTTTTCACGTCCTTTTTATCTTTATATCACTTAAATTTTACTACACATGAAAGTCTTGATTGCAACAGAAAAACCATTCGCCAAGGTTGCTGTGGATGGTATTCGTAAGGAAATAGAAGCAGCAGGTTATGAACTCGTTTTGCTTGAAAAATATACTGAGAAATCTCAATTGCTTGATGCCGTAAAAGATGTAAACGCCATTATTATCCGAAGTGACATTGTTGATAAGGAAGTGCTTGACGCTGCCAAGGAACTGAAGATTGTAGTCCGTGCAGGTGCCGGATACGACAATGTTGACCTGGCTGAGGCTACTGCTCACAATGTATGCGTGATGAATACTCCGGGACAGAACTCAAATGCCGTGGCAGAACTTGCTTTCGGTATGATGATTATGGCTGTCCGCAATTTTTATAACGGTAAGGCCGGTACAGAACTTATGGGCAAGAAACTTGGTATTCATGCTTACGGTAATGTGGGACGCAATGTAGCCCGTATCGCCAAAGGTATTGGCATGGACATTTATGCATACGACGCTTTCTGTCCTAAGGAAGCTATCAAGGCTGATGGTGTTACTCCTGTAGATTCTGCCGAAGAACTTTATAAGACTTGTGATGTTGTGTCACTCCATATTCCTGCGACTCCTGAAACACGCAAATCAATCAATTACGATATGGTGAACCTTATGCCTAAAAACGGTTTGCTCGTAAATACTGCAAGAAAGGAAGTTATCGACGAAGAAGGACTTCTGAAATTAATGGAAGAACGTCAGGACTTGAAGTACGTTACAGACATTATGCCTGACATGAACGAAGATTTTGCCGCTAAATGTGCCGGCAGATATTTCTCTACTCCGAAGAAGATGGGTGCCCAGACAGCCGAGGCTAATATCAATGCCGGTATTGCCGCTGCAAAACAGATTGTGGCTTACTTCAAGGATGGTTGCGAGAAATTCCGTGTAAATAAAAAGTAAAAACCTTTCTGCCTATGGCAATAGTTAAACCTTTCAAGGGCATACGCCCACCTAAATCAATGGTAGAGGAAGTGGCTTCCCGACCATATGATGTATTGAATTCAGAAGAGGCGCGTGAAGAGGCTAAGGGTAATGAAAAGTCATTATACCATATCATCAAGCCTGAAATAGACTTTCCGGTTGGAACGGATGAACATGATCCTGCTGTATATGACAAGGCAGTAGAGAATTTCAAGATGTTCCAGGAAAAGGGATGGCTGGTGCAGGACGATAAAGAAAACTATTATGTATATGCACAGACCATGAACGGCAAGACTCAGTATGGTCTTGTTGTTGGCGCATATGTGCCTGATTATATGAATGGCGTAATAAAGAAGCATGAGCTTACACGCCGCGACAAGGAAGAGGACCGTATGAAGCATGTTCGTGTGAACAATGCGAACATCGAGCCTGTATTCTTCGCATATCCCGATAATGCCGAACTTGATGCCATTGTTGCTAAATATACTGCACGCGAGCCGGAATATGACTTCATAGCTCCGGGCGACGGCTTCGGACATACATTCTGGGTTATCGACGGAAAAGAAGATATTGACAAGATTACCGCTCTGTTTGCCGATATGCCGGCTCTGTATATTGCCGACGGACATCACAGAAGTGCAGCCGCAGCATTGGTAGGAGCAGAGAAAGCTGCCCAGAATCCACATCACAAAGGCGACGAAGAATATAATTACTTCATGGCAGTATGTTTCCCTGCATCGCAGTTGACTATTATTGACTATAACCGTGTGGTTAAGGATTTGAATGGTCTGACAGCCGGACAGTTCCTGAAAGCATTGGAGAAAGACTTCATAGTCGAAGAAAAAGGCGAAAGTATCTATAAGCCTTCATCACTCCATAATTTCTCATTGTATCTTGCAGGAAAGTGGTACAGTCTAACTGCAAAACCCGGTACATATGATGATAATGACCCGATAGGAGTACTTGACGTTACAATCTCTTCAAATCTAATTCTTGACGAAATACTTGGCATCAAGGATTTGCGTTCGGACAAGAGGATTGATTTCGTTGGCGGAATCCGCGGGCTGGAAGAACTGAAACGCAGGGTGGACAGTGGTGAAATGGCTATGGCTCTAGCACTGTATCCGGTATCGATGAAACAGTTGATGGACATTGCCGATACGGGAAATATCATGCCGCCGAAGACTACATGGTTCGAGCCTAAGCTTCGTTCGGGATTGATTATACATAAGTTGGAATGATGCCAGTATTTTTATTTTATTGATATTTGTTTGGGCCTGATGAAAATAAAGTGAACTAAGTTCACCTGTATTCATCAGGCGCAATTGTGTATATTGGAATATATAATACGGTTTAAACAATATTTTAATGTAGTCTGTATGTCTTTAAATTAGGTAATATTATTGGCCTGTAACTGTCTGTAGCATTTGATGCTTTATCAGATAATGTTAGAAATAGGTTAACTAAATATAGTATTTGATATATTTTCTATATATTTGTATCATATTAGCCTTTGTGAAATTTAAGGATGTAAGTGTCCGTTTATTTAATATATGAAGATAAATTTAAAATATATCGTATTAGTCATATCTTTTGTATTGTCTGTTTCTGCTTTGTATGCCGAATCGTTCGACGGTATGTTTAGTGTTCGTCACATAGGTCGCACTGATGGATTGAGTAGCGAAAGAGTATTCTCGATAGTTGAGGATAATGACAATGTGATGTGGATTTCCACCAGAACTGGAGTGGACAGATATAATGGTCGTACAGTAAAAAATTATTCATTGTCTGCCAATTACTATTATGGTGATTTGGCAGGGAGAATAATCAGGCTTAATTTTGATAATAAACTGGGGCTTTTGGCATATGATCATACAGGGAGAATATATAAATATCAACCAAATACGGACAGCTTTGAATTATATTTGTTTTTGGGTGAGTATATTGAGGGGGAAATTATTCTTAATAAGATATTTTCTGATGAAAATGGAACGCTTTGGTTTGGATTGAGTAGAGGATTATATTCGAAAAAGTCAGACGGTGCTTTATGTTGCGTTTTAGAAGACAACTATATAAATGACATAGCATGTTTGTGTGATTCTTTATTTGTTGGTACATCGAATGGAGTTTTTCGTTTATCATGTAGGGAAGATTCTGTTTCAAATCAACTTGTTGAAGATAAAAATGTACAAACTCTTTATTGCGATAAGTCTGAAAATAAGTTGTGGATTGGTACGTTCAACAGCGGATTGTGGACTCTGGATCTCGGAAATTATTCATTGCATCGTATAAAAGGTCAACATCTGTCTTTTTTAAATCCTATTCGCGCCATTACTCCTTATGATAATAACAGAATACTTGTTGGAATAGACGGTGGCGGAGTATATTTTGTGAACAAACAGACCTCAGAAACAAAGTTGTTTGTAAATACAGAGGATAGTGGAGAGTTCTTTTTACGTGGCAATGGAATCTATGCCGTAACTAAAGACTTTCAGGATAATATATGGATAGGTAGTTATACTGGTGGAGTGTCTGTGGCTATTTCTTTGAAGTATCCTATCAATATAATGACACATGAGCGGGGAAATCCGCAGTCGTTGGTAAATAATAATGTGAATGATATAGAAGAGAATATAAATTATGATTTGTGGTTTGCCACGGATGATGGTATAAGTATTAGGAATAAGTCAGATCATCGTTGGAAACATATATTAAAATCTATTGTAATAGTAGATTTATGTAGTTCAGGAGATGGAAATATCTGGGCTGGAACTTATGGTGACGGTTTGTATCTGATAGATAAAGGGGGACGTGTGATAAGACATCTTACTCAAAAGCCGGGAGGCCTTACCACAAATTATATTTTCTCGGTGAAGGAGGACAAGGACGGAGATCTTTGGATTGGGGGACTTAACGGAAATTTAATTATATCCGACAAACAAGGAAAACGTAAAAATGAGTTTGATATAAACTGGGTTCATTCCATAGAAGAGGTTGATTCTTTGAGAATGGCAGTTGCTACAGTAAATGGTTTTTGTATTGTAGAAAAATATACATCTCAGTTCAAACGTTATGCCACAACCAGTGAGTTCAATGATAAGAATGTCAGTGCTTATATCATTTCAATGTTGTTTAATGGTGACGGTACTGTATGGCTTGGCACGGAAGGAGGTGGACTGAATCTGTATGATATGGATTCTGGTGATGTAAAGACTATTACCACTAAAGAGGGTTTACTATCGGACGACATATATAGCTTGCAACGTGATAATAAAGGGCGTATTTGGGCAAGCACAGGTAAAGGTCTTGCCGTTGTAAATGCCCTGAAGGTTTCAAATCTGAATTATATTCATGATACAGATAAGACATATAACAAATCGGCATGTATCAAACTTTCTGATGATAGGTTTGCTTATGGAAGTACTTATGGGGCTATTTTTATAACTCCTGATGCGATGGCTGTTGAGGAATACGACGCACCTGTCAGGATAACAGATTTAAAATTGGAGTATATCTCTCCCGAGAAGGAAATACAGATGCGTCCGTCCATTTATGCTATGCTCATGGATAAGAAAGTTGAGCTTGATTACAGATATAATTCATTTTCTGTTACTTTTGAGTCAATAAATTATCGTTTTCAGCATGATATAGCTTATCAGTATATTCTTGAAGGGTATGAAAAATCATGGAGTGCGGTGTATTCGTATGGAACTGTCAGATATGTTAATGTATCGCCGGGATTGTACACTTTAAAAGTCAGAAGTCTAAGAAAAAGTAATGGAGAAATTATTTCGGAAGATTCACTTTCAATAAACATCAATCAGCCGTGGTGGAATTCATGGTATGCATGGATAATATATTTGTCTTTAGTTCTCGGTATATTTTATTTCATACTTAGATATAAGAGTAATCAGCTTCAGAAAAGGCATAATGAGGACAAAATAAAGTTCTTTGTAGAGACAGCACACGATATACGGACTCCTGTAACACTTATTATGGCTCCTTTGGAAGATCTTAGTAAGGAAAAAGACTTTTCGGATGATGTAAGTTACTTGTTGGAAACAGCGCGTAATAATACACGTAAGCTACATACGCTTGTAAGTCAATTGCTTGAGTTTGAGAAAATAGACACAAATAAGAAAGATGTAACTCTTAAACCTGTAAATATCAACGATTTGTTAGTGAAGGAATGTGTAAGCTTCCAGTCATATTGTGATAAGAAACAATTGCATATAAAGATGTCTTTGCCTGAACATGATGTGTTTGCAATGGCAGATGAGCAGATGATGGAAATGTTGCTTGACAATCTTATTTCAAATGCTTGCAAATATACATTGGCAAATGGGACAATCAGCCTGTCACTTTCATCTGATAAAAAGAATGTTGTTATAGAGGTTCAAGACACAGGTATTGGTATTCCTGCTGATGCAGGCAGACAGCTGTTCAAGAATGTTTATCGTGCTGTTAATGCGAGACAGACAAACGAACCCGGTACAGGATTCGGGCTGTTGCAGGTTCAGCGTTTGGTGAATATGATGCACGGAAAAATATCATACAAGTCTGAAGTAAACAAGGGCAGTACGTTCTATGTTACGTTACGCAAGGCTGATATTGATTCTTCTTTTGATAATAATGTTATACATAAACAGATATCTCCGGTTATAGAAAATAGAACTGAGTATATTGGTGATGATTCTGAAAATATTAAAGAATCTTTGGATACATTGCTTATAGTCGAGGATAATGACGAACTACGCTGTTATTTAAAGAAGATTTTCGAACGTGATTATCGGGTTATAGATGTATCTGATGGAAGTAAGGCTTTGGAATGTTTGGCAGAAGAATATCCGGATCTTATTCTGTCGGATGTTATGATGCCTGGTATCCAGGGTGACGAGCTTTGTCGTATAGTAAAGGAAAATCCCCAGACATCCGGTATACCGTTTATATTGCTTACTGCCAAAGTAACCCATGACGCGATGGTTAACGGTCTGAAAAGTGGAGCGGACGACTATATTCCTAAACCTTTCAGTGCAGAAATTTTAAGATTGAAGGTTCATAGTATTCTCGAAACCAGAAATCATCTTCGTGAATATGTTCTGAAAAATGTGGTGGCACAAATAGAGAAAAATGAAACTGTTGTCACTGATACTTTGAACAGTGAGGACGAAATGCGGCAAACAGACGGTGGCAATGTTCAGAATGATGCTGTACCGGTATCAGAGGATGATTTGAATTTTATCAAGCATGCAACACAACTCGTCATGGATAATATTGATGATGAAGAATTTAATATTAACCAATTGTGCCAGGAAATGGCTATGAGCCGTACATTGTTTTACAACCGTTTAAAATCGCTTACAGGAAAGGGACCGCAGGATTTCATACGTTTGATTCGTCTTCAGAGAGCGGCAGAACTGTTGAAACAAGGAAAGCCTGTGGCAGATGTAGCCGCTGAAACAGGATTTGTGAATTCTAAATATTTCAGTATATTGTTCAAGAAACAATTTGGTATATCCCCAAGCAAGTTCCTGGAGCAAAACTAATAGATTGTTTTATATTTATATTACGGGCTGACAAATCAATTAATGTTCATAAATAAGGCATTATTGATTTGTCAGCCCGATTTTTATATGTATTATAGGTTAAAAAGCAAAAATGATAGATTTCAACCCTTTTGTGTCAGTATTCAAACCCTGAAAAACAGGATTATACCCAATTTTGCCGACAGCTTAGAAGCTGAATGTGATCTTTAGTTAACTGTAAAAGAGAAAGTGAAAATACATAATGTTTAACCAATAAAACTATCAGTAATGAAAACAGCAATTTTATTTCTATTACTCTTCTTTGGAGTAAGTCTGCAATCGTGTTCAAAGAATGATGAACCGGTAAAACCGGATAATACGGAAGAGGAAATCAAAGATGATAATGAGGGACAGGAGGAAGAAACAGAACAGCCTGATGAGCAACCAGGAGATGAAGAAGAACCTTCAAAACAATGGAATCTGGTATTTACTGAGGATTTCAATGAGTTTAATAATTTAGTCTGGACTAAGGAAACGCATGAAACCGGTTGGGTGAACAATGAACTTCAGGAATATACCGAAGATGGTGTTAGTATAGATATGGACGGTGACAAGACAGTTCTTGTTTTGACGGCCAAGAGAAATGGAGATAAATTTTATTCTGGCCGTATAAACAGCAAAGGCAAAAAAAGTTTTCAATATGGTAAAGTAGAAGCAAGTATAAAACTCCCTAAAACAGCTAACGGATTATGGCCTGCATTTTGGATGATGGGCGACAACGACAAAGAATGGCCTGCCTGTGGTGAAATTGATATTATGGAGATGGGAGAAAAAGAAGGTATAGCTACAAATACATCGGAAACATATATAAATACAGCCATTCATTATGGTCCTGATGTAGAAGGCCATAAGCAGATTTTTCAGACTATGAATGTGGAAAACAGTCTTCAGGATGGCAAATATCACATATATTCCTTAGAGTGGAACGAGAATGAACTGATTGTAAAGGTGGATGATATCTTGATTAAAAAGTTTTATATAGGAGCCGGTAGCGAGCAGTTTGAGTATTTCAATGATAAATTCTATTTCATATTCAATTTGGCAGTGGGAGGAGATTTTCCCGGTATTACAGAGCCTGCACAAATAACAGCCTTGAAGGATGGAGAAAGTGCCCAGATGTTTGTTGACTGGGTCAAAATATATAATTAATCTTAATACTATTACTTAAAAAACTTATGAAGAGATTAAACTACAAGTACACATTGTATTGCGGTACATTGTCTCTTTCCCTTTTGGGAGGAATGCCGCAATTGTATGCTGGAGTTGCTGAAGCGAATCTTTCAGTAATGCAACAAAGCCGACAGGTATCAGGTAATGTAAAAGATGCGATGGGAGTTATTATAGGTGCTTCTATTGTTGAAAAAGGTACCACTAACGGAACTATTACCGATATGGATGGAAACTTTGTCCTGAACGTACAGCCCGGAGCGACATTGGTTATCAGTTATGTCGGTTATAAGACAAAGGAAGTTAAAGTTGGTAATTCGCCGTTGGACATAACCCTTGAGGAAGACAGTAAGGTACTGAGTGAAGTCGTTGTTACTGCATTGGGTATCAAGCGTGAACGTAAAGCCCTTGGTTATGGTGTTGATGAGGTAAAGGGAGAGGCTTTGACAAAAGCTAAGGAGACTAATGTGATAAATTCAATGGCGGGTCGTGTTCCAGGTTTGGTAGTCAGTCAGACAGCAGGCGGACCTTCCGGCTCTACTCGTGTACTCTTGCGTGGTAACACGGAAATGACAGGAAACAACCAGCCTTTATATGTAATCGATGGTGTACCTTTGGATAATACCAACTATGGTAGTGCAGGTACAGAAGGAGGATATGACTTGGGTGACGGAATTTCAAGTATTAACCCTGATGATATAGAGAATATGTCAGTCCTTAAAGGCCCTGCAGCTTCAGCATTGTATGGTAGCCGTGCCAGTCATGGAGTTATTCTTATCACTACAAAGAAAGCAAGTGGTAAGGATGGCGAACGCATGAGTGTTGAATATAACGGTACAATGACATTTGAAACACAGCTGGCTAAATGGAATGAGGTTCAGCAGGTATATGGTATGGGTAGCGATGGTACTTACAGTATAAATGCAGTTGCCAATACAAACAAGAGTTGGGGACCAAAAGCCGATGGCTCAAATATGCTTGATTATTTTGACGGCGTTTCGCGTCCGTATTTGATTATTCCAGATAATGTGTCGGGCTTCTTCCGTACAGGTCTGACTGCAACAAATACATTAACATTAAGTTCTAGTCATGGAAAATCTGGAGTACGCTTTACATATACCGACATGCGTAATAAAGATATTGTTCCTAACACGAATATGAGCCGAAATATATTCAACTTGCGTGCAAACACTAGTATGGGAAAAGTTGATTTGGATTTCAGTACAAATTACACACGTGAATCTGTAAAGAACCGTCCTGCACTTGGTGACAGCAAAGGAAACGTAGGTAAAAACCTGATGACACTTGCCACTACATACGACCAAGAATGGTTGAAGACATATCAGGATGCTAACGGCGAATATTCTAACTGGAATGGTTTGGACCCGTATAATGTAAATCCTTATTGGGATGTTTACAAGAACTCAAACCAATCGGATAAAGACCAGTTCCGTTTCAATGGTAAGGCAATATGGAATGTAACAGACCATTTCAAGCTTCAGGGTACGGTGGGTGCTGAATTCAACTGGTTCAAGTTTGAGGATTTCAAGGCTCCTACAACTCCTGGTTTTGAAGCCGGCAGATTACAGATAAGCAATTTCAGAAACCGTATGTATAACTTTGAGATGTTGGCTTTGTATAACAACACTTGGGGAGATTTCGATTTCAACGCTACTTTGGGAGCCAACCTTTATAAAGTGAACAATGAAACAACTATCAATACGGCCCAAGATATGAAAGTGCGTGATGTCGTGGCGTTGATGAGTTTCAATGAGACAAGTGTTGAACAGAACTTCTACAGAAAACAGATAAACTCTATTTACGGTGCTGTCAATGTAGGTTGGAAACATCTGGTGTATCTTGACGCCACATTACGCGGCGACCGTTCTTCAACATTGCCATTGAGCAACAACACTTATATCTATCCTTCATTTTCAGGTAGTTTCGTGTTCTCCGAATTAATTAAGAACCACAATCTGCTCCCATACGGAAAACTCCGTGTGTCATGGGCACAGGTTGGTAGTGATACCGACCCATACCAGTTGGGATTGGTATATACGAAATCAAGATTCACTTATCCGGGATACTCTATATCTTCAATAAGCAACACTACGATTCCTAATCCGGATCTTAAGCCTACAAGGACAAACTCTTATGAAATGGGTTTGGAGTTGAAATTCCTAAATAACCGTATCGGATTGGATTTCACATATTATAACCAGACAAGTAAGAACCAGATTATGGCTATGGCAAGTTCATGGACCTCCGGTTATACTTACCGTTTGATTAACGCCGGTGAGATTCAGAACAACGGTATTGAAATAGCATTGAATACACGTCCGGTACAGACTAAAGACTTCTCTTGGGATTTGAACCTCAATTTCTCCAAGAACAATAACAAGGTAAAGGAATTGGTTGACGGTATCGATTTGTTCGAATTGGAAAAGGCTACATGGCAGGATGTCCAGATTGCAGCTGTAGTAGGAGAAAATTTTGGTTCTATCATTGGTCCTGATTTCAAACGCAATGAAAATGGTGATATCTTGATTGATCCAAGCACCGGTTTGCCACAATACGACAATAGCAATCATATTTTGGGTAACGCTTCATGGGATTGGACAGGTGGTGTAATAACGAACTTCACATACAAGAATGTTTCCCTTGCCGCTGTGTTCGACATCAAGGTTGGCGCCGATTTGTATTCAATGTCTGCCCGTGCCGCATACGAGTCAGGTAAAGCTTTGGAAACATTGGAAGGACGTGAAGAATGGTATAAATCAGAGGAACAGCGTAAGGCTCTTGGCATAAGCGAGGCAAACTGGAAGCCGACAGGCGGATTCATTGCTCCTGGTGTAATAGACAATGGAGACGGAACATACCGCCCTAATGATATTTATGTAAATCCGGAAGATTACTGGATGAATATCAGCCGTTACGCTCCGTCAATGTTCGTTTATGACAACTCATATATCAAATGCCGTGAAATCACATTGAGCTATTCATTACCTAAATCATGGTTGAAGAATAAGGTGCAGGGATTGACAGTGTCTTTCGTAGCACGTAATCCGTTTATTGTTTGGAAAAATATTCCTAATATCGACCCTGATTCAAACTATAACAATACTACAGGTATGGGTATGGAATACGGTTCTTTGCCATCACGCAAAAGCTACGGATTCAATGTAAACGTGAAATTCTAATTAATCGTAAATCAAAAAGAAATACACAATGAAACGTTACAAATCATATATAATAACAGCAATGTGCATGACACTTGCACTTGCTTTTACAGCTTGCAGCGATGAGTACATGGACGACATGAATACCGATCCGTCGAAAGCTGAGAAAATTGACCCCAACTCACAGTTGACCTTGGCCGAACTCCAGACATACGGTGACCTTGGAATGATTGAAATATATAGAAGCTATATATACGCATTCACACAGCAACTTATGGGATGCTGGAACACGACCAATTACGGAGGTCAGCATAAGGTTGACAATAACGAGATGAACCGTTTCTGGACAAATCTATATACTGCCGGCATAAAGAATCTGGTAGATGTGGAAACACAGACAAAAGGTGATGAAAACCTCGTTAACATACATTCCGCCGCAATAATTTATAAGGTATATCTGATGTCTATCATAACAGATACATATGGCGACGCACCATACTCGGAAGCTGCGAAAGGCTGGATTAGCGGTATTACAAGCCCTCGTTATGACACACAGGAAGAAATATACAACAGCTTCTTCACTGAACTGACAAACGCCGTAGCGGCTTTGGATGAATTTAAAGACGAAATTACGGGAGATGTCATATTCAACGGTGATGTATATAAATGGAAAAAGCTCGGCAATTCATTGAGAATGCGTTATGCTATGCGTATATCCGATGTAGCGCCTGATAAGGCAAAGGAAGAGTTTGAAAAAGCATATAACGATCCGGCCGGCTATATGACAAGTGCAGATGACGATGCGTTGATAGAATATATGAATCTTACGTTCAACTTTGGCCAGGAAGCTTATACCGACTACAGACGCAATGCTTTGTCACAACTGTTCTTTGGTAACGATCCCGCCAACAACCAGACCTACATCTGCTCAACTTTGTTCGATGAATTGAATAATAATAATGACCCACGTACTTTTGTCCTGTCACGTTGCTATTTCGACAAAGGCCTGACTCAGTCAAAACCTGATAACCGTATTGACCTGACTGATGAAATGTTATTCTCAAATGCCACTTTCGATCCATGTCAGCCTGGCGAATTCTGGTATGAGCCATGGCCTGACGATGGATATTGGAGTTCAATTATCGAAGGCTTAAAGAACAGGTACCCGGATAATGCAAATTATTCTAATCCATGGTTGCAGGATCCAACCCGTCCGAAATTGGCTCAAAATTTTCTGAAATCAGATAATCCAGGTGTCGTAATGACTTATGCGGAAGTTGAATTCCTGTTGGCTGAGGCCAAACTGAAAGGTTGGAACGTAGGTGAAACTGTAGAACAGCATTATGAAAAAGGCGTTAGGGCAGCTATGGCATTTCTTAACGATAACTATGGTTGTGATATTAAAGAAGATGATATAAATGCATATATTATCAATCGTTCTATATATTCTCTTTCTGTTGAAGGTAAGAAAGAAGCTATCAATACCCAGGCATGGATTTTACATTTCCATAATCCTTCAGAATGTTGGGCAAATGTCCGCCGCTCGGGATATCCGAAGCTGAAATCTCCGGCTGAATATGGTTATGCTGCCGACAAACTTACAGGTGGATACGACATTCCTGTGCGTCTATGTTATCCTATACTTGAATCTTCATACAATAAAGAAGGTTATAAGGAAGCTTTGGACCGTATGGGTGGAACAAACAGCTGGAACATACCTGTATGGTGGGATAAAGAATAAAAATCTGATACATTAAACATTTTAAATTCGTATATATATGAAAAAGATATATTGGATATTATTGGCATTGATAGGTGCAGGTATGTCTTTTACTGCATGCAATGAGGAAGAACCTTTCTCTACTGCGACCGCAGATGACGAGCCACGTATAATTGCGCCTACTTTCCCGGAATTGGAAAAAAATGGGAATATGAAAACTTTTATGGAACTTGACAGGGATAAATTGTTATCAATAACTGTCACTACAACTCCGGCAGACTATACATCTGTTGTATGGTACTTGGATGGTATAGAAGTGGGAACGGAGAAAACACTTGAAATGAATCTTAATACAGGTATATATAATCTTAAAGTAGTGGTTTCAACTCCTTCAGGTAAATCTACGAGCCGTGAAACTCTGATAAAAATAAAGCCATTGGGAGAGGACCCTCAAAGTGAAGAAAAAGTTTCTGAACGTTTGGTGTCTGCAGGCGGGTATGCCACTATCAGTGGAACCAACCTTGACAAGGTAAAGAAAATAACACTGCAACGAATCAATGTGGCGGAGAGCAAGAGTGATTCGGAAAGTTCTGTAATAGAAATACCTGAATCTGATATTACTTCATTAAGTACATCAGTCTCTTTTTCACTTCCTGGCAATATCGCAGCAGGAACATATCGTGTTACGCTGATAGATGCGGAAGGTAATGAATTTGGAGCAAATACAATAGAAGTTACGCAGGGAGCTTTGGTTAAAGCCTTGTCTGGAAATAACAGGCCTAATACGGAACGTACCTTGACTGGTATGAATCTGAATCAAATAGCTTCGTTAACTATAGGAGGTGAAACTATAAATACGTTTATTAGACAAACTTCAAATACTTTGATATTCACGTGTCCAAATCTTGATGATGGAGTATATAAACTGTCAGGAAAAACTAAAGACGGTGAAAGTCTGAAATTCCTTGTGGAAGAAAATTTAGTAGAAGAAATAGATGTACAGATTGAAGCTTCAGTTGTTGTTACTACATTACCACGAAAATTAACTCCAGGTAATTCGTTCAAACTGACAGGACAAAATCTTGATTTGATTTCTACATTAAGTCTGGATGGGCAGAATATAGTAATTATAGAAAAATCGTTTGAATCAATAACTTGCCAATGTCCTGATTTGGAGGATTACAGGGAATATATATTGAGCGGTAAAGATGAAAACGGAAGGAACGTAAAATTCAAGACACAAGAAGGTGATTTGGAGAATATTAAAATATTGGTACGAGGGGTAGTTGTAACTGAAATGTGGAGTGGAGAACATTATCTTTCATGGACTTTAGAGGATGGTAACCCAAATAAGACGTTTACTGCAGTACAGACTGAAATTCAAAATCTTCCTATTGGTACCAAACTGAAAGTTTATTATTCGCTTAAAGCTGAAGATGATTATCATAAATTGGGAGCCAAAACATCGCATTGGAATGATCTTCCTGGATATTATGAAGTTGATGTCAATGAAGAAGGTTTTCTTGAAATAATTATAACCCAAGAAATAATTGACAAATTATCAGCTGAGGGTGGGTTTATAGTGGTAGGTCATGGAGTAAATATTGTTAAAGTAACAGAAGAATATTAATTACTGATCAAGAAACATAATTGATAAATATGAATTTTAAAAGATTACTTTTAGTTTCGTCCATAATAGGAAATGCTGCCTGCCTCGTTCAGGCGGCAACTCCTGTAGGTTTGACGAAAGATGCAAATATTGAGAAAAAGGTTGAGGCTACATTGTCACGAATGACTTTGGACGAGAAGGTCGGACAGATGACGGAACTTTCAGTCGATGTCCTTGGTAATGTGGTGGACGGCGAGTTTAAGTTGGATAAGGAAAAAGTAAAGAATGCAATAGGGAAGTATAAGGTGGGTTCTGTATTGAATGCTCCCGGGCCGGTTGCACAAAGCCGTGAGAAGTGGAAAGAAATTATAGGCTATATACAGGAAGTATCAATGAAGGAGATAGGTATTCCTTGTATTTATGGTCTTGACCAGAATCATGGTACGACTTATACTCTCGACGGAACACTTTTCCCACAGAATATAAATCTTGGCGCGTCTTTTAATCCTGAACTTACATACGAGTCAGCTGTTGTTACTGCCTACGAAACGCGTGCAAGCAACTGTCCTTGGACTTATTCGCCTACTGTGGATATGGCTAGAGATCCACGTTGGTCGCGCGTTTGGGAAAACTATGGTGAAGACTGCCTTGTTAATGCCATAATGGGTAGCGAGGCTGTCCGTGGTTTCCAGGGAGATGACCCTAACCATGTTTCCAAAGACCGTGTGGCAGCTTCTGTCAAGCACTACCTCGGTTACAGCATGTCGCGTACAGGTAAAGACCGTACTCCGGCTTATATATCAGAATCTGATTTGAGAGAGAAGTGCTTTGCTCCGTTTAAGGCTTGCGTAGAAACCGGTGCTTTGACAATAATGGTGAACAGTGCTTCAATCAACGGTGTCCCTGTGCATGCAAACAGGCAGTTGCTCACAGAATGGTTGAAAGAAGATTTAGAATGGGACGGAATGTTGGTTACAGACTGGGCTGATATCAATAATCTATATACCCGTGAGAGGATTGCAGCTAATAAAAAGGAGGCCATAGAAATCGCCATCAATGCCGGTATAGATATGGCTATGGAACCTTACGACCTTGATTTCTGTACATTGCTGAAGGAATTGGTTGAAGAAGGAAAGGTGCCGATGAGTCGTATTGATGATGCCGTACGCCGTATCCTTCGTCTGAAATACCGTTTGGGACTTTTTGAAAAACCTAACACCGACTATAAGGACTATCCTAAATTCGGCAGCAATGAACATGCCGCAATCGCACTTAAAGCGGCCGAAGAATCGGAAGTATTGTTGAAAAATAAGAACAACATATTACCATTGGCAAAAGGTAAGAAAATTCTTGTAACAGGTCCTAATGCAAATTCCATGAGATGCCTTAACGGTGGATGGAGCTATACGTGGCAAGGACATCTTGCCGACCGTTTTGCAGGTAAGTACAACACTATTTACGAAGCTGTAAGCAACAAGTTCGGTGCAGATATGGTAACTCTTGAACAGGGAGTTACATACGTAGCCGAAGGTGCATATTATGAAGAAAATGCTCCTGAAATAGAAAAGGCTGTAATTGCTGCTAAGAACGTCGATGTCATCATTGCATGTATCGGTGAGAATTCATATTGCGAGACTCCGGGAAATCTGTCTGACCTTGCAATTTCGGAAAACCAGCGTAACCTAGTTAAAGCTCTTGCTACGACGGGCAAACCTATGGTTCTTGTAATAAATGGCGGTCGTCCACGTATTATCAGTGATATCGAACCTTTGGCGGACGGTATAGTAAACATCTTGTTACCTGGTAATTATGGTGGTGATGCATTGGCAAATATACTTGCCGGCGATGTTAATCCAAGTGCCAAGATGCCATATACATATCCA
Source organism: Bacteroides caecigallinarum (assembly GCF_021531075.1). Lineage (GTDB taxonomy): Bacteria > Bacteroidota > Bacteroidia > Bacteroidales > Bacteroidaceae > Phocaeicola > Phocaeicola caecigallinarum_B. Next base: position 6,009 of record NZ_JADYTJ010000044.1, on the reverse strand, counting down.
AGAAACCAGGCAGAACTTACAACGTACGATTATCGTGTAAGCGAGGAAATGGACAAGATGGAGGGGGCATATGATTACGATGCGGTGATTTCTGTTCAATGGCCGTTCGGCTACGGATTGAGTTATACTACTTTCGATTACAAAAACCTGAGTGTAAATAAGGATACATTTACAGTGGACGACAAACTCGAATTTACTATAGACGTTACCAATACCGGTAAAGTTGCAGGCAAGGAAGTTGTAATGCTGTTCAGCAGCGATTTGGTAGCATCGCTCACACCAGAGAACCGCAGGCTGCGCGCATTCAAGAAAGTGGAATTACAGCCGGGTGAGACCAAAACTGTAACATTGACTATCAAAGGAAGTGATCTTGCTTTTGTAGGTGCTGACGGAAAATGGATACTTGAGAAAGGTGATTTCCGTATGCAGGTAGGAAATCAAGTCTTGAATATTAAATGTTCTGATACACATAAATGGGAAACTGCTAATATCTGTGTTAATAAATAGCTTTGTCTGATTGCTTTTAACGAGCCTGGTCATTTTGAAATGGCCGGGCTTTTTGTTTGTAAACATTAAATAACTACCTTTGCATTATCATTCAAAATGTCATAAAATGCAGCAGGAAGATACATATAAGACCATAGAGGGGATTTCCGAATCAATTTACACAGAAAAGCGAAGCAAATTCATAGCTATAGCTCTTCCGGTACGTACACTTAGAGAGATAAAGGCATATCTTGAGGAGTATCAGAAGAAATATTATGATGCCCGCCACGTGTGTTATGCCTATATGCTTGGGGCAGAAAGAAAGGATTTCCGTGCCAATGACAATGGTGAACCTTCCGGTACTGCAGGACGTCCTATACTCGGTCAGATAAACTCTTTCGGACTTACTGACATACTTGTTATTGTGGTGAGATATTTCGGGGGAATAAAGTTGGGTACGAGTGGGCTTATTGTTGCATATAAGACTGCTGCTGCTCAGGTTCTTGAGGAAGCTGTGGTGATAGAAAAAACAGTTGATGAGGATGTGTCTTTTGCTTTTGAATATCCTTTTATGAACGATGTAATGAAGATTGTAAAGGAAGAGGAACCGGAGATACTTGAGCAGTCGTATGACATGGACTGTCTGATGACGTTGAGAATCAGGAAATCATCGATGCCTAAATTGAGATCACGTCTGGAGAAAGTGGAAACACTGCGTTTTATTGAAGACGATGAAGAACTTTAAATGAAATGATATTATAATTTTGCAAGTATAAATCCGTCAATATCTAATTGGTAATTAGGATATATTGAGATTTAATATTGTATAATTATCAGAATTTTGGATTAGCTATTGTGAATTAATTATAAAATGCTACCTTTGTAATTGAACGATAATAATTGAACTATGAAAGCATTTGTGATTTCTTTACTTCTTGTCTTTCTTGTTTCGGGGTGTGAGATGAGAAAAGATGGAAGTCTTGTTCCTTTGGAAGAAGTAGAGGAATTGCTTGAAAGTATCACTATAACAGATTTGTTTCAAGAAAAGCCAGTAACGGCAGAAGACATTAAAATCACCAAAGAACTTTTATTCGATAAATATACCCTTGAGGATGTTTATCCGTACAAGGACACCGTGCGTTCCATAAAATGGGATGTCATAAAGAAGTGCCTGGCATACGTCGAGAATATGGAACCTGAATCCGGAAAATGGTGCGTGATTCAGAACTATAGAAACAGAAATGGTGAGGCTCCATTGGTAAGAAGGTTTGTCAGAAATGAATATACGCGTGTTTCTGATACTCTTGGTGTGGAAAGGTATCAGTCTGTTCCACTGTATTTATTGTCGGATACTGTAACTCCCGAGCGTTACGGTCGTGACGGCTCTCTTGCCTCGGTTCTTGGAAAAACGGGTGGATATATCCATATACGTCCTGCCACGTTTGATGATGAATGGTATGTTCCTGAGAGATATGTAAAGATGCTTCCCGATTCTACAAACTTCCATCATGTGATTTTTGTTGACCGTGGAGACCAGAATATAACTACACTTGAGAGAGTGGCCAAGACTGAATGGAAGGTTCGTAGTATTAATCCTGCAACAACAGGCCGTCATCTTCCTCCATATGCCCAGGAAACACCTCTTGGAATGTATCTTGTTCAGGAAAGGAAGCAGAAGATGATTTTTCTGAAGGATGGTTCGAGTGCTGTTGGCGGATATGCGCCGTATGCAAGCCGTTTCACAAACGGAGCATATATTCATGGAGTACCTGTAAATGTTCCAGCCACAAAGATGATAGAATATAGTTGGAGTTTGGGTACCACTCCACGTTCCCATATGTGTGTCCGTAATGCTACCTCGCATGCCAAATTCGTTTACGATTGGGCTCCTGTACAGGAAAGTCTGGTTGTGGTCATTGAATAATTTCCGATATAACATTTCATTGAGTTTTTTAACTAACTGATTTTCAGAGATGTTAATATAAAGCATTATCTTTGCAATCGAATTTTCATGATTATTTGGTAATGCGCAATATATTGATATCTATATTTCTTGTTTGTTCCGGCTTTATAATTCCTGCTATGGCACCGTCTTCTGCCAGTGGTATGCTTGTACATTCTCCTTCCGAAGTTGATGAGTGTGCCAACCTTTATGCGTCAATGCAGCTTGAAGGAATTGTAAATTATAAGGCTTTTAGACAGGCGGTAGAGGGATACAGGAAAATAGAAAACCGTCATCGCGACATTCTTACCCTTATAGATTTCTCCAAACCATCTACAGAGAAGCGTCTCTATGTATTCGACATGAAGGGCCGCAAAATGCTTTTCAACTCTCTTGTATCGCATGGCAGAAACAGCGGCGAAAATTATGCCACATCATTTTCAAACGAATACGGCTCTTACAAAAGCTCATTAGGATTTTATCTCACCGAAACTACTTACAACGGTGGTAACGGATATTCGCTTATCCTTAATGGACTGGAAAAGGGAATAAACGATAAGGCAAAGGAACGTGCCATAGTGGTTCATGGCGCATCGTATGCCAATCCTTCAGTGATAAAAGGTGGTGGACGTTTGGGCAGGAGTCTTGGATGTCCTGCGCTTCCTCAAAAGATTTCAAAGCCTATTATTGATGCAATAAAGGGTGGAAGTGTAATGTACATTTATGCCGAGAAACCTGAATACCTTGCTCAAAGCGAGATATTGTCTGATGTAGCAGACGGAAAGGAGTCATGATTTTCCCATTATAATCGTAAATACTGTTCCGCAACCGACTTTTGATTCTACGTCTATAAATCCGTCGTGAAGGGTTATAATCTGTTTGCAAAGGCTCAAACCTATACCAGAACCGTTGGGCTTGGTGGTGAAGAACGGGACGAAGATTCTTTCCTTCACTTCAGGCATAATACCCTCTCCGTTGTCCGATATGGTGAATTTTATAGAATCGTTTTTGTGATATACGGCTGAAACTTCTATCTGAGGTTTTTCTGTTTTTCTACATGCCTCAATGGCATTCTTAATGATGTTCAGGAACACCTGTTCCATTTGCACCCTGTCGGCTGATAGGGTTATATCATTATCTTCCAGAGTAAAATGTATATAGTCTGTGGCTGTAAGTCCTTCGATGTCCTTGAAAAAGTCGTAAACTTTTATTTCGCTTTTTACGGGTGCTGATATTCGTGTAAGTTTTCTGTAGTTGTCTACAAACTCCATCAGGCCCTTGCAGCGGCGGTTTATTATTCCCAGTCCCTGGGAAATGTTTCTCTGGGTGCTTTCGTTTGTCGGGAATTCAGCGCTTCTTTCTTGCAAAGTGTCCGACAATGATATGATAGGGGTGATGGAATTCATAATCTCATGCGTCAGTACCCTGATGAGTTTTTGCCATGCCTCCATCTCGTTCTTTTCCAATGCAGAATGGATATTGCTCATGCTCACGATGAATTGTTCCCGTCCGTGAACAGAAATCCTTGTACATGAAACTGATAAATCAAGGGTTGATTCCTGCTTCTTTCTGTGTACTATCTTTTCCTTATTGTTCAGTGCATTCTGAATATCTTCCGGCAGTTTGAATACTTCCGGACCCAATATACTCTTTGCCGATTTGTTCATCCATATAATTCTTCCGTCGTTATATGTAGAGATTACGGCTGTATCTACACTGTTCATCAGATTTTTGTAGTACTGGAATTTCGTCTCGTCTTCCATAGCAGAGTTTTTCAGGTCCTTTATGATGAATGTTAGGGTTTCTGCCAGTTCGGATATCTCCCTGTCCTTGAAAGGAGGAGTTATTATACTGCTTGTGTCTTTCGATTTCAGACATTCTATAGCTTTCCTTATCATCTTTGTCTGTTTGTTTTGCAGCCGGTATATGTTTATTATTACGAGCAGACATAAAACAGAACAAAGCAGACAGGAGAAAACGAGTTTAGTATGCATACAGTAAACCGTTCCTGCCATACACAGAAACAGCGCTAATGTATTTGTCAATATGTAGATATTGAATCTTCCCATACCTGATGAATTAAAGTTGTAGTTTGTCTATTTTTCTGTAAAGTGCGAATCTGCTTATACCTAATAGTTCGGCTGCCATAGTGTAATTGCCGTTTGTCACCTTTATGGCCTTTTCTATAGCTTTCCTTTCCAAAGCCTCTAGGTTCAGTTCCTCGTCAGGCAGGCTTTTCTGTTCTTTGGCGTTGTGTGCGAAAATAAAGTCGTCTGTACGCAACGAACTGTTGTCGCTCAATATCACAGCCCTTTCTATTACGTGCTGAAGTTCTCTCACATTTCCCGGCCATGAATACTTCATGAGTTTGTTTTTTGTATCCCTGTTGATGCTGGAGATTTCTTTTCTGTACTTCCTGTTGTACATTTTCAGGAAATGTTCTGCCAGCAGGATTATGTCGTTTCCTCTTTCCCTGAGTGGCGGTATGTGCAGTTCTATGGTATTTATGCGGTAGAGGAGGTCCTGGCGGAACTTCCCTTCGTCTATCATAGCTTGAAGGTTTGAGTTGGTGGCAGATATCAGACGTATGTCTATCGGTGTATGTTCCACTCCTCCTAGCCTTGTGATATATCTTTTCTCCAATGCAGTCAGCAGTTTTGCCTGCATAGGCAATGACAGGTTTCCTATCTCATCAAGAAACAGTGTACCTCCCGATGCCATCTCCATTCTTCCCGGTTTCGATTTCCTTGCATCTGTAAATGCACCTTTCTCATATCCGAAAAGCTCACTCTCGAACAACTGTTCGGGTATACTTCCCAGGTCTATGGTGATAAAACTTTCTCCTGCACGTGGCGAAAGACTCTTCACCATACGTGCCACCATGTCCTTACCAGTACCGTTCTCGCCTAAAATCAATATGTTGGCGTCAGTTTCTGACAGTCTGTATATAGTATCCTTCAGCTTTCTTACGGCCGGAGATTCTCCTATGAAATCCGATATCGGCGATTCGTTTCCCATAGCCGATACCTGTTCGCGCAATCTGTTGATTTCTTTGTTAGATTTGCTAAGTTTTATGGCAGACGACAGTGTGGCAAGCAGTTTCTCCTTTTCCCAGGGTTTTGAGATAAAGTCGGTTGCACCAGCCTTTATAGCCCTTACAGCCTTTTCGGTGTCTGCGTATGCCGTCATGAACACCACTATAGCCTTGGGGTCAATACTCAATATTTGTTCCAGATATTCAAATCCCTCATTACCGCTTATTGCGTCGCGACAGAAATTCATGTCCAGAAGTATCACGTCCGGACTGAAAGTCTCCATGAAGTGCTTTATCCTCGAGGGCTGGGTAGTTACTTTAATCTTTTCCATATATGGCTCCAGCAGGAGATTTAATGCAAACAGCACATCTTCATTGTCGTCTATAATAAGTATTTTTCCTTTGTCTTCCATGTTATTATGTTATGTAGGTCGGCGGCATTGCTGCCGCTTTCCCCATTAAGAACTGTACGTGCGACTTTCACCGCATACAGCTCAGATAATTCTAAATTTAATTCTCATAAAATTAAATCGGCTCATAATCATTT
>NZ_JADYTJ010000043.1 GCF_021531075.1 Bacteroides caecigallinarum | reverse complement strand
TATATGTATAATATCATACAATTAAATGAAAAAGACCTTTCCGAATTGCAAGAGATAGCCAAAGAGTTGGGTCTGAAAAAAACTTCAGCACTTAAAAAAGAAGAGCTCGTATATAAGATTCTTGACGAGCAAGCCATAAAAAGTGCATCACAGAAAGCAAACACTGACAAACCGGAAGGGCAGACCAAGAAAAGAGCCAGAATCAGTGTAAAGAAAGAAGGAGACAAAGTATATACAGCTACAAAAGATAAAGCGCTTAAACTCGAAGCAAAGACTCCTGAAATAAAAACCAGAAGCACAATCAAAGAAGTTCCGGAAAGCACAACCGAAGTTGAACAAGCACCAGTAGCCACAGAAGAAAAACCTAAGGCGAAAAGGGGCAGAAAACCGGGGTCAAAAAACAAGACAGAAAAAGTAAAGGAAAATACATCCGATATTAAATCGGACATACAGGCAGACACAAAACAAGACAATAAAGCTATTACTGAAACAGAAAGACCTATCCCGGTATTCATTGACGATGACATGGAACTACCTCCATTGGATCTTAAGGGAGGAGACGATTTTATTCCTATAGAAGACTTACCGTCTGAGAAATTTGAAATTCCTACTGAACTGTTGGGCAAATTCGAAGCTACAAAAGTAGAACCTCCTGTTATCCCACAAACAGACAATAAGTTCCAGCAGAAGCAGAAAAAAAACAATAACAAAAAACAGCAGAAAGCTCAGAACAACAAGCAGCAGAACGGCAAACAGCAGAACGGCAAACAGCAGCAAAACAACAAACAGCAATCTGTAAATGCGCAGCCGGAAAATGCACAGGAGAACAAAATACAACTGCCTGCAGTTCCTCAAATGCAACTGCCTGCTCCCGAAGAACAGTCACAGGCTACAGACAATGCAGCACAAAACGCGCCTGAGGCACAGCAACCAGCAAAACCTGCAGAAAAAGTATACGATTTTGAGGATATTATCACAGGCTCAGGCGTTCTTGAAATTATGCCTGACGGTTATGGATTCCTGCGTTCATCGGACTATAATTATCTTTCCTCACCGGACGATATATATGTATCCCAGTCGCAAATCAAGACGTATGGTCTGAAGACTGGCGATGTAGTGGAAGGCACAATCCGCCCGGCAAAGGAAGGTGAAAAATACTTCCCACTTGTAAAAGTAAACAAGATAAACGGTGCCGACCCTGCATTGGTACGCGACCGCATACCTTTCGATCACCTGACGCCATTGTTCCCGGACGAGAAGTTCAAGCTCTGCAAAGGATATAATGACAATTTGTCAGCACGTGTAGTCGATATGTTCTCTCCTATCGGAAAGGGCCAGCGTGCACTCATCGTGGCACAGCCTAAGACAGGTAAGACTATCCTTATGAAGGATATCGCAAATGCCATTGCAGAAAATCATCCTGAAGTATACATGATAATGCTTCTCATAGACGAACGTCCTGAAGAAGTTACAGACATGGCACGAAGCGTCAAGGCAGAAGTTATTGCTTCTACTTTCGACGAGCCGGCAGAGCGCCACGTGAAGATTGCGGGCATAGTTCTGGAAAAAGCCAAACGTATGGTGGAAAGCGGACACGACGTAGTAATCTTCCTCGACTCTATCACACGCCTTGCACGTGCATACAACACTGTATCTCCTGCATCCGGTAAGGTATTGTCGGGTGGTGTCGACGCAAACGCGCTACACAAGCCAAAACGTTTCTTCGGTGCTGCACGTAACATCGAAGGTGGTGGTTCACTCACAATCATAGCGACTGCTCTTATCGACACCGGTTCTAAGATGGACGAAGTTATCTTCGAAGAATTCAAGGGTACCGGTAACATGGAATTGCAGCTTGACAGAAACTTGAGCAACAAGCGTATATTCCCTGCAGTAAACATTGTAGCATCAAGCACTCGCCGCGACGATTTGCTGCTTGACAAGACTACTCTTGACAGAATGTGGATTCTGCGCAAATATCTGTCGGACATGAACCCTGTAGAAGCTATGGACTTTGTAAAAGACAGACTTGAGAAGACTAAGGACAACGATGAGTTCCTGCTTAGCATGAATTCATAACAGCCAAGATACAAGTAAAAATAAAACAGCCATATCGCAATGTTTCAAACCGAAATGCGATATGGCTGTTTTGTTTTATAAATCCCTTATTATCAGAAAGGCAGATCGTCCTTGTCGTCAGTAGCCGAGAAGTCAGCTGGAGGTACCGGAGCCGATGACACAGGAGGGAAAGAATAATCAGCAGGCTGAGGCTGCATTCCTGCATTCTGAGAAGGTCTTTCCACTTTCCATGCTCTTATACTGTTGAACCATCTACCCTGCCATTCGCGAGCATCTATATCGAACGAAACTGTAAGTTCTTCACCTGCCTGTATGTTGAACTGCTGGATTTTATCTTCACCAAACACATCAAAACACATCTTACGAGGATACTGCTCGTTAGTTTCCAAAACATATTCCTGAACCTTCCAGTTGTTACCCGATTTCGACACGCCACCGCGCGGCTCAAGAACAGCAATAATTCTTCCTGTTATTTCCATAAAAACGTTCTATTAAATTTTAGGTCACGAAATTACTCTTTTCCTTAGAAGTGAACTAATTTTTCACAATATTTTTTATCCACATAAGGGTATTTTTATCAATCAATTCCTTTAGCCAAACAATCTTTTTTTGTAACTTTGGCATTCGATTATTCAAGGAATAACTGTAGATACTTTTAAACGGAAATAATTATTAAAAAAACAATTTAATATAACATCAATCATGAGATTTTTAGTTTCAAGCACAACATTATTCAGCCATTTGCAGGCTATCAGCCGTGTTATCAATTCAAAAAACTCTCTTCCAATTCTGGACTGTATTCTGATAGAACTTAACGACGGAACTATCACAATGACAGCTTCGGACAGCGAAACAACTCTGTCTACAAGCATCGAAGTGAGCGAATATGAAGGTGAAGGACGATTTGCCATTTCATCGAAGACTATCCTCGAAGCTCTGAAAGAAAATCCTGAACAGCCATTGAACTTCAATATCAATACTGATACAATGGAGATTACAGTGAAATACCCTAACGGTAAATACAGCATGATGGCACAGAACGGCGACGAATATCCTCTGCCCAAACAGATGGGAAGCGAAGTCGTTAACCTGACAATGGCTGCCGACGTTATGCTTAAAGGAATAAACAGATGTATCTTCGCTACAGCCGACGACGAACTACGTCCTGTCATGAACGGTATATATTTCGACATCAGCCAGCAGGATGTGACACTTGTTTCTTCTGACGGTCACAAACTTGTCCGCAACAAGTCATTCGCCTCTACTGGCAACGAGAAAGCTGCTTTCATCCTTCCTAAGAAACCATCTAACATTCTTAAGAATATACTTCCAAAGGAACAGGGCGACGTACAGATTTGTTTCGACGATAAGAATGCTATGTTCACAATGGAAAACTACCAGATGACTTGCCGCCTTATCGAAGGACGCTATCCTAACTACAATTCTGTTATTCCGCAGAACAATCCTCATAAAGCAGTAGTAGACCGCGCCATCTTCATCAGTGCTCTGAAGCGTGTATCTGTATTCTCTTCTCAGGCAAGCAGCTTGATAAAACTTAGCCTGAAAGAAAACAGCATGACTATTTCTGCCCAAGACATAGATTTCTCAACTTCTGCCGAAGAAACTCTTACATGCCAGTACGACGGAAAAGACATGAGCATCGGTTTCAAATCGTCTTTCCTTATCGACATTCTGAACAACATCTCATCGCAGAATGTAATTATCGAATTGGCTGACCCTTCAAGAGCCGGACTTATTGTTCCTGAAGAACAGGAAGAGAACGAAGACCTGCTGATGCTGCTCATGCCTATGATGCTTAACGATTAATACTTTTATAATGAAACTGAATCTTAAAAACCCTATAGTTTTCTTCGACCTTGAAACTACAGGTACAAATATAACGAGCGACAGAATAGTGGAAATCTGCTATCTGAAAGTTTATCCTAACGGAAACGAAGAGAGCAAAACAATGAGAATAAACCCGGAAATGCATATTCCGGAATCATCAACAGCCATCCACGGCATAACAGACGAAGATGTGGCAGACTGCCCTACTTTCAAGGAAGTGGCAACTAACATCGCAAAGGACTTCGAAGGTGCTGATATAGCAGGATTCAACTCCAACAGATTTGATGTTCCTGTGCTTGTAGAGGAATTCCTCAGAGCTGGTATTGACCTCGATCTTACTAAAAGAAAGTTTATCGATGTACAGGTTATCTACCACAAGATGGAACAGCGTACTCTGTCGGCTGCTTATAAATTCTACTGCGGAAAGAATCTGGAAGATGCTCATACGGCTGAAGCCGATACAATAGCTACTTATGAGGTTCTTAAAGCTCAGTTGGATATGTATCAGGACACACTGGAAAACGATATCAACTTCCTGTCGGAATATTCAAGCTATTCTAAGAATGTAGATTTCGCCGGCAGAATAGTTTATGATGACAACGGAGTGGAAGTATTCAACTTTGGTAAATATAAAGGAATGCCGGTAGCCGAAGTTCTGAAGAAAGACATCGGATATTACGGATGGATTATGAACGGCGATTTCGCTCTGAACACAAAGAACGTGCTTACAAAAATCAGACTGAGAGAAACCGGAATGCTAAAATAAGACATCTATGATGAAAGGTAAAAAAATAGTGCTCGGCATCACGGGAAGTATTGCTGCCTACAAGGCAGCTGTACTTGCCAGAGCCTTGATAAAGAAGGGTGCCGAAGTACAGATAGTTATAACTCCTGCAGGAAAAGAGTTTATCACACCGCTTACACTGTCCACTATAACAAGCAAGCCTGTAATAAGCGAGTTCTTTGCACGCAGAGACGGGACATGGCATAGCCACGTTGACATCGGTCTGTGGGCAGACGCAATGCTGATAGCTCCTGCCACTGCAGCTACAATAGGAAAAATGGCAAACGGTATTGCCGACAATATGCTTATCACTACATACCTGTCGATGAAAGCACCGGTATTCGTGGCCCCGGCTATGGACCTTGATATGTTTGCCCATCCTTCTACACAGAAGAATCTTGACACACTCAGGTCATACGGAAACATTATCATCGAACCGGGCGAAGGCGAACTGGCAAGCCATCTTGTAGGTAAAGGAAGAATGGAAGAGCCGGAAAACATCGTTGCCGTCCTGGAGGATTTCTTCGCAAAGAAGTCTGACCTCGCCGGAAAGAAGGTGATGATTACCGCCGGTCCTACATACGAAAAAATTGACCCTGTAAGATTTATCGGTAACTATTCTTCCGGTAAAATGGGTTACGCACTGGCTGAATGCTGCGCAGAAAGAGGCGCCGAAGTAACTCTTATCAGCGGGCCTGTAAGCATTACTGCAAAGCATCCTAATATAAGAACCATCAGTGTAGAAAGTGCAGATGAAATGTATCATGCAGCCACAAGCGAGTTCTGTTCAAGCGATGCAGCCATCTTGTGTGCAGCTGTAGCTGACTTCACTCCTGAAACAAAAGCCGAGCAAAAAATCAAGCGCGAAAAAGACGACTTGATTATTAAGCTGAAACCTACACAGGACATAGCTGCTGCACTGGGAAAACTAAAGAAAGACAATCAGGTGATGGTGGGATTTGCTCTTGAAACAAACGATGAGCTGGAGCATGCTAAAGGCAAGTTGGAAAGAAAGAATCTTGACTTTATCGTTCTCAACTCACTGAACAACAAGGGAGCAGGTTTCAGACATGACACCAACAAAATAACCATCATCGATAAAGAGAATGTCATAGAGTTCCCGCTCAAGAACAAGAAAGAAGTGGCAACTGACATAATTAACCATTTGGCAGAAATATTATAAATATGCTACAGTCTATATTCATCCAGAACTACGCACTTATAGATAAGCTGGACATTGCATTCGAACCGGGTTTCTCCGTTATTACCGGAGAGACGGGAGCCGGAAAATCAATCATACTCGGTGCTATCGGTCTGCTGCTCGGACAAAGGGCAGATGTAAAAGCTATACGCAACGGAGCTACCAAATGTATCGTAGAAGCCAAATTCAACATAGCATCATACGGCATGGAAGAGTTCTTCAAGGCTAACGATATAGAGTACGACAGCGAGGAATGCATTATCCGCCGCGAAGTAAACATAAATGGCAAAAGCAGGGCTTTCATCAATGACACTCCTGCATCACTGTCGCAAATGAAAGTGCTTGGAGAAAAGCTGATTGACGTTCACAGCCAGCACCAGAACTTGCTGATAAACAAAGAAGGCTTCCAGCTCAACATTCTAGACATTCTTGCACAGGATATCAAGGAGCTGACTGATTATCAGAACGAATACAATGAATATAGGAAGGTAAGCCGTGAACTGGATGAATGTATCAGACAAGCCGAAGAGACAAGAAAGGAGGAGGATTATATCCGTTTCCAACTCCAGCAGCTTGATGAGGCTGAACTGAAGGAAGGCGAAGTGGCTGAACTTGAACAGGAGGCAGAAACCCTCTCTCATGCTGAAGATATAAAGGCTGGACTTTACCGCTCGACACAGAACATAGGTGGCGACGAAGGCGGATGCCTGACACTGATAAAGGATAGCATAAATACTTTGCAAACAGTTAGCAAAGTGTTTGCAAAAGCCAATGAATGGAAAGAAAGACTTGAAAGCTGCTACATAGAGATTAAAGATATCTCACACGACATGGACGATGCCCAGGAAGCTGTGGAATTCAATCCTTCAAGACTTGACTTTGTCAATTCTCGCCTCAACATGATATACTCGATGATGCAGAAACACCACGTAAAGACTGATGCGGAACTTATCGAAATAGCAGAGAACTACAGACAGCAGCTTGACATGATTACATCGTCTGACGAACGCATATCAGAGTTGGAAATCAAAAAGAAAAAACTGTATGACAGCGTAATCAGCAAAGCAGAAATTCTAACTGCACTACGCACGGAAAGCGCCGGTAGAATACAGTCGCAAATGGAATCTCTGCTTATACCGCTTGGAATGCCCAACGTGAAGTTTGCCGTAGAGATATGTAGAAAGAAAGAGCCAGACATAAACGGTCTGGATGCCGTAAACTTCCTGTTCTCTGCCAATAAGAACGGTACATTGCAGAATGTGGCTTCCATTGCATCGGGTGGCGAAATAGCCAGAGTAATGCTTTCTCTGAAAGCCATGATAGCAGGGGCAGTAAAACTGCCAACGATAATTTTCGATGAAATAGATACAGGTGTATCGGGTTCTATTGCCGAAAAGATGGCTCTGATAATGCAGGATATGGGACGACAGAACAGACAGGTTTTGAGCATCACACACCTGCCACAGATAGCAGCAAGAGGTAATGCCCACTACAAAGTATATAAGGAAGACAACGAAACCGGAACAAACAGTCACATAATACGCCTTACAGACGAGGAACGTATAGACGAAATAGCAAATATGCTGAGCGGTTCTACCATGACAGAGGCTGCAAGAAACAATGCAAGATCTTTGCTGGGACTTTAATTCATTATAAATAAAAATATAGGAACAGATATGATAGAAAAAAATGAAATGATATTCGGTGTAAGAGCCGTAATAGAAGCAATACAGGCAGGAAAAGAAATTGACAAAGTCCTGGTGAAGAAAGATATCCAGAGCGACCTGTCAAAAGAACTTTTTGCCGCATTGAAAGATACCCAGATTCCGGTACAGCGTGTTCCGGTAGAGAGAATAAATAAAATAACCCGCAAGAATCACCAAGGAGTAGTGGCTTTCATCTCTCCTATCACATACCAGAGAACTGAAGACATCGTACCGTTCCTGTTCGAACAGGGCAAGAACCCGCTGATAATACTCCTTGACGGGTTGACTGATGTTCGCAACTTCGGTGCAATAGCACGTACTTGCGAGTGTGCAGGTGTGGATGCCATAATCATACCTTCAAAAAATAGTGTAAGCGTGAATGCTGATGCCATCAAGACTTCTGCCGGAGCGCTCCACACAATACCTGTATGCCGCGAAAGCAATATCACAAACACTATCAAATTCCTGAAGGACAGTGGTTTCAGCATTGTTGCAGCTACAGAAAAAGGTGATTACGACTATACTAAGGGTGACTATACAAAACCAACTTGTATAATAATGGGAGCAGAAGACACTGGTGTGCCTTACGAACATCTTGCACTCTGCGACGAATGGATTAAGATTCCTCTATTCGGTACAATAGAATCACTCAACGTATCTGTAGCAGCAGGAATCCTTATATACGAAGCCATCAAACAGCGTGGTTTCTCTACCGAAGAATAATAATACCAGACAATATCATGAGGGAAACAATATTCATAACACTCTGCGCCTTAAGCATTAACGGCCTATGGGCGCAGGAATTGCCCAAATGGGCTAAGAAAGCCAGAAAAGCTGTTTTCTCTGTCATCACATACAATGCAGACAATAAGATATTGAACACAGGAAACGGCTTTTACATTGACTCGGAAGGAACGGGTGTTTCAGACTACAGCCTGTTCAAAGGTGCTCACAGAGCAGTAGTTGTTACAGCCGACGGCAAGGAACTGCCTGTAACACTCATTCTGGGAGCAAACGACATGTATGATGTGGTCCGTTTCAAGACAGAAACAACCAAAAAGCAGGAATCTCTTTCAGCTGCATCTACTCCCGGAAAAGCAAACGACAAAGTATATGTAATGCCATATTCCACACAGAACTCTGTAAACGGAATTGCAGGAACAATACAGAACATTGACTCAATAAGTAAAAACTCTTTCTACTACACACTCTCTATGAGCACAGGAGTGAAAGACGTAAGTTGTCCGCTTATGAACGAAAACGGAGAAGTAATTGGTATGATTCAAAGAAACTCCGACAGTGAGGACAAGAAAAGTTATGCCCTTGGAATAAATTATGCAAAAAGTCTGTCAATCAATGCTCTTTCAGGCAGCGATACCACATTGAAATCCATCAAAATAAAGAAAGGACTTCCTGAAGACGAGTCGCAAGCATTGGTTTTCCTCTACATGATGTCATCACAACTTGAGGCAGAAGAGTATCTTTCTATACTTAATGATTTCATAAAAATGTATCCAAACAATATGGAAGGCTATCTCAGACGCGCTACATATTATATGGACAAGAACTCTGATGAAATCGTAAGCACTGTAGAAGAAAACTTGCAGAAAACAGTTGATGTTGCAGAGAATAAAGCAGAAGCACACTACAATATTGCAAAACTGATATACAACTATAGTATCAGTAAAACTCAAAAGCCAGAAAAAGCAAACTGGACTCTAGAGAGAGCCTTGGAAGAAATAAACAAAGCTGTTTCAGAATCTGGCGAAGGTTTGTACTATCAGGTGCAGGGAGATATATACTTTGCAATGAAAGATTACAGCAATGCTGCAACAGCCTATGAGAATGTATGCAAGACTCCCCTAGCCTCAGCATCAGCATTCTATGCAGCTGCCAAAGCCAAGGAACTGGTGGAAGGTACAGACAAAAAGGAGATTATTGCCATGATGGACAGCGCAGTGGCATATTATAATCCTCCGTATGGAAAAGATGCAGCACCATACCTGTTCGAGCGTGCACGTGTAAAATCAGATGCAAAGATGTATCGCGAAGCAGTATTGGACTATAATTCTTTCTACGATGCTATGTTAGGACAGGTTTCTGCTGAGTTTTACGTAATCCGCCAGCAGGCAGAAATGCAGTGCCGCATGTATCAGCAGGCTATAAACGACATTAACAAGGCTGTGGAACTTGAGCCAAAGAACACTGCTTACTGGACAGAAAAAGGCAGTGTACACATACGTCTAAACCAGAATGACGAAGCAATAGCAGCTTTGGAAAAGGCCGTATCACTTGACCCGAAGAATGCCGATGCATACCGTATGCTTGGTTACTGTCAGGTAAAAGGAAAGGACAAGAAAAAAGGACTTGAAAACCTGAACAAGGCAAAGGAACTGGGAGATACAGTAGCCGAAGACCTGATAAAGAAATACTCTAAATAACAGACGGACATAATGAACCTAATGTATATAAACTGGAATCCCGACCCGATAATCTTCACTTTAGGAGGGTTCAGCCTAAGATGGTACAGTGTGTTTTGGGTAATTGCAATAGCATCGGCCAGTATCGTGGTACACAAGATTTTCCAGAAGAGAAGGATGTCCGAAGATGATTACAACAAGCTGTTTGTCTACTCATTCCTAGGCATATTTATCGGAGCACGCTTGGGACACTGTCTGTTCTATGATTTCGCATATTATTCCGACCATCTGTTAGAGATAGTCCTCCCCGTAAAATTCCTTCCGGACGGTAGCTGGAAATTCACCGGATATGCCGGTCTGGCAAGCCACGGAGGAACAATGGGACTTATGCTTACTTTATATCTGTTCTGCAGGAAAACGAAAATTACATATCTGCAGATACTTGACATAATAGCTATGGCAGCACCTCTTGCAGCAGGCTTCATCAGAATAGCCAATCTGATGAATTCGGAGATTATTGGCATGCCTACTTCACTCCCGTTTGGTTTCATATTCGAACAGGTAGACAGTCTGCCAAGACATCCGGCACAGCTATATGAAGCAATAGCATACTTCATCATTTTCGGAATAATGTGGTACGTACAGAGCAAAGTAAAATCCTACAAGGACGGACTATACTTCGGTATCTGTATATTCTCAATCTTCATATTCCGTTTCTTTGTGGAATTCATCAAAGAAAGACAGGTGGATTTTGAGAACTACATGATGATAGACATGGGACAGATATTGAGCATCCCATTTATAATCCTTGGGCTATATTTCATAATCAGAGGATTGAAAAAGGATACTGTAGAAAAGCAATAAAACTCTCGTATATATACGAAAGAAAGGGGCGAAACCGGGAATAACCGATTTTGCCCCTTTCATATTTTTCTATGTGTTGCAGATTACTGTCTTTTCATCTCAAAACCTATCAACAAGCCATCATACTGAGACAACACTGTGTTCAGTGTACTTACAGTGGCATTTGATGATTTACCGGCTATGGCACCTGTCACAGTCTGTGCAAGAGACATAAGCTTGTCGGCATTGAAAAGCAGGCTCATAGAGCCACCATCCAAAAGTGAAGTAGATATCTGGGCAGTCATTTTCAGCCCAATCTTGGTCTTCAAAGTAATCTCCTTGGTATCCTTATTATAACTGTACGTACCGTTTACTGTATGTCCTGCCACAGTTGATGTATAAGTGCTGTCGGCATTGAACACATACACTGTATTCTCATTGAAACCAAGCTTTGAAAGGTAATTGCTCATCTGTTCCTCTACCTTTTTTGCGGCTACCTCTCCACCTACATTAGACAACAAATCATCACCCTGAAACTTGCAGTCAGGAGCATTATATCTCCAGGTACCTACTATTGATACACTCTCATTTACTTTGGAAACCGTTTCTTCCACCTTGTTCACTACCCCGCCAAGTACCGATTTCCAGTCCTGTGCAGATACTGCTGTACTTACAGTAAGTATCAAACCCAACAGAAGATATTTCCCAGTCATAATCAGCAAGCTTTAAAACTCATGTCGAGTCCCTTTACAGAGTGTGTAAGGGCACCTACAGAAATAAAATCAACTCCACATTCTGCATAATCGCGAAGAGTGTCGAAAGTAATACCTCCGGACGATTCTGTTTCATATCTGCCGGCAACCATCTCTACAGCCTTTCGTGTGTTTTCAGGAGTAAAGTTGTCAAGCATGATGCGGTCCACGCCACCAAGGTCGAGTACCTGCTGAAGCTCGTCGAAGTTACGAACCTCGATTTCAATCTTCAAGTCTTTACCTTTGGCCTTGCAATATTCCTTGGCACGATTGACAGCCTTATCAATACCTCCTGCAAAGTCCACATGATTGTCCTTAAGCAGAATCATATCGAACAAGCCGATACGATGGTTCACACCACCACCAATCTTCACAGCCATCTTTTCCAGGATACGCATACCCGGAGTAGTCTTTCTTGTATCAAGTACGCGAGTCTTTGTACCTTCCAGACGTTTCACATACTTGTTTGTCATAGTAGCAATACCACTCATACGCTGCATGATGTTCAGCATCAGGCGCTCTGTCTGAAGCAAAGACTGAATCTTTCCTTCCACTATCATGGCAACATCACCCGGCTTAACGTGTGCACCGTCGTTGATGAAAACCTCAACCTTCATAGTCGGGTCAAAACGGTGGAACACTTCCTTGGCTATTTCAATACCGGCCAGAATACCTTCTTCCTTAATAAGAAGTTTTGACTTACCCATTGCATCAGCAGGGATACATGATAGTGTTGTATGGTCGCCATCGCCTATATCTTCAGCGAAAGACAGATCTATCAGGCGGTCTATCAAATCTTTTACTACTTTTTCGTCCATAATGTTACAGATTTATTGAATTATAATGCAAAGGTATAGATTATTCGTATCTTTGCAAAGCCGTAATTTATAAAAACAGAAAACGAATATGAAATTTATATTACTTGTAGTAGGCAAGACAGTGGAAAAACACTACATCACTGCCATAAACGACTATGTGGAGAGAACCAAACACTATACTTCGTTCGATATGGAGGTAATCCCCGAACTGAAGAACACCAAGAGCCTGAGTATGGAACAGCAGAAAGAGAAAGAAGGCGAACTGATTCTGAAAGCCATACAGCCGGGCGATGTAGTGGTGCTGCTGGACGAACACGGCAAGGAATTCCGTTCCATAGAGTTTGCCGACTGGGTTGAAAAGAAGATGCACACTGTGAACAAACGTCTGGTATTCATTATAGGTGGTCCTTACGGATTTTCCCAATCGGTATATGCAGCTGCCCAAGAGAAGATTTCACTTTCGAAGATGACATTCTCGCATCAGATGATACGCCTCATATTCGTGGAACAGCTATACAGGGCAATGACTATCCTTAACAATGGTCCTTATCATCACGAATAATATCCATAAAAAACAGAAAATCCGCTTCCCTACTTTATATGAGAGAAGCGGATTTTCTGTCTGTACACTATCTTAAGCGGAGAATGTCACCCACCTTAGGAGCCGGAGCATCTTCGTCCATTTTGTTCATCTTGTAAAGATATTTCAATTTGATTCCAAACATCTGCGAAATGGAATACATCGAATCGCCAGCCTTGACCACATATACTATATGGTCTTTTGTGGCCTTCTTGCGTTTCTCCTCCAAATAGATAACCTCCCCACCACGGAACACATAGTCCTTTGGCAATTCATTGTACTTGCGGAGTTTGCGGCTGCTGATATCGAATTCATAACCCAACGACTTGAATGTATCTCCCCTGCGTGCTATGACATACAGCATTTCGTTAGCCAGATACGGCTGATGAGGATTAGGAACTTTTTCCACCCATTCCAAACCACCTTTCTTGTCATACTGGTCGAGGTCATAAAGTTCGATAATACTTATCAATCTGTCGGCATATTTCGGATCCGTAGCATATCCCGCTTTCTTCAGTCCGCGTGCCCAACCTTTATAGTCGGTTATTTTCAACCGGAAAAGGAAAGCATATCTTGCTCCTGTACGCAAGAATTTTGAATGATCTTCATACGACTCACGTGCATGTTTGTATGCCCTGAAACACTCATTACGATGATCATCGTCATGACGCACCGTACGTCCATCCCACGAACTGCCGCATTTTATACCGAAATGATTGTTAGATTTCCTTGCCAATGTACTCCTTCCTGCTCCGGATTCCAATAGTCCTTGGGCAAGAGTGATACTGGCAGGAATGCGATATTTCTTCATTTCCTCGACTGCTATTCCCCTATACTTCTTTATATAATCCTCGTAGGCCTGATTTCTTTTTTGTGCAGATACCGAAACTGAAAGTCCGGCAATTAATATTAAAATAAGTGTCAGATATTTCCTCATGTCTTTAATCTTGAAAAACTGTTACAAACTTACGGAAAATCTATGGAAAAACCTCCAAAATTCGGCAGATTAACGCAATGTAATCTGTGAATTAAGTAGTTAGGAGAAAATCGCGGAAGTTGGATAGAGGGCTGAATAGCGTTTCAAAGCGGATTGGAGAAAGAGAACGGTTTCCTAATCGTTACCCGTCAGAAATGCAGATTTAACAGTCACCGTTCCGTTTGCCCGCTCTGCGTAGGTTTGCTTGTCAAGGTTTAACTCGTTGATTTATAGTTTTGCAACCAAAAAAGAACGAGTATGACAAGGAGCACATTTCGCGTGCTGTTCTATGCGAACGGCAGCAAGGAGAAGAATGGAACTGTCCCCATCATGGGACGGGTTACAATCAACGGAACGGTGGCGCAGTTCAGTTGCAAGCGGAGCATCTCAAAAGAACTTTGGGATGCAAAGGGCAACCGTGCCAAAGGCAAGAGTTTGGAGGCAAGGGAAACGAACCTTGCGCTTGACAACATCAAGGCGCAAATCATCAAGCACTACCAGCGCATATCCGACCGTGAGGCGTTTGTGACGGCAGAGATGGTACGCAACGCCTATCAGGGCATAGGCGGCGAGTATGAAACGCTGCTCAAAGCCTTCGACCGTGAGAACGAGGTGTTCAAGAAGCGTGTCGGCAAGGACAGGAAACTGGCGACCTATCAGTCAAGGGTAGTGGCAAGGAACTATGTGGCGGCGTTCATCAAGTCGTTCTACAAGCGCAGCGACATGTCGATGCTGGAGCTTACGCCCGACTTCATCAAGGAGTTTGCGGTCTATCTCTCCACGGAAGCGGGATTGCGCAACGGCACGATATGGGAAAAGTGCATGTGGCTGAAAGGTGTGGTGATGCGTGCGCACTTCAACGGGCTGATACCGAGAAACCCGTTTGCGCAGTTCCACATCAGCCCGAATGTCAAGGAGCGTGAGTTTCTGACGGAGGATGAGTTGAAGGCGGTGATGACGCACGAGTTCTCAGACCCGAAACTGGCATATATCCGTGACCTGTTCGTGTTTGCGAGTTTCACCGCCCTTTCTTTCGTGGACATCAAGGAACTGACCAACGACCGAATCGTGGAGGTGAACGGCGAGAAGTGGATTATCTCCAAGCGTCACAAGACGGGCGTACCTTTCCAAGTAAAGCTGCTGGACACCCCCGTTTGCCCCGTGCGGCACGACTGCAGGCGGACGGATACCGACAAACAATTTGTAGAACCAAAAAAACAAGAAACAAACATGGGATACATAAGCATCCAAATCAACAAGGCGAAAGGGTCGGCTGACACGGGCGCATCCGACCATATAGAACGCAAAACAATGCCCAAGAACGCAGACCCTACACGTACACATCTCAACCGTGAACTGGTGGAGTTCCCTGATGGAGTGTCCGACCGTACCGAAGCGATAAGCCACCGTATCCGTACGGCAGGCATCAAGCGTAAGATAACCCCCGACCAAGTGCGGGCAATTAGAATCGTGCTTTCGGGTACGCACGAGGATATGATGAAAATACAGGACGAGGGCAGACTTGACGAATGGTGTGATGACAACCTGCAATGGCTGCACTATACCTTCGGCAAGGAAAATACAGTTTCGGCAGTGCTGCACATGGACGAACACACGCCGCACATCCATGCAACGGTCGTACCGATAGTGACGGGAGAGCGCAGGAAAGCCAAGAAGAAACAAGCGGACAGCAAACGCACCTACCGCAAGAAAGCCAACGCCGTGCGTTTGTGTGCCGATGACCTCCTGACCCGTGAAAGGCTTGTCGCTTACCACGACAGCTACGCCGCAGCGATGGCGAAGTACGGATTGCAGCGTGGCATACGAGGTTCGGAAGCACGGCACACAACCACCGCCCAATACTACCGTGACCTGAAACGGCAGACGGGAGAGCTTGAAGCCAACGTGCAGCAGTTGCAGACCGAACGCCAACAGGCAAAGCAGGAACTTGACGAAGTCAAAAAAGAAATCAAGTCGGAGAAGCTGGAAGCCGCCAAGACCGAGGCGAAAGCGGCACTCGTGGCAAAAGTAGGTTCTCTTTTGGGTAGCGGCAGACTGAAAGAGTTGGAAGCCGACAACCGAACCTTGCAAGGCGAGGTTGCCGCCCGTGACGAGAGTATCGAATTATTGCAAAAGCAGATGGAGCGGCAGCAGGAGGAACACAGCCGCCAGTTGGTGGAACTGCAAGCCAAGTACCGCAGGGAAATGGCGGACAAGGAAGCGACACACCAAGAGGAAGTGTCATTCCTAAAATCCATTATCCAAAAAGCCAAGAAATGGTTTCCGCTGTTTCAAGAGCTGGTGTATATGGAGAAGTTCTGCCTTAAAGTCGGCTTCAACGAAAGGCAGACTGCCACGCTCATCAGCAGCAAACCGCTGTTCTACAAGGGCGAGCTCTATTCGGAAGAGCACAGGCGGAAGTTCACGACCGAGGAAGCAGGCTTCCAAGTGGTAAAAGACCCGAAAGACATGTCCAAGCTTGCACTTGCCATCAACGGGCAAGTGATTGGAGAGTGGTTCGAGGAGCAGTTTGGCAGGCTGTTCTCATCCGTTAAAAGGACGGTTGAACCGCTTAGGAGAGGCAAGGGCATGGGATTATAAACAATACCAACGGAAGAATAGCAAGTTTGTGTTTGGGGCAGACCAAAACCGCTTGCTATCCTCAGTTGGTTGAAACGTCATTTTATTTGTGCCCGAATCCTACTCAAACTTGCCTGTGTGATGCCTAAATAGGTTGCGATACTTCCCAATGGTAACCGTTGCAACAAATCAGGCTCTTTCTCTAACAACTCCTTATACCGTTCCGAAGCGATGGCAGACAACATGGAAATCAATCGTTCCTCAGTGGCAAGTAATTCCATTTCCGCATAACGCCGCCCCCAATTGGCGATGTGCAAGTCTTCTGAAAACAGTTCTTTCAGTTTTTTTCTTTCCAATACATACAGGACTGAATCCTCCATCAGCTCCATCGTTTCATATCCCGGCTCATCGTTCACGTATCCTTTCATGGAAACGAGAGTCGCCCCTTCCTTGCCGACCCAAAAGGTAATGTCCTTTCCGTCCACCGAAGTATAGGCGCGGACAATGCCTTTCTTGATGAAAAAGATGTCCTTCTCCACCTTGCCACTTTCCAGCACGCGGAAGCCTTTGGGATAGGAAACTTCCGTCAGGCATTGCCGCAACTTGTCCAAAGACGCATCCGGCATGGCATATCTCTGGTTGATGATTTCCTTTATATCCATAAGTCATTTTGTTGTGGTACAAAATTATAAAATAGCGCACAGAAACAGCTGCTAACGGCTGTTTTTTTGTCAAATGCAAAATCCGTTTTTACCAAATGTAAAAAACGGTTAGAAATTACTTGCTTACTTTTGCACCCGAATTTAATAAATCATAGGTATGAATTGGATAATTTTATTTTTGGCAGGATTGTTTGAGGTAAGCCTTACATTCTGCTTGGGAAAAACGAGAGAGGCATCAGGTATTGGTTTTTATCTGTGGGGAAGCGGTTTCTTGGCTTCCACGGTATTGAGTATGGCATTACTTGCCAAAGCGGTTCAGACTTTGCCTTTGGGCACGGCATACGCCATTTGGACGGGTATCGGAGCGGTCGGCACGGTCTTGATTGGGATATTCGTTTTCAAAGAGCCGGCCACTCCCATACGGCTTTTCTTCCTGTTCACGCTCATTGCCTCCTTGATTGGATTGAAAGTTGTGTCATACTGAAAGGAGGAATAAATGATGAAATATGAATTGAGAGAAAACCACGGCATTCCGGCACCTCTGCTGGCTCTGCTGGCAGTCGCTACCGGGCTTTCCGTTGCCAACTGCTACTACAACCAGCCTTTGTTGGGCAGCATGGCAAAGGATTTTGGGGTAAGCGACTTTTCTGCCAGCATGGTTGCGACATTGACCCAGATAGGTTATGTAGTCGGACTTGTGTTTGTCATTCCGCTTGGCGATTTGGTTTCACGAAAGCAGCTGATATTGACCAATTATATCATTTCATCGTGCGCATTGCTTGCCATAGCACTTGCCCCTAACATCTATTGGGTGTGGGGCGCATCCTTGCTTGCCGGAGCATCTTCGGTTATGCCGCAGTTCTTCATCCCGTTGGTGTCTTTCCATTCAGCACCAGCACACAAGGTACGCAACGTGGGGATTATACAGTCCTGTCTGCTCATAGGCATTCTTGGCTCACGGGTGTTAAGTGGTTTCCTGGCTGATATGTGGGGATGGCGTTCCGTCTATTTTGTGGCTTGTGTGTTTATGCTCGGATGCTTTCTTATGATTTACAAGATGCTTCCCGTTCTGCCTGCTCGTTCACGTGAAAATTATGCGGGTCTGATGAAATCCTTGTTGCGTCTGCTTGCCAAATACCCGTACTTGCGTATCGCTTCGTTGAGGGCGGCATTGGCTTATGGCTCGTTCTTTGCGTTGTGGAGTTGCCTTGCTTTCCGGATGAAGCAAGAGCCATTCTTTGCGGATGACGATATTATCGGGGCACTCGGTTTGTGCGGATTGGCAGGTGCGTCTACGGTTGTATTCATTAGCGGCTATATCCAGAAGTACGGCGTAAGGTTCTTCTCCATTGTCGGGGGATGTGTTATCTTAGCTGCATGGTTGTTGGCATTTTTTGGAAATGACAGCTACTTGTGGATGATAATCGCCATCCTTTTGATTGATGCAGGAATGCAATGCATCCATTTGTCAAATCAGACCAGCGTGGTCTCCCTTGACGCATCCGCCATCAACCGAGTCAATACCGTTTATATGACCATCTACTTTCTGGGCGGTTCTGCTGGTACGTTCGTTTCAGGTCTGTTTTGGCAACATTACGGATGGGCAGGCGTGGTAGGAGTAGGAGTTGCCTTTACCGTGGCTTCCTTGTTCGTTAATTGCTTCCAACCAAGACTGCATAAGGATGAATGCTCAATATTCTGACTAAAATAATTTTTGGAATGATCCTTTCAGTCTGAATATTTTTCATACCTTTGTACCGTAAGAGTTTCCCGAACAAGCAAAGCGATGCAGACCACGGCAATTAGAACGGTTACCAACTCATTACCCGAAAACGAGGTAATTCTTCTAACTCTCTTGATTTCAAAGAGGTATATTCCTTATACAGATTTACGGAAAAAATATGACTTAGACTGTAGCCTGTAAGATGTTTTTTTCGTTTTCAAAGGTTTACGAGAATAAAATTATTGTCCAATAATTTGAGATATAAGGTAAAAAACACAGGATTTTTTAGAGTGACACGTTCGTGTAACTATAGTAACACCCTCGTGTAACTGTAGTAACACGAACGTGTAACGAACGGAACACGTACGTGTAACGGTAATTATGTATAGGAATTTTCCCGGTTTATTCTTGTGAGACAGAAAACAATATCTTTTGATGAAAACAGGATATTATGGAATATCAATAAGTTTATGTGTCTGAAGGCTTAAACGCCACTGAGGATGTTCTTTTATATAGGATATCACGTCATTAGTGTTTTGTCCCGAACATGGCTGCAGGAAGTAATGGCTTGCAGACAGTTTTAAGTATGGAGACACGTCCTGACCTACGTATACCACTTTCACTTCGTCCATGCAACGTACTTTCAGCATAGCACCTTCCTTGGGCGAACACGTAACCCAGTCTATATCATCAGGCAACACACATGTTCCATTGGTTTCTATCGCTATATACTTTCCGGCTGAATGCAATGCCGTAGTAAGTTTGCCGTCAATCCACAATCCCGGTTCTCCACCCGTAAGAATTACCATCCTGCATGGATATTTACAGACTTCCGCCACTATTTCATCATCTGACATCATCCGGCCTTCTTCATGCTGAGTATCGCAGAAGTTGCATTTCAGATTACACCCTGAGAAACGTACAAAAACTGCAGGAGTCCCTGTGTGAAAGCCTTCGCCCTGCAAACTATAGAAAATTTCGTTAATCTTTCTCATAGATGGCCGTATTACATTCCGATTCTTTTACTTCTACCTTGAAACAATGTGGAACCTGACTGCAAACCCAGAAAGCGATATTTTCTGCCGTAGGATTGAAAGGCAGCACATCATTCAGATTGTTATGATCCAACTGCTTTTCTACTGCCTGCTTGATGTGAGTAAAATCCACCACCATACCGTTTTCGTCAAGCTCTTTCGAGCGACAATATACGGTTATAATCCAGTTGTGACCATGAAGCTTCTCGCATTTGCTCGGATAAGACAGACGCAGCGAATGCGAGGCTGAAATTTCCATCCTTTTGATTACTGTGTACATAATTGATACGTTAGTTTAGATTAATACAAATTTGCTCCTGCTTAATGTCACCTCGGCAGTTATATCGACGCAAAGATAAAAAATATCCAAAGATATTCGATTAAAAAGAATTGGTACGTCGGTAATTTTTTATCATTACTTTACCTCATATTTCGCCTGATAACGCTTGTAGAAGATAACAGCCAGTATGAAACCTACCATAGCAAATGGAACTCCTACGATGGCAGCATACTGGAAACCGTTATTTACCGCAAGGCCTCCGGCATATGCTCCCACGGCATTACCAAAATTGAAAGCTATCTGAATGCATGCCCCTCCAAGCATCTCCCCACCCGGAGCTACGCGTATGATAAGCAGCTGTTCCGGACTTGACACGGCAAACAGTCCTGCTGTGCAAAGAAACATAAGCGATACTGAAAGCCACGGATTGGGTGATAAAAAGAAGATAGCCAACAGAATCATACATATACCACCCTGAGCAATCATAAGTACGCGACCAGGGGTATAACGGTCGGACATTCGTCCGCTAATGAGATTTCCCACTACCATACCAAAACCGGCAAGCACCATCAGCGCCGTCATACTGCTTTCAGAGAAACCGGAAACATTGGTCAACAGCGGACTGATATAGCTGTACCAGCAGAACACTCCACCATTACCCAACGCCGTAGCACCAAGAATCAGCCAAGGAGCCGGAGTACGGAGAAAACGGAACTGCCCCTTGAAACCTACATCCTGCAAACCTTCTACCACAGGCACCCATCGCCAGATGTAATAGAAAACAATTATTCCCCAAAGTCCTACAAAAAGGAATGTGGAGCGCCATGAAATGAGATGACTTAACGATGTTCCCAACGGGACGCCAAACAGATTGGCTACAGTCATTCCGGCTATCATAATGGAAACAGCCTCAGAACTTTTGCCTTTATCGGCCAACTTTGACGCCACAATAGAGGCCACACCAAAATATGCCCCATGAGGCAAACCCGAAATGAAACGACCAATCATCATGACCCAATAATTAGGCGCCATAGATGCACATAGATTTCCAACCACAATAAGCGATACAAGTGCCATAAGCAGATGCTTGAGCGATTTCTTTCGTGCAAGAACCAATACCGGGGCACCAAAGCACACACCCAAGGCATAGGCAGAAATAAGATGACCGGCTTCGGATATACTTATCCCAAAATCGGAAGCTACATAAGGCAATATACCCATCATGGCAAACTCTGCCATTCCCAATGCCAAAGTACCGAAAGCCAGTGCAATAAGACTCTTCTTCATAATTCTATCTATATACGTTAATCAATGAATATTTTATACGCAAAAATCGTCTGCAAAGTTATATCTTATGTTTTAAAACATAAAAATATTCTATAATTGTTTTTTGTACAATTATTCTTAAAGAAGAATACAATGGCTGATTTTTTCGTATCTTTGAGCATACGACAAAAAAACACATATATGGGAAACGATATTGTAATTATTAACTTTTCGGATATCTACACGGAAGAGACATTCTATAAAAACGAGAAAATAAAATGGATAAACTGTACGGATATATCAGGGACCAACTGTTTTTGCGATAAAGAGGCATCGGACGAAATTTGCAGACGCATAGAGAATCTACCCCCACAAGGCATCCATTTCATCGACTCCGGGAACTATCATTACGTGTCAAAATTCTTTACTGATAAAATAAAGGAAGATTTCATACTAGTGGTGTTTGACCACCACCCGGACATGCAGCCTTCACTGTTCGAGGAACTCCTGACATGCGGCTCGTGGGTAAAAGCGTCAATAGACACAAACAAGCATCTTAAAAAGGTAATTCTGATAGGGACATCGGACGAACTACTGAATAAAATTGACAAGAAATATACAGACAAGCTTATAGAATTCAAAGAATCACAACTGGAAGACCATGAGGCTTGGCAGCGCTTTTACACCATGCATTTCGACCTGCCTATATATATTTCAATAGATAAAGATGTACTCGCACCCGAAGAGGATAAAACAAACTGGGATCAGGGAAAGGCAACGATGCAGGAATTGAAACATCTGCTATCTATATTACTGAAACACAGCAGAATTATAGGTATTGACATTTGTGGCGAATGCAAATATTCCATACTCGGCATGAATGACGATAATGTACGAAAAGATAATGAAATAAACAGACAACTGGCAAACCTAAGCCTGCAGGATTATAAATCCTGAGGTTTAGGTTCTTCTTTATCAAAAGAAGGTCTTTCCGGAGCTTTCGGCTTCATTTCAAGCCACTTATCATATTGCTCGTCGTTAAGAATCTTACGAATCTTCTTAAGCATCTTCTCTTCGCGCTCCTTCATCTCTTCAGCCATTTTTTCCTTGATATGCTCAGGTGGCATCTTCGGGCCTCCTTCCCCAAACTCCGGACGATTGCCACCCATGGGAGGAAATCCGCTACCCATAGGAGGCTGCCCCATTCCCATAGGAGGTCTTCCTCCATTCATCGGCGGCTGCCCTCCACCTAATGAAAACATCTTCTCAATCTTTTCTTTTTCTTCCTTAAGATAAAGTTTGTAAATCTTTTTATACTGTTTTTCCGTAAGGTTCAGAAGACTGTCCATTTCATCAGCCTTTTCCTTGCTGCCCTTTCAGGATTAGGAACTTCTTTCTTCTGCTCCATTTTTTGTGGTTCATCATAAACTGTACCTGCAACTGAAATATTCGATGACAGTAACAGCATTGTTGCAAATACCATAGCCAACGTTTTCTTTCCTCTCATAATTGTCTTTTTTTATAGTTGTTTCTAGCGACAAAAATATGAAACGTTGTGGCAATAGTAAAACTTAATCCACGAACCGGGGATTTATGACTACCAAATGAAGAATATCACCTCCTTTTCATCAATCCCAACACATGTTTAAATCTGAGCGGAAGCAAAGCCATTGCCCTATTCACCATATAATTTGGAATATACTTATAATATGCCTCTGCTATGCTCCCGGTGATACAAGCCAATGTGTCACTGTCGCCTCCTATAGATATTGCCCTGCGAATGGCACTTTCAAAATCATCACTCACCAAGAAGGCGATAATGGCTTGCGGCACGGTACCCTGACAACTTGAATCCCATTCGTAAGTATCATGAAGATATTCCCAGGACAGGTCAAGATTGTAATGAAATTTCGTAGTGATATAATTTTTAATATCATTCTTCGATAAACCGTTTCTTGCCATATAGATGGCCGCCGATACGGCTTGGGCTCCTTTTATTCCTTCAGGATGATTGTGTGTTATGGCTGCTGCCGTCTCTGCCACCCTTAATGTGGTTTCCATATTATTATATAGCCAGCCTATGGAAGACGTACGCATGGCAGAACCGTTACCCCATGAATTATACGGACAACGTCCGGATGACGATTTCGCATTATGACAATCTATCAGATTCTCCGGATGAAAAAGCCAAGTATGGAATCTGGTTCCATATCCTCCCATCGGGCATGGGAATTCTTTTGCCATATCCACCATAACGTTCTCAAGCAGCTTCGTCTGAAAATCGACAGGTGCATTAATTTCATTCATTAATGCCCATTCTGCCACAGCCATAGTCATGACCGTATCGTCAGTGAAATTACTCCCGCAAGGAAACATTTCGAAATTGTAATCTTTTGTATTGCTGAATTCATATACAGAACCTGCAATATCTCCTATAATAGCTCCAAGCATATTTATAACATTTTATTTGCTCAAAGTTGCTGTTTTATTTTAATGAATGCAAATTTTATGAATATCATTTGACCGTTTAATTGCATATATTGTACGTTTTTCCGAATATTGCACAAAAATTACAAATCATGGAATTGACAGAATATTTAGACAATTTTGAAGATAAACTTCAGCAGGAGATATTGAGACTTTGCACAAACTATAAATTTCTTGATGGCAAACTACTTGCTACGGACGATATAGACAATTACTGGCAGGTACTTGCACCTGAATATCTGGCAGATGCAGTGGAACAGGTTCAGGAATACCCAACAGTGTCAGTAGCATGGGCTGCATATTTGGGTATTGCTGTCGCCTTCGGATGGGACATCGACTGGAATACTATCTCCAAAGCCAAGTATAAGGATTTTTACGGAGAACAGGGATTTGATGATATGGACGAACATTTGATACGTGACGTAGTAGGCATCCCACTTGACAGTCAAGAAGCAAAAGACCTGGAAGAGATGATAAGAAGATGCGCACAAAAAGCAATAGACCTTATCAGACATGAACAGATAGAACCACAAAGTCCTGTGGCATTTCATGTGTTCACACGTGCCGTAAGAGTGATGTACAGAACAGGAGCTGCCATACAACTCAAAAACATGGGTTATAAATTCGAGGAAGTGAGTTTTGGAGACTGCTAATTGCAAAGACTTTTAAAAGCTATTTAAACACCATTCAAACAGTATTTAAACACTATCAAAATACGACGTTAGAGATAAAAATGGAAGAAAAAGAAAAATTCGGATGGTTCGTATTCAATTCCGGACAACTACTGATAGTAAAAGATTCCGAGGGTAAGTATCACATACCATTCGGTGAAGAACCCCCGGTGACAGTTCCGATAGGCAGCACCATACATACCATAGGAGAAATTTACGGACATACAGCAAAAGCATATGCCATACACACCCCTGTTTCGGGAAATGAAGACAGCGAAATGATGATGAAAGACCTGAGAGCCTCATACGACGTACTTCCGTTCGAAGAATACTACAGAGCCGGGAAAGCATCACAAATACTGAACTGGGACAAGAACAGCCGTTACTGCCCTATGTGCGGTGTCCCTACAGTGCAAGTCTCTCCTATCGCAAAACGCTGTCCCGAATGCCGTCAGGAATTCTATCCCCGCATATCACCTGCCGTTATAGTTCTTATCAAGAAAGATGACCAGGTGCTGCTGGTACATGCAAAGAACTTCCGAGGACAATACAAAGGCCTTGTAGCAGGTTTCCTTGAAGCCGGCGAAACACTTGAAGAATGTATACGCCGCGAAGTGATGGAAGAAACAGAGCTGAAGATTAAGAATTTGAGATACTTCGGCAGTCAACCGTGGCCTTACCCGAGCGGTATAATGATAGGTTTCATAGCCGATTACGAGAGCGGAACTATCAAGCTTCAGGACGAAGAACTAAGTGCCGGAGAATTCTATTCGCGCGACAATATGCCGGAAATTCCGAAGAAACTCAGTATAGCCAGACAGATGATTGATGCCTGGCTGGAAGGAAAAGTGTAAGGCAGTTTCTGTATAATCAATGTATAAACACAATTTAATGGGATTTTATAAAAATAATATCCCTACTTTTTATTAACTTTGCGCAGTTATTATTTTAACCAATAAACTTATATGCAGGAAAAGATTATTATTCTCGACTTCGGTTCACAGACTACACAGCTCATTGGTCGCCGTGTCCGCGAACTGAACATGTATTGCGAGATTGTTCCCTACAACAAGTTCCCACACAATGACCCGTCTGTTATTGGTGTAATCCTTTCAGGTAGCCCATTCTCAGTTTATGATGAAAAGGCTTTCAAGGTAGACCTTACTGACATCCGTGGCAAATATCCTATCTTGGGTATATGCTATGGCGCACAGTTCATGTCGTACACTAACGGTGGTAAGGTAGAACCAGCCAACACACGCGAATACGGACGTGCACATCTGGCTAAGTTCGACCATCAGAATCCTCTTCTCAAGGGCATCCGCGAGAACTCACAGGTTTGGATGAGTCATGGCGACACAATCACTGCAATACCTGAAAACTTCGAAATCATAGCTTCTACCGACAAGGTAGCAGTAGCTGCTTATCAGGCAAAGAACGAAAAGCTTTGGGGTGTTCAGTTCCATCCGGAAGTATTCCACTCAGAAGATGGTACTCTGCTTCTGAAAAACTTCGTAGTTGACATCTGCGGCGGTAAACAGGACTGGAGCGCAGCATCATTTATCGAAACTACAGTAGCCGAACTAAAGGCTCAGCTTGGTGATGACAAGGTGGTACTTGGTTTGAGTGGTGGTGTTGATTCATCTGTAGCAGCAGTTCTTCTTAACAAGGCTATCGGCAAGAACCTTACATGTATCTTCGTTGACCACGGTATGTTGCGTAAAAACGAATTCAAGAACGTTCTTCACGACTACGAATGCCTCGGTCTTAACGTAATAGGCGTTGATGCAAGCGAGAAGTTCTTCAGCGAACTGGCAGGTGTTACAGAACCGGAACGTAAACGTAAGATTATAGGTAAAGGCTTTATCGACGTATTCGACAAAGAAGCTCACAAGATAAAGGATGTTAAATGGTTGGCTCAGGGTACTATCTATCCTGACTGCATCGAGTCTCTTTCTATCACAGGTACAGTAATCAAGAGTCACCACAACGTAGGTGGTCTGCCAGAAAAGATGAACTTGAAGCTTTGCGAACCATTGCGTCTGTTATTCAAGGACGAAGTTCGCCGTGTAGGTAGAGAACTTGGAATGCCTGAACATCTTATCACTCGTCATCCTTTCCCAGGTCCTGGTTTGGCTGTACGTATCCTTGGCGATATCACTCGTGAGAAAGTACGTATTCTTCAGGACGCAGACGATATCTTCATCCAGGGATTGCGTGACTGGAAGACTAAAGATGCCGAAGGAAATGAAACATCTTTGTACCATCAGGTATGGCAGGCAGGTGTTATCCTGTTGCCTGTACAGAGCGTAGGTGTGATGGGTGACGAACGTACTTACGAACGTGCCGTTGCATTGCGTGCCGTAACAAGTACAGATGCCATGACTGCTGACTGGGCTCATCTTCCATATGAGTTCATGGCAAAGGTTTCAAATGATATCATCAACAAAGTGAAAGGCGTAAACCGTGTTTGCTACGATATCTCTTCAAAACCACCTGCAACAATTGAATGGGAGTAATTTAAACCCTATTTATAGCCTTTCTAAAGGCATTTGGAGTAGCCTCAACTTGAAAAAAGTTGGGGCTATTTTATTGATTTACAGTTGAAAAGCACGGTATAAAGCATCAGGCATATATTTTCACATTTATATTAATGTATTCAAATTGACACCAGTTTTTGACACCACTTATATATCATATGTTTCCTATCATTAATAATACAAGTTAAAATGAAAAGCTATAAGTGAATACGTCTATAATCTTCCATTGTCATTCCATTCTCCGTAGAGAAGTCCTTTTCGGGTATTTTCTATGAATTTATTCAGGCGACTTTCAAAAAGTTCGGGCTGATTCCTCTTGATTTGGATAGTATCAATCCTGATACGCTTATATAAATCAGGGAATTGGCAGAAGTTGTTCCACACTACAGTGTCGGATTGCAGCCTCTGTAATATATCCTTATCTATGGTAAAGCTATTAGGCGACATATCCGGTAAAACGGCTCTTCCGGCATCTGTCATCAAGCCTAATCGTTCCATTCTGCGGCATCTTTCTTTATTGAGTTCGGACCAATTGCTTCTTGGTTTTCTGGGACAAAGTTTCTGGGCTGTTACGTCATCTGCTATTTTCTTAGTAGTACTGTCTATCCAACCGAAACATAGAACTTCTTCTACAGCATCGATATACCAGAAAGTATTGTCATCTGTAGGTCTTCCACGTTTCACCACTACCCAACATTCTTTCTCCGTTCTGTGGTTCTGTATTAACCATTCACGCAGTTCGGTTCTTGATTTGACATCCAGTAAATTATGAATTTCCATTGTTTGTTGTTTCGATTTGCATTTTACAATTTTGACTTCCCCTTAAAATAGATTCGCAGATTGCTACCTGAAATGTCTTATCTTTCCATAGTGAATGCAAGACATAAAGGATGCTTTGTCTGGAACACTCACAAAGTAATGGAGTAGAAACATATCCTCGCCGATGAAGCATACAGGTACATTCCATAAAATACAGATGATAAACAGAACATTTTTCAATGATTTCGGTTCTCACACCAGGAAGTTTGTCTGCTTCCAGAAAGAAAGTGTCTAAATCACCATTTGCTTTCTCATATAATTCCTGATAGATTTGCAGCGTTCCGCAGTTTACACAATTTTTTCCACATTCCGAAAAGAATGAAGCCAGTTGTTCCGAGTTCAAACAGCTTATACCTTTTTCGAATCCTTTAAACCAATCAGATAATTCCATATAATTACATCGCTATATTAATCTTTGAATAACCAACCTGTTGCTTATTTAGGGAAAATAAGTTTTTCTTTATATCTATACCTCTTTTGATATATATGGAGGATAATCATCTTTTGATAATCTTTTTTCCAATGTTCTCGGATTGACATCCCAAAGTATAGGAAGATACTCATACACAACTTTCCCATTATCAAGATAAATACGGACTTTAGAATCGAAAGCTACAGGCTTATATTTATCTTCTCCAATAGGATTATCCCTATATAGCAATTGATTTTCCCGCCAACAGAGTTCCTTACCATCAAAGATAACATCAAATATACCATATACAACAGCCTCCATCGTTTGATTTAGAACTGTTGTAGAAACACAATGCATATACCCTGTTAAGTGATTTGTACTTTTTCTCATAGCCAGTTCATAACAAAACACACTTGTCCCAGTATAGTCTTTAGCTATGGTAGTTCTTACTCCTTTTTCATCTAAATTATAAATCAGTTCATGTGTTAGTGTTGTCATATTAAACTTAAAGCCATTTTCAGTTTTTACCAAATTGGAAAATATCATTTGGTCGTTGTATATACCTTCCAGTTTCCCATTTCCAAGTGTGTAAACAACCTCATCGGTAACCAATTTTTTATTAATAAGGCTATTTTCTAAAAAATGAAATATTTTGTTATTCATATTCAATTAATTTATGGAAATAACGTACAAAAACCCTCTTTATTGAAACGGTAGAACATTTCAATCTGTTCCGGTGTGTCATTTTCCAGCAGAAGCAACAGTTCTTTTGCAAACTCCAATTCCCCGGTTCCATTGGCAGTTACGATAAGTTTATCGCTTACAGCCTGTTTGTTAATATATCCTGCTTGGTTAGTGTAATTGTTCCCTCCCCACAGCTCCAATTGTTCTAATCCATTTCCCGTGTGTTTGACATTGTTCAGGAAACCATGTTTAGCCAGAAAAGAAGCTGCATTGCATATTGCGCCGACAATAATTCCTTTTTCAATAGCCTTTCTGACGATAGGAATTACCTTATCTGATATTTTTTCGTCCAACCAGCCATAACCACCTATTAGTATGAGCGCTGCATATTCATCAGGCATTGTATTAAAAGAATAATCCGGTATAGTTTGGAAACCACCACATGAACGGATTGGTGTTAATGTTGGAGTAACAACCTTATTAATATATTTAGGATATTTTCTTATGCCATTTTCATCACAATTGATAGCTGAAGCGAGAAATACCGATTCATGATCAGCATAGTTATCAAGTAATAAATATAAAACTTCGTTCTTCATTTTTAATTTATGATTATTAATTACAACTTTTCGTGTGCAAATTCTCCATTAATCCAAAATGTTGTTTCTTTGCCTTTGCGTATGTATCTTCGACATTTGTACAAATTCCGTAGAAACACCATTTTTTGTTTATGTCTAGCATTGAATAGCAT
>NZ_JADYTJ010000042.1 GCF_021531075.1 Bacteroides caecigallinarum | reverse complement strand
CATATTGTTTATTTAATGATTAGAATTCCAAATTAAATAAAATCCAAACAATATATGGAGAAAGACATTGGATATAAGTTTCTTAAATCAATCAATTTGTGTTTTATCTATATTCAGTTTTTCCATTAAATCCGAATATTCGGATTTGATTGAACGTATCAAGAACGACCCGGAACTATGTGAACGGCTGGGAATAGAAATTGCAGAAGAGGAGAATAGAAAAGCTGAATAGATACAGAATGACAAATAAATCCTGAATCAATTTGATTTTCAGAGAACATTCCTTATCTTTGAACTTGAAATAGAACATAACGGCGGATTACGGGATGTTTTCCGTCGATTATATACATAAGTCGCAAGATGCCCAAAGCTGGAATCTGGTAAATTTCAAAAATTGTAAAGGCTATTGCGTGAGGCTTATGCTATACCTTATAGCGTGAGCCCATGCGTATCTTTACAATGGGTTTACCAGACCCTCAGCTTTGGATTCTGCATGGGTTTCATGCTTTTTTAATAAGCTGAGGTATGGCAAAAGTACAGATTATTATGCCCGTGACATTGGACGGATTTCTGCCGGATAAAAATGAGAAACTGATGGATTGGCTCAGAACAGACCGGAACGGCTTCCCTTATTGGGAAGAGCGGGCTACATTCAACATGTATCCGCATTACGGTATGCTTGACTTGATGGATGCAAAAGAGAGACGAGACAATAACTGTACCTTTTTTATGAAAGTACAAGACGAAAAAAGTGCCGAATATGCTGGTGGAGTATTTCTCTTCCGACTCGCAGATGAACTGGTCATTTACCTGCTTCCAATATCATACAAAAATGGGAAAAACATAACTGGAAAGATTCAATTCGGACAATGGACTTTGCGTGAGTCCAAAACATTCCGAAACAATATATGCAGACTGGTATACCGCCTTAAAGAATAAAGATTACTTCAGATCAAGTTTCTTCATTTTCTTGTACAGGGCTGTACGACTGCAACCGAGTTCCGCTGCTGTCTTGCTGACATTACCATGATTTTTATCAAGCAGATTTCGTATCCTTTCCTTTTCCTGAATGATACGAATATCCGGATTGTCATTACAATCTACTTTTTCCAATCCCAAATCACAGACATCCAATAATGCATTATCTGCAACAATTACTGCACGTTTGATTTTTGCGTTCAATTCCCGTACATTACCCGGCCAGTCATACCCCAACATACATGATTTCGCTTCTTCGGTAAATCCCTCATTCTTGACACGTATTCTACCGGAATGTTCTTTCCTGAAAAATTCAGCAAGCGGAAGAATATCGTCTTTGCAATCTTTTAATGGCGGTTGAACAATTTCGAGTTCTGCAAGGCGATAATACAAATCCTCACGAAAGCGACCTTCCTCCACCGCTTTTTTCATATCCTCATTGGTAGCAGAAATAATACGTACATCCGTATGTTTCACTTTATCACTTCCTACCGGATTAAACTCCTTTTCCTGAAGGACACGCAGAAGAAGAATCTGCATGGAATACGGCATATTACCGACTTCATCCAGGAATAAGGTTCCTCCATTGGCCGTCTCAAAATGTCCTTTCCTATCAGCAACAGCTCCTGTAAAAGCTCCTTTGACTGCACCGAAAAATTCAGAAGCCTGCAAATCGTTAGGTATGCTTCCACAATTGACGGCAACAAAAGGCTTCTCACGTCTGTCACTATAACGGTGTATCATCTGGGCTATCACTTCCTTACCGCTTCCGCTCGGACCGAGTATCAGGACTGAAAGTTCCGAAGGTGCCACACGACGAGCCAGTGAAGCGGCTTTTCTGGCAGCTTCACTGGTACGTTCAACAAAAGAACGTTCTTTACGTACAATAACAGGCTGCTTAAGCATACTATGTACTAATTCTATCAGTTGCTCTTGATGAACAGGCTTTTGCAAATAATCCTTAGCACCGAGTTTGATAGCACGGACTGCATCCGTGATACAGGCATAATCTGTCATGACAATAAATGGAACTTCCATCTTAGAACGCATCATCCATTCCAGAAGGCTGATACCGTCACCTTCCGGCAGGCGTACGTCTCCCAATACAAGATTGATTTCGTTTTTCTTCAGAATATTACGTGCACCGGGTTCATCTATAGCTGTCAATACTTCGTAACCGGCCTTCTGCAGCCATTTTTCAATCATTCCACAAAGTATCATATTGTCTTCAACTATCAGAATTTTCATATTTTTTCAGTTCATTTTTTGTTTCTTCTATTAATTTTTTAAGCCACTCTATAGTCTGTATTGCATGTTCATGAACAGTTTCATTTTGAATATCACTATCATGCAGTATCCTTTGAAAATCACGTAAGATATTGTCTTTCCCGAGCATTTCCCATACTGGCATCATCCGATGTATTATTTTCCTCATGTTCTCACGGTCGGTTATCCTGTCAGCTGATTCCATCTCCTTCAATTCTTTTTCAGATTCCATAACGACTAGAGAAAGCATGTGACAATAATCATCCGTATTCTCCAATAAACTGGAAAAATCGAAATATCCGGAAACTGAAACTTGTGTACGAGATACAATGGTGGATAAAAAAGCAAGCAGTCCGTGGATATTGAACGGCTTATGAATACAGCCTGCAAATCCTTCTTTTTCATAAATTCCGGAATTTCCATCACCACGGGCAGTCATGACTGCTACTGGAACAGTTCTAGAATTGCCGATGTCCGAATTGCGAAGCAATCTTAACAAACCGAATCCGTCAGTATCAGGCATTTGTACATCTGTCAAGACCAAATCATATTCAGAATTTTCAAGAGCGGCCACTACTTCACGTGCATTCTTACAGGTTTTACAGGATATACCTTTGCGCCCGAGCATATCTTCCGCTATTTTCAGTTGTATAGGATCATCGTCCACTACAAGAACATTCTTAGGCAATATAGTTATTGTATTATGGTCCGATTTGTCTTCCTCAACTAACTCATCCGTTTCAGGCAAAGGAAGTTCCAGCCTGAATACGCTTCCTTTACCGAGTGCACTTTCCACATCCATTTTCCCTTCCAAAACCTTTATCAATCCTTTAGTTAGGAAAAGCCCCAAACCAAAACCTTCAGAATTGACATTTTGTGCGGCACGCTCAAATGGAGCAAATATTCTTTTCAGTGTTTCCTCGTCCATCCCTATACCGGTATCCCTGATTTCAATCCGAAGTTTCCCATCTGAATATTCTGAATGGAAATTGATGTTTCCTCTGGAGGTAAACTTGATTGCATTTGTAAGCAGATTCGCCAGTACCTGTTCGAGTTTGTCTGCATCACCCTTTACAGTTACATTTGATCCATTATGTTCAGAATATAAAATCAGACCTTTAGACGTTGCTTTACGAGAAAACTCATCTGAAATTCTTTTTAAAAAACGGTTGAGATAAAAAGGTGTATCATTATGTAAATCTCCGGCTTCATTGATACGGTAAGCATCCATCAGATTGTTAACCAAATGCAGAACGTGCTGGCAAGAATGACGGATGTCATTTAAATAGATTTCACGCTTTTTCTTTTCTCGCGTTTCTGATAATAAATCGGCACAGTTATGGATATTACCAAGTGGACCTCGAATGTCATGCGATACGGTTAGAATTATTTTTTTACGCATATCAAGCAAATCTTCGTTTTCTTGAATAGCTTGCTGCAATTGAAATTTTATTTTTTCTTCCTTTCGCAAATCAAATCGTATAATGAAAAATGAAATTAATATTATAAAAAAAGCAATACCCACAATTAGGACAAATAATTGGAAGGATTCTTGTCTAGCTTCAGTTACCTTCAGGTTTCGTTCTGTAAATGACTGCTGTATCTGATTATCTAGAAAAGATACAAAATCATATAATTTTTGATTTAGCAGCTTGTTCTGTAAACGCAGGCTGTCCACATAAGTTTCCATCTGATTGTTTCTCCAATCTCTGGCTGAAATCAATCTTTTATTAAAATCCTGTATTTCATTAGTGATATATGGGACTTGTACCGTCTCTTTCTTTCCAAATAACCCAGCAAGTCCTTTTTTTTTCTGTGTTATTGTCTTCATCCTGATTGATTGCATAGCTATTATAGGTAATTCATTAGCAAGAATACTGTCAGAACTCTCCCTGGATTGGATTGCTTTCATTATTCGGAACAGATGTATCTCTTTCGTTTCAAGCAGTACTCGTAAAGAATCAATTTGTTCCGGATGTAAAAAATTACAACATCCGAGTTTTATCTCAAGCAGAATACTGTCTGTTTTAAGACGCTGATAATGGTATCTGTTATAATCTGATTCATCCCATGCAATAACTGATTCGCCTAAGGTTGCTAACTTAGTAATATACCAATGAGCCTTATGGATATTTTCACGAGCATAATTCGTTTCATTTATGACGCCCTCAAACCTTCGAAAGCAGAAATGCTCCTTGACCATAATAACTGTCAGAAACAGAACTATAACTGTTATGATAATATAGCCTAGAAAAATCTTTTTACTTAACAATGTACTCATTCTAATGATATGATTTATCCTTTACAACAAAATACTTATTTCATACAACAACCAAATTGGCAATGCAACCAACATAAGTGTGAATATATACGATGAAGGCATTATGAGAACGGCAATTATAAAAACAGCCACAATTGTATGCTTTATGTTACAACGTATAAATATAAAATCCAATAATTCAAAGAATCTCAAGAACCAATATAATACCAGTAATTCAAATGATATTATTTTCAGGTAATTCACCATCATGATAAGTCACAATATATGATTGTATATAAAAAATCTTCTACATCATACAGGATTGATCAATTCAAAAGAGTGATCTCTCCAATAGAAAATATTGGAAAATTATAATTCACACAACATATAATCTTTAACATTGTATTTTATTAGATAATTAAAAGCTATACATTTTTATCATACATCCTACAAACAAGATAGTCACATAAAACCATATATTTGTATTACACTTTGAATAAATAAACTATTTATCTAAAAGATGTAGTATAAGCATAATATTATAATCCTCCTATTGAGATGAACTTAATTCAAACGAACAGAATACATCTTTAAAACCTTGAAATATTAATAAAAAGTATTCAATGATAGATAAAATAGAAAAAGACAAAAATATTATAGATATAATGATTCTTAATTGAGCCATTAATAATAACCTCTGCCTCACATTGCATTTCTAAACTCATTCGGTGTACATCCCACTACCTTTTTGAACACTCGGCTTAAATGATGAGGATATTGAAATCCTACTTCGTAAGCAATCTCACTAACCGTTTTGCTTGTACTCGCCAACAATTCCTTTACACGATTAATAACGGCGAGATGGATGTATTCGATGGCTGACTTTCCTGTCTCTTTCTTGATAAGGTCGCCGAAATAGTTGGCTGAGAAATGAAGTTGGTCGGCACACCATGCAACTGTGGGCAAACCATTTTGTTCCGGCTTGTCTGAATTAAAGTAATCAAGCATCAATGCCTCAAAACGTGTAAGTACATCGCGGTTGATAACCTCACGTGTGGCAAACTGACGGTCATAAAAACGAAGACAATGATTGAGCAGGACTTCAATATTGGAAGTGATAATGCCGCGACTATGCTTGTCAATAATGTGATGCAATTCTTCTTGTATTTCAGCAAAGCAGTTGAAAATAGTCTGTCGTTCACGCTCGGACATATGCAAAGCTTCATTTACTTCGTAAGAAAAAAAAGTATATTCCTTCATCTTACGGGCCAGGCTTGTGCCACGCAACAAATCAGGATGGAATAATAGAGCGTAACCTTCCGGATTGACAGTTTCACCGCCATCATCAATACCTGCTACTTGCCCTGGAGCCACAAAAACCAACGTACCTTCCTGATAGTCATACTGGCTACGACCGTATGTCAGTTTACCATGTATCTTTTCTTTCAAATAAATGCCATAGAAGCCGTAATACTTACGTTTATGTTTTAGTACCTTAACTTCCCGAAAATCGATAAACGTGACCAAAGGGTTGAGTGTTTCAATCCCCAAAAACTCATTGTAATCATGAATGTTACTGATATTTATTATGTCTCCCATATTTCCCTCAATTATTTTAGTTAATGTTACAAAAATACTTTTTTTTATGGTCTTTTTATCGTACTGAAAGTCAAATCTGTAAAATCGGTGCAAGATTCAGTGATATGTGTTATTCGATAGTCTGGATCACTACTGTCCCGTAAAAGTGGATAAATAGTTCTTTGAAATTATTGAAATATAGTCAATTACACGGTCTTTTGAAATGAAACGGACTTGATTTTGCAACTTTGCAGTCTAATACAAATGGCTGCTATGTTCCAAGACAAATACGTATTCTCTCAATTAACCGCTTTTCTGAACAGGACTCAGTTCAACAACTATGTTCGCAAGTATGATGGCAACAGATATGTGAAACATTTCACTTGCTGGAATCAGATGCTCGCGATGATGTTTGGACAACTGAGTAACCGTGAGAGCCTGCGAGACTTAATCGTTGCTTTCGAGGCGCATAGGGCCAAGCAATATCATCTTGGTTTAGGTCGTGAACCGATAGCCAAGACAACTCTTGCGACAGCGAACCAGAACCGTGATTACAGAATCTTCGAAGACTTTGCATTCTATATGATGAAGGAAGCCTGCGAGAAGCGGACGACCAACATCCTTGACATTTCCGGAAAGAAATATGCGTTTGATTCAACAACGATTCCGTTGTGTCTTGCAACATTCCCATGGGCAAAGTTCCGAAGCAAGAAAGGAGGGGTGAAAGCTCATGTCTTATACGACATTGAAGCACAAGTTCCTGCCTTCTATACTGTAACCACTGCATCAAAGCACGATTCCACAGCAATGTCTTCAATCCATTATGAACCAAATGCTTATTATATATTCGACAGGGCTTATGACTCCTTTAAAGAACTCTATAGGATACATCTTACAGACTCTTTCTTTGTTGTCAGAGCCAAGACGAACTTAAAGTATAAGACAGTCAAATGGAAGCGAAGAATGCCAAAGAACATAATGACAGATGCGGAAGTGAAACTGACCGGATATCTCTCCGAGAAAAAATATCCTGAGTCATTCAGACTCGTCCGATATTACGACGAAGAGGATGACCGTGAGTTCACTTTCTTGACGAATGCAAAACAACTTTCTGCACTGGATGTCGCCAATCTTTATAAGAAAAGATGGTTAATCGAGCTGTTCTTCAAATGACTCAAGCAGCATCTCAAGATAAAGAAATTCTGGGGCACAACAGAGAACG
Source organism: Bacteroides caecigallinarum (assembly GCF_021531075.1). GTDB lineage: Bacteria > Bacteroidota > Bacteroidia > Bacteroidales > Bacteroidaceae > Phocaeicola > Phocaeicola caecigallinarum_B. Next base: position 23,351 of record NZ_JADYTJ010000042.1, on the reverse strand, counting down.
CTGTTCGCATACAAATCAGTGTGGCTATTATCACGTACTGTCTTGTGGCTATTGTCCAACATGATATGAAGTTGAAACGTTCAACCTATGAAGTTTTGCAAATTCTCAGCATATCATTGACTGACAAAACCCACTTGCGTGACCTGTTCGACAAGACTAATTTCAATGATGTCAAAGATCTAAATGATCCCCTGATTCCGGGGCTTTTTGATTAATTGTTTAACTCGTCCCATTTTAACGGGACACTAATGAGTCTGGATATTAATCTTACAGTCGGAATTTCGTTGATATTGGTGTTCCATTCTGTAATCTGTGTATAGATGAAGGATCACTTACATACTACCTTTGCATTATCAAAATTATAAAGTCAAAATGAAAATGATTATCAATATCTGTCTGCTTATGGCAACATTATCTTTCAGTAATTGTGACAAAAAACAATACGAATCCTATCCACCTTCCGACAACGAAAACATTTCTGTTTCTGAAACCAAGGAGCACCTTACTATCCACAGTACTATTGCCGATGTATTAACCCATCCTGCATTCAACGGGTTCAGCCGCTACATTCTGCCACTGGAATGGGGGTATGATGCAGACATGCAGCTTTCTAATGTGTCTCGGTTACTTCCTTACCATAATTACATAGATGCGGAGCGGTGTGTAGGTTATATCAATCAAATGATTGATTCGGTAGCCACCGGACGCAGAATTTATTATGACCTGGGACGTGAGGATGCCGGGCTGTTCTTCTTCCGCGGACGACCGGGCGCACCGTTCGCTGTTATCTGTCCCGGAGGCGGATTCTCGTATGTAGGTTCCATTCACGAAGGCTTTCCTCACGCATTGGTTTTGAGCCAGATGGGATATAATGTTTTTGTTATCCAATATCAGACTGGCAGTGCGCAAACAGCTTGTGAAGACTTGGCTGCAGGTATTGAGTATATCTTCCGTCACGCCACGGAATTGCAAGTCGATACAGCTGGCTACTCCGTGTGGGGCAGTTCAGCGGGAGCGCGTATGGCGGCTTATATCGGTTCTTATGGCACTGCTGCTTTTGGAGGTGCGCAACTTCCACGTCCAAGTACGGTAGTAATGGCATACACAGGGCACAGTGAATACACACGGCAAGATCCGCCAACGTATGCTGTAGTTGGATCGAACGATGGAATTGCCAATCCAAATACAATGCGCCGTCGTACGGAAGCATTGCAGGCTATTGGCATACCGGCAGAATTTCACCTTTATCCTAACCTACGTCATGGTTTTGGACTGGGTATAGGTACAAGTGCCGAAGGCTGGATTGACGGTGCAGTCCGTTTCTGGGAAGAAAACCGATAAAAAAGTTCAAACATGAACTCACATCTGAACTAATGTGTATTATGGGTATCCCCGACAAGTCCATTCGGTAAAATGGGTGTTTATATCTGTAATCTGTGTATGGACAGAAGACTTTTACCGATGTAATTTTGCATCATAACTTTGATAATACATTAAAAATAAAATGAATATGGATACAGTAAAATTAAGCAACGGCGTGGAAATGCCTATTTTGGGTTATGGAGTCTATCAAGTTTCACCATCAGAATGTGAACGGTGCGTAAGGGATGCCATCAGCGCAGGCTACCGCCTGATTGATACGGCACAGGCGTATGGCAACGAACAGAACGTGGGTAATGCCATCAGGAATTGCGGTGTGCCACGCGAGGAACTGTTTATTGTGACGAAGGTATGGATTTCCAATGCCGGCTACGAGCGTGCAAAAGCCTCTATTGATGAATCTTTACGCAAACTTCAGACCGACTACATCGATCTGCTACTCATTCATCAGCCGTTCAGCGATTATTACGGCACATGGCGTGCAATGGAGGAAGCGTACAAGGCTGGCAAGCTGCGTGCCATCGGCGTATCAAACTTCTATCCCGACCGCTTCATCGACCTGGCGGAGTTCAGCGAAATACCGCCTATGGTCAATCAGGTTGAAACGCACGTGTTCAACCAACAGATAGAGGCGCAGAAGATTATGGAGCAATACGGCACACACATTATGGCATGGGGACCGTTCGCCGAAGGGCGCAACAACTTCTTCGGTAACGAAACACTGATAGCCGTCGGCGCAAAATACGACAAGAGCGCGGCACAGACCGCCCTGCGCTACCTCATCCAACGCGGCGTGATTGTCATTCCGAAATCTGTCCGCAAGGAACGTATGGAGCAAAATATCAATGTGTTCGACTTCACGTTGAGCAACGAGGACATGCAGCGCATCCGCCAGTTGGACTTGGGGCAGAGCCTGTTCTTCTCACACTATGACCCGCAGACGGTGAAATGGCTTTGCAATTATGGTAAGAGCAAATAAGGACAAGCGACTGAAAGTGCTGTTGGTAAACGGAAGTCCGCATCGCAGTGGAAATACGTTTACCGCACTTTCGGAAGTGGCGAGAACGTTGGAAGAAGAAGGCATGGAGGCTGAAATCGTCCACGTCGGCAACCGTCCCGTGCAGGGGTGTATCGGTTGTTACAAGTGCAGGGAAAAATGTGTCTGCGTATTTCAGGATGAAACGTACCTGACCTTGCGCGAGAAACTGGCGGAAGCGGATGGCATCATCATCGGTTCGCCAGTCTATTTCGGCGGACCGTCGGGAAGCCTCTGTGCCTTGCTCGACCGCCTGTTCTATTCCAGTGGCCGGTTGGCACAGTACAAGCCGGCGGCATCTGTGGTGGTCTGCCGTCGCGGAGGAGCCACCGCCACTTTCGACCGGCTGAACAAATACTTCACCATACTCAATATGCCCGTCGTTCCGTCACAATACTGGAACAGCGTGCACGGGCGGAATCCGGGCGAAGCCTTGCAGGATGCGGAAGGCCTGCAAACCATGCGCACGCTGGCTCGCAACATGGCTTGGATGCTGCGCAACCTGCGCGACAGTACTCACCCCTTCGAAACCGAAGAAAGGCTACATACAAACTTTATCCGATAATTTGCGTATGAGAACAATATTCCAGATATTCTGCCTGCTGCTTGCCGCGACAACGGCAACGGCTTGCAACAACACAGAAGAAAACGAATGGTTGCCGGAAGTAACGATAGAAACCATTGTTACGACCGACATTACCGCCACATCCGCCATTTCCGGCGGACGCATCTCCGGTAACATGGAAGACATCACCGAGTTCGGTATCTGCTGGGGAACCTCCGCCGAGCCGACCGAGAGCGGTTCGCATGCGGCATCGGACGGATCTCCCGAATCATTTGCCTGCTATATAATGGGACTTACTCCCGGCACTACTTACTATGTCCGTGCATACGCCACCCTTGCGTCGGGTACGGTGTATGGAACGGCACGCCGCTTTACCACCGCGGACGAAGACGGCGGAGAAGGCAGCGAGGACGAGATGCAACTACAGATTTATCTTTGGCCCGAAGGCAATATGCCGGCAGTAACAAGCTATACCATAAACAACGGCAATTATCAGGACGACCCAGACTTCTGTCCCAATATGGTGTGGTATCCTGTACCGGACAATGTGGAGGTGAAAGGTGCCGTGATGGTTTGCCCGGGCGGGGCGTTCATGTTCCGTAGTCCCAATGAAGGAGCACCCGTTGCCCGGCGGTTAGCAGAACTGGGTTGGCAAAGTTTTGTAGTGAACTATCGTGTCCGTCCCTATACGATGGAAGAAGGTAGTCTGGATTTGGCCCGAGCCATCCGTTATGTCCGCAGCCATGCCGCCGACTATGGCATTGACTCCAATCATATCGCATCGGTAGGCTTCTCCGCGGGCGGCATCCTCTGTGGCGATGAAGCATTGCACTTCGACGGACAAGTAAACGGAACGGCACTGGACGATGGGTATATACCCGATGAACTCGACCAGGTTTCGGCCGACGTATGCGCCATCGGCATGATTTACTCGTTCTACGGACGGTTGAGCGTATCAAATAACAACGTAGATGATTTGCGTGCCGGAAATATTCCTCCCACATTCTATACTTACGGCACGGAAGATCCGTTCTACCGCCAGTTCATTGCCAACGCCAACGCTGCCCGTGAAGCCGGGGTGCAGGTAGAAGAACATGTACTGGATGGCTGGCCACACGGTTTCGGCGTACAAGGAGAATGGACTACGTGGTTCGACAACTTTTTGATACAAATAATATCGCATTGAATATGGGTAAAGATAATGATAATGATAACAACAAGGGTATTTCCCGTCGAGATGCCTTGAAACGGATGGGGCTGTTCGTGGCGGGAGCTGCAGCATTGAGTATGCCCTCCGCATTGACCTCTTGCGGCGGAGAAAAGAAGAAACGTATTATTCTTTACTTCACTGCCACAGGAAACAGCCTTTATATCGCCCGCCAACTGGCGGACGAGAATACCGAGCTGCTCAGTATTCCACAAATGGTAAAGCAGAACCGTTACGATTTCGAGGCAGATGAGGTAGGCATCATTTATCCTATATACGGACACATGCCACCGAATATGGTACGTAATTTTATCAAGCAGGCAAGAATCAAGGCTGACTACAAGTTTGCCGTACTCACTTATGGGATGCTTGACTTCAATGCAGCCGAACTGTGGAACGGAATCTCACAGAAAGCAGGTACAAAATTCGACTATATCAATACCCTCGTTATGGTGGACAACTGGCTTCCCAATTTTGACATGAACGAGCAGATGAAGATAGATAAGCACATCCCCGAACAAGTGGAGAAGATAAAGGCTGATTTGCTGAAACAACGGAAATGGATAAAGCCCGCCACTGCGGAAGACCGCCGTAACCACGATGGCTTTATGTCCTTTTCCCGTCTTGACCCCGAAGTAGGATTTCTGAAACGAAGCGAAAGATATTTTCAGGTGACAGATGCCTGTATTGGCTGTGCCATTTGTACAGAAGTATGTCCGCGCGGCAATTACGAACTGACCTCCACGGGGGTAAAGGCTGAAGGTGACTGCGACTTCTGTTTTGCCTGCATCCACAACTGTCCACAGAAAGCCATACAGTTTGCCGACCTGCCCGATGACCCGTTGCTGTCACGCGGCGAGGTGAATCCCAATGCCCGCTACCGCAACGATCACGTGTCGCTGTGGAGCATTAAAGAAAGCAACAGACAATAAACCACTAAAAATGAACGGATATGAACAGATTGAAAAAAATCATCTTCTTCGCCATCCTGCTGATAGGTGGCTTATGTGCAATGAATGCACAAGAAAAGACGACAACCGCCGGTGTACCAGTAGTTAAGTTGAACAACGGTGTGGAGATGCCACGCTTCGGACTGGGTACCTTTCTGCAAGGCTCCAACGAAATATGCAAGCAGTCGTGTCTTACCGCTTTGCGTGCAGGTTATCGTCACATTGACACTGCACATGCTTACTACGATGAAGAAGGTGTGGGTGAAGCTGTTAAGGAAAGCGGCATTCCACGCGAAGAAATCTGGATAACCAGCAAGCTCTGGCCTACAGAATACGGCGAAGGCAAAACGCTGAAAGCCATTGATGAAATGCTTGCCCGGCTTCAGACGGACTACATAGACCTGCTCTATGTCCACCAGCCCGTTGGCGACTTTGTGGGTGCGTGGAAAGATATGGAAAAGGCCGTACAGATGGGCAAAGTACGTGCGCTCGGCATCAGCAACTTCGATGCCAATGACGAGGTGTTTAACGAAATAATGGAGAAATCCACCATCAAACCCGCTGTACTCCAAATAGAATGCCATCCTTATGCTCAACGGACAGAAATGCGTAAGAAAGCTGCCAAGTACGGCATCCAGGTGGAATGCTGGTATCCGCTGGGAGGTGCACAGAGTCAAGGCTTGTTACTTCGTGATTCGGTCATTACGAAGATAGCTGATAACCATGGTAAATCGCCAGCCCAAATCATCCTGCGCTGGCACATTCAAGAAGGTTTCTCCGTCATACCCGGTGCCACCAAACCCGATTATATAAAGGAAAATATCCAGATATTTGATTTTGCCCTCAGCAACGACGAGATGCAGCAGATACGTTCGCTCAACAAGGAGCAACGCATCTTCAACGCTACATTGGATGATGTGAAGCGAATGGTTTGGGGAACAAAACTATAAACTAAAAGACTTTTTTAAGAAGGGGAAAGCATCTTCGTTTTTTTGAGGATGCTTTCTTCGTTGATATTGGTGCTTCAATCCGTAATCTATGTATGGACGAGAAAGCTTGCACCATATAAATTTGTATGCAAAATAATAAATTAAAAGTTGTAATGTTATGAAGCATATTTTTTTACCAGTAATCATATTTTTTTCTATAGGCTTGCTTACATCCTGCGGAGGAAGTAATAAGCAAACATCAGAAACTGAACAAAGCTGTTATGGCATCAACTATTCTGACACTTCGACCATTAAGAAAGACCATAAGAACGTATTAGTAATATCTTCCAGTCCACGGCGTGAAGGAAATACAGATCTGCTCTGCGATGAATTTGTCCGTGGAGCAAAAGAAGCTGGAGCACATGTTGAAAAGATTTTCTTGGGAGACTATGATATAAAGTTCTTTCAGGAGGCAGACGAGCAACACGTAGGCGACAGTGCGGACGTGGCTAGGGATGATGCACCGATGATTGTCCGTAAAATGCTAGAAGCCGACATTATCGTCCTGGCAAGCCCTGTTTATTTTATGAATATCAACGGGCAATTGAAAACACTCATAGATCGTACCTACTCGCATTTTATGGATTTGAAGAACAAGGAGTTTTATTACATCACCGCCTGCGCGGACAATGCCGAGAGCACTGCTGACTTTGCAATCACAGGCTTCCGTGGCTTTGTGATGTGCCTGCCCAACCCCACGGAACGAGGTATGATAAAGGCTATCGGATTGGGTCGGAAAGGCAGCGTGAAAGGGACGAAGTTTATGCAGCAGGCGTATAAAATGGGAAAAGGGGTATAACGCTTTTTTTGATTCGATAAAAAATTAAATAAAATATTATCTGCTTAAATGATATAACGTGATGAAAAAGAATTTTGGAAAAAAAACTATACTGGCTCCGTTGCCAGTACTGATTGTGGCTACTTATGATGAAAACGGTACGCCCGATGCCATGAATGCCGCATGGGGCGGTCAATGTTCTGCTCACCATGTAGCTTTGAACCTGTCCATCGGTCATAAGACTACAAAAAATTTGTTACAGAAAAGAGCCTTTACCCTGAGCATTGCCAATCTTGACAATTTGATGCTGTCGGACTATTTCGGTCTTGTGTCGGGACATAAAGCAAATAAAATAGAAGTGGCAAGCGTACACGTTTCAAAGAGTACCTTTGTCGATGCGCCTGTTATCGAAGAATATCCCTTGACATTGGAATGTAAAGTGATTAGCATGGAAGAACGCTTCGGTGAAATGTATGTGGTAGGCGAAGTTCTAAATATGCAGGCCGACGAATCCATATTGGACGATATGGGCAGAGTAGATTTTGATAAATTGAAACCATTATCCTTCGACTCATCAGCACGTACTTACCGTGTATTGGGCGAAACAGTTGGAACGGCCTTCAAGGACGGAGAAAAACTATTATAAAGGAGATTCAAATATGAAATACAGAAACCTGGGGAACAGAGGACTTCGTGTTTCTGCCATAGGTTTGGGTTGTATGGGTATGAGCCATGCTTATGGTGCACCAGCCGACCATCGGGAAATGACGGAGCTGTTGGCAAAAGCTGTGGATATGGGTTATGACTTCTTCGATACAGCTGAAATCTATGGTACGCCTGACAATACTCACGACAATGAGGAGTTGCTGGGTAATGCCTTGAAAGCTTATCGTAATAAGATTATCATTGCCACGAAGTTTGGTCTGCGCTTTGATATGGAAAGCGGACGTGTCCCTTACCCATTAATATCGGATTCACGTCCCACAACGATTAGAAAAGCAGTAGAGGGTTCACTCCGCCGTTTACAGACGGACTATATCGATCTCTACTACCAGCACCGTCCCGACCCGCAGATTCCAATTGAAGAAGTAGCAGGAACTATGCAGGATCTGATTAAAGAAGGCAAAGTGCTTTATTGGGGATTGTCGGAGGCGCCAGAAGCAGATATCCGTCGTGCAAATGCCGTCTGCCCTCTTACTGCCGTTCAAAACCGCTATTCGATGATGGCTCGCTGGCACGAAACCATGTTCCCAATATTGGAGGAATTGGGCATTGGTTTGGTGGCTTTTTCACCACTAGCTAACGGACTGCTCAGCGATCGCTATGACGCGGCCTCACATTTCGACGAACGCACGGACTACCGGGCAGGAATGCCGCAATTTCAGCCTGAAAGCTATAAAAAAAATTACGAACTGCTGCAGTTCATACGTCGCATCGCAAGTGAAAGACATGTGACCCCTGCACAAATATCCCTTGCGTGGGTGCTCTGCAAAAAGCCATGGATAGTACCCATTCCTGGCACACGCAAGTCCGATCGGTTGAAAGAGAATGCAGGTGCAGTAGATGTCCTTTTGTCGGAAGAGGAAGTGAAACAGATAGACCATGCGCTGGACACAATGTCAATGTCCGATGTGTACGGTGGAACAAAACTAACAGTAAAATGAATATGAAACATATCAATTACATCATTCTGTCCGCAGTGTTAACCCTGTGTGCTGCTTGCGGACAATCGTCTTCCATACAAAGTGAAGTACAAACAAATGACAGCATTATTGCCATTCGTGAACAAGGTAGTTTCCTTATTGGCGGGACAGTGAAAACCGCACAAGGTACATACGACACGAATCAGCCACTGGAAGAGAACGGTCAGACCTTGCACGGTGACCATGCCTATGTGTCTTATCAAATTCCGGCAAACACACGAAGGTATCCGCTCGTATTCCTTCACGGAGCCGGTCAGTCTGCCAAAACATGGGAAAGTACTCCCGATGGACGGGAAGGGTTCGCTACACTTTTCCTGCGACGTGGTTTCAGTACGTACCTGATAGACCAACCACGCCGCGGGCGAGCCGGACGCAGCACAGTTGATGAAAATATCAAGGCTACTCCCGATGACCAGTTCTGGTTTGAGAATTTCCGTATGGGAATATGGCCCAATTATTATGAAAACAGCCAGTTCCCACAAAGTGAAGAATCCCTGGATCAGTTTTTCCGCCAAATCACACCCAACACGGGTGCCTATGATGCACAACTGATTGCAACCGATGTTGCAGCTCTTATGAATAAAATTGGTGGCGGTATTCTCATTACACACTCACAAGGAGGTGAACCGGGATGGCATACCGCTATCAAGACCGATAAGGTACGTGCTATCGTTTCCTATGAGCCCGGTAGCGGTTTCGTTTTTCCTGAAGGTGAAGTGCCGGAACCCTTACAGACTATCAGTCCGTTCGGTGCACTGGGGGCAACATCCATTCCTTTGGTAGATTTTGAAAAACTGACCCGTTTCCCCATCATTATTTATTATGGTGATTATATTCCTGATAAGCCAAGCGACAATTGGGCTATGGATAGCTGGAGGGTACGTCTGCAAATGGCACGGTTGTTTGCAGAGTGTATCAATCGTCACGGTGGCGATGCCACGGTGGTACATCTGCCAGAACAGGGAATCAAGGGCAATTCGCATTTCCTTTTTGCTGAGAAAAATAATGTGCAACTTGCCGATATGTTATTTGATTGGATAAAAGAAAAAAAATTGAATTAATAAGTTCTTCTTAGTCACATAATATATAGACTCAAGCATCCTCGAAATGAAAATTTTTGGGGGTGCTTTTTTTTGAATATAAACAGGGGCAATGCGTAAGAAAATACATTCGTTGATATTGGTGTTTCTATCTGTAATCTGTGTATGGACAGGCTACGAACTGCACTGTAACTTTGTGACAAAATAATTAAGACAGAAAACATTATGAGAACAACGATTCTATTTATTGTAATTATTATGTTAAGCTTTTATCAATCTGCGCAAGCGCAGCAGACGGATACGCTGAGTATTCGCCAGCAAGATATCGTATTTATCGCTTCGACAACGGCACAAGGTGAGTTGGATAGCCTGAAAATATCCCTTGCCCGTGGCTTGGACAATGGAATGACGGTAAATGAAATCAAGGAGGTTTTGGTACACGCCTATGCTTATTGTGGATTTCCCCGCAGCCTGCGTGCCCTGCAAACTTTTATGGAAGTGTTGAATGAACGCAAGGCACAGGGTATTATTGATACTATAGGACGTGACGCATCTCCCGTTACAGGCTCTCAGGATAAATACACCCGAGGTGCGGAACTTCTTGAAAAGTTAAGTGGTGCGCCCAAAGATGCCCCCAAGACAGGGTATGCCGCTTTTGCTCCAGTTATTGAGCAATACCTGAAAGAACATTTATTCTGCGACATTTTTGAACGCAATCTTTTGACATGGCAGGAACGCGAGCTGGCTACCGTATCCATTCTTTCAGCTATGGGAAAGGGTGTGGAACCGATGTTAAAGTCGCATTCAGCTATTTGCCTGCGTCAGGGTATTACCGAAAGCCAGCTTCAGCAAATGGCGGCTATCGTGAACGGTCTGAGAAAAGGTGACGATCCGTTCGCACTCGGTACGCTGATGCCAGACAATCCGAACTTTACGGACAAGGCTTGGTTGCAAGGCTATGTCGCACCACAAGATGGTTTTGGATGTACTGTAGCCAACGTGACATTTGCTCCCGGATGCCGAAACAGCTGGCACAGCCATAAAGGCGGACAAATCCTGCTCTGCACTTCCGGCAAAGGATATTATCAGGAAAAAGGGAAACCTATCCAACTGCTGCTGCCTGGAAACGTAGTGAAGATTGCCCCCGATGTCATCCATTGGCACGGCGCGGCTCCTGACAGTGAGTTTACACACATCGCCATAGGTACCCAACTGGACAAAGGGGGCGTAACGTGGCTGGAACCTGTGACAGATGAGGAATACAACAGTTATGAAGAAAAATAATCCATAAAAACATAGAAACAATGAAAAAGTATTTAGTTTACCTGATGATGGCACTTGCCGCTTTCACTTTCAACGCTTGCGGGGATGATGACCCCATGACGGAAGAACCAGGAACAGAACAACCCGAAACACCTGGTGATTCTACAGATAATCCAGACAATCCAAATAATCCAGATACACCTGCTGGAAACAGCAACATTCTTGTGGCATATTTTAGTTGGGGAGGTACTACACAGCGAATGGCGCAACAAATAGTGTCTCACACTGGAGCGGATTTGTTTCGTATAGAACCTGTCACACCTTACCCGGAAGATTACACTGAATGTACGGAAGTAGCATTGGCAGAACGTGACAGTAATGCTCGTCCAGCCATAAATTCTATCATTGAAGACGAAGCGTGGGCTGAATATGATACAATTTTTATCGGCTGTCCCGTATGGTGGTGGACAACACCTATGATTATATGCACTTTTTCTGAAAGTTATGATTTTACAGGTAAAACTGTCATCCCGTTCTGTACCTACGCATCCACATATCGCGATGAAACGTTGGCAAGAATCGTTGAATTGACATCTGGAGCTAAAGCACATCTTGAAGGATTAGGTTTGACTAGTGGAAGCTTGAGCAATGAATCGAATGTGGAAAACTGGCTTCGTGAGATAGGAATCATTGAATAATAATTAAACTAAAACGATAAAGAAGATGAAAGCAAAGATTATCACCCTTATAACTCTTATTCTAATGGGTGGAATGAATTTATACGCACAAAATAGGAGGACATTAATTGCTTATTTCAGTTGGAGTGGAAACACGCAGCATGTGGCAGAGTATATTGCCGGACAGACCGGCGGCACACTTTTCCGTATCGATCCGGTAAAGCCATATCCTACAGACTATAAACCTTGTACAGAGGTAGCAAAGAAAGAAAAGGAACAGAATGCCCGCCCTGCTATCAAGAACAAGGTGGAAGATTGGGACAGTTATGATACAATCTTTATCGGTTGTCCTGTATGGTGGTGGACTGCACCAATGATTATCAATACTTTTACCGAAAGTTATAATTTTAAGGGCAAGACGGTCATTCCTTTCTGTACCTACGCATCTACCTACCGTGACGAGACCCTTGCCAAGATTGCAGAACTCACACCTGATGCCAAACACTTGAAAGGATTCGGTGCCGTTAGCAGAAATACGGACGGTATCACAGAATGGTTAAAAGAAATTAGAGTTATCAAATAATGGAGGATAAAAAATGAGAATATATACATATTTCGCATTGTTCTGCGTATCGTTAATACTTGCTTCGTGCAGTGACAACGAAGATAACAATATCAGTTCCCCGACTGAAGAAGTGGTGCCTGGAACAAATCATCATATACTTATCGCTTATTTTTCTGAACCCCTACCGGATGGGGTGGATGCCAATACTTCCGCTAGCCGTGTGATTGTAAACGGAGATTTGTATGGAAGTGTAGAATATATGGCTACCGTGATAGGTGAAGCTACTGGAGCTGATATGGTAAGAATACAGACAGCAACACCTTATCCGGGTAATTTCGATGATTTGGCTTCACAAGCCGACAATGAGCGGCAGAATAATATACATCCAGCTCTTGCTACCGACATAGAAAACTTTGATGATTATGATGTCATCTTTGTTGGCTATCCCATTTGGTGGTATCAGATGCCTATGGCTATGTATTCATTCTTTGACGAATACGACTTTGCAGGTAAAACAATTATTCCTTTTTCCTCACATGGAGGTAGTGGCTGGTCAGGAACAGTGGATGACATTGCTGGAATGGAACCTAATGCCACAATGGTAAATGGATATAGCATTTCACGTAGCAGTGTGGCCGGCTCGGAAGAAGGCATCCTCCAATGGCTGGAACGGATAGGAATGTTGGAACAACAAAATTAAAGAGGAATTATGAAAACAATAGGTTATTTGTTGGTAAGCCTTTTTTTGCTTTGTTCCTGTGTTCAGGAACAAAGCAAAGTGGTCAGCTTGACAAGTGGTCAGGCACAAGGTGTATATGCGGACAGCATCTACAGCTTCAAAGGCATTCCATACGCCAAAGCTGCACGCTTTATGCCACCTGAACAGCCCGATATTTGGGATACGGTACGGATATTTAATACATATGGAGAGATATGTCCGCAGGCTCCCATACCACAAGGAAACGACTTCATCGCCATGCGTGAGCACCCTGCTGAGGGAGAGGATTGCCTGAACCTGAACGTATGGACTCCAGGCATCAATGACGGCAAGAAACGTCCGGTAATGGTGTGGTTGCACGGAGGTGGGTTTCAGACTGGTTCTGCCATCGAGCAACTGGTTTATGATGGAGCAAACCTGAGTCGCAAAGGAGATGTTGTGGTAGTGTCGGTTAACCATCGGCTGAATATGCTCGGCTTTCTTGATTTGTCCGCTTACAGTGAAAAATATAAATACTCCGGTAATGTCGGTACGATGGATATGGTAGCAGCCCTGCAATGGATACAGAAGAACATTGCTGTCTTTGGAGGTGATTCAAACAATGTCACTCTATTCGGGCAATCAGGTGGAGGTGCCAAAGTACTGGTACTGATGACAGTTCCGGCTGCACAGGGGCTGTTCCATAAGGCCATCGTTCAGAGCGGAGCTGTAGAAGCTTGTGGAATGACCAATGTTACGCAAAAGACAGCACACCGGGTAGCAGAACTGATGCTTGACTCATTAGGAATCTCACCGCAAAATGCCGACAAGCTACAAGCCATTCCCTACAGCCAATTGATGGCAGCAGGAAATAAGGCAATGGCTCAAACCGCTCAAGAGGAAAACAGCATAGACAGTTGGGGTAATCCTGGACTGCTATGGACTCCCGTGGTAGACGGTGACTATCTGCCATATCAGCCGGTCATAGATTCCATTGCTTCACAGGCAAAGGATATTCCGTTGCTTATCGGTTCGTGTATGACCGAATGGACTACAATGCCGATGTTGGGAAATCCGGATAAATTTGCCCATGACAATATGCACACATGGAATAAGGAAGAGACAATGAAAAAGTTGCAAGCACGATTCGGAAACTGTACAGACTCGGTTATTGCTGCCTTCACATCTGCCTATCCCGGTCGTTCCATCAGCGAAGCACTTTACATAGATACAATGTTAAGACTTCCTGCCTTGAAGACAGCCCGCTTGAAAGCCGACCAGCATGGGGCTCCTGTATATAATTATTTGTTTGCCTGGGACACACCTATTCACGGAGGTTTTGCCATGTCATACCATTGTTCGGAAATACCGTTTGTATTCAGCAACACCAGTCTGTCACCTGCAGCCTCTGCCGGAGGCTCGGAAGTCAAGGAGTTGGAAGAGCGCATCAGCAAAGCATGGATAAATTTCGCCCGTACCGGCAATCCTAATCACGAAGGACTTCCTTCATGGTCTGCTTTTACCCGTGAAAACGGAAACACGATGATATTTGGAAACAAATGTGAGGTAAGGAAAGATTTCGACTATAAGCTGTTGTCGCTGTTACGACCCAACTATAAATTTTAAACAAAATGACACACAAAATAATATCATTCCTTAGTATCCTGCTGCTTTCCCTACCGCTTGTGGCTTGTAGTACAGATGACTCTGATGTTGAAACACCGATTAATCCAGACAACGGAGAAGAAAATTCTTCGTCTGATGACGTGGCAATGATCAGCTTCACACATGCTGTACCAGACGGTTATGAACAGGAAGCCGAAAAAAGAGGCAGCATAGTCCGCATCGATTATGCCACACGGGACTATGCAGAAGGCACTGGTGCGAAACGTACCAATACGGCATACGTCTATCTGCCTTATGGATATAATGAAAGCCAACGGTACAATATCCTCTATTTTGTACACGGTCATTACAGTACGGCGGCATCCACCTTTGAAGATGAAAATGGTGTGGTACGCAAACTGCTCGACCAAATGATAGCTCACGGTGATATTGACCCGATGATTGTGGTCACACCCAGCTACAACTACGGACAGCCTACACCAGACTATGCGGATGCAGACCCTTACTGCAGGGCTTTGCCCATAGAATTGGTAAACGACCTGATTCCAGCTGTAGAAGGCCGTTACCACACGTATGCGGAAACAACCGACAGGGAAGGTATTGAAGTATCACGCAGTCACCGTGCCATTGGAGGTTTTTCAATGGGAGCAGTCACCACTTGGTATGCCTTTGATGAAACATTGAACGCATTCCGATACTTTATGCCAGTCAGTGGCGATTGCTGGTCTTTGGGACGGTTTGCCGGGATGAATCGTCCTGACGATACAGCAGCTTATTTGGCAGAAAGGGTACAACAGTCACCTTATGTCGGAACAGGTTTCTATATCTGGGCGGCAAGTGGGACAAACGACTCCGCTTATAGAGAGATACTTCTTCAAATAGAAGGTATGGCACGTTTGAACAACATGTTCAATACGGCTAATATGACCTTTCATCAGAAAGAAGGGGCACGGCATGAGTTCCGTCCTATTCCGGAATATCTGTACAATGCTTTGCCGTTCTTCTTTCCGAAAAGTGATGAATAAACAGAAAAAACAAAGACATTTATGAATAGTTTTACTTATCGATACCCTGTCCGTCAACATTTTGGCAAAGGGTGCGCAGAGAACGCAATCAAGGAAGAATTAGACCGTATAGGACAGAATGTGCTGCTGGCATATGGTGGCAGCTCGCTGAAACGCACAGGGCTGTATGACAAAATTATAAGCTGGCTGCACGAACGTGGCAAGAACGTGGTGGACTTCGGAGGCATTATGCCCAATCCTACTTACGACAAGGTACAGGAAGGTGCACGACTAGTGCATGAATACAACATAGACTTCATCCTTGCCGTGGGCGGCGGATCGGTTATCGACTGCTGCAAGGTGGTATCAGCACAAGTAAAATTAGACGAGGATATTTGGGAGATGCAGTACACGAAGCACCAGTATCCTACTGAATTTGTGCCTATGGGCGCTATCGTAACAGCATCAGGAACGGGTGCCGAGCAGAACAACGGGGCGGTTATCACCCACACCAAAAAGAAACTGAAACAGCCGTTGACAGGCGCTTACTACAGTTTTGCTATACTGGACAGCGACTTGACACGGACTCTTCCGATGGGGCAAGTCGTCAGCGGTGCATTCGACACGTTGAGTCATTGTATGGAAATCTATATGGGCAAACCTCAAACGGACAATCTCTCCGATGAAATCAATGAAGCGGTCATGCGTAACGTCATCAAAAACCTCCGTGAACTGATAGTCGATCCGGACAATGATTTTGCCCGTGGAGAACTGATGTGGGATTCTGCCCTTGCGGAAAACAGTCTGCTAAAACTCGGCAAGTAGACCGATTTTCAATGCCATATGCTGGAACATGCCGTAGGAGCCTATACCGACTGCAACCACGGAAAGGCGTTGGCGGTTATCCATCCGGTTCTCTATCGCCATTTGCTGAATGAGGGCAAAGAAAAACTGGCTCGTATGGCGGAACGGGTATGGAATGTAAAGGGTGATACGGTAGAACAGACTGCTATACTTGGTATCGAAGCGTTGGAGGCTTTTATAAAGGAAATCGGCTTACCATCGCATTGGAGCGAAATGGGCATTAAGGACGAAAGTATCCTCCGTGCCGCTGCAGATACCTGTTTACTGATGCCGGGATGCTGCAAGCAGTTTTCCCGTGATGAACTGTTTGAGATATTGAAAGAATGCATGTAACAAACTTCTAAAAGAAAAAAATTATGAATACCTTATTAAAGACAATGTTGTGCGGTGTTACTGCACTTTTGTTCGCCGGAGCTTCAGCCGCTCAAAACAAACAACCATTTATTTCAGAGGATTTCTCTGCTATCCAAAGTCCTAACGACAATCCTTTCGGACTGGTTTATCGGGGAGCTATCACCAAGAATGAAACGGGCAAAGTTAATATCCATCGCATTACTTACGACTTGAATGGCTTGAAGATTGTCGCCAACGTTTATACTCCAGCCGGATATGAAGTTTCAAGAAGCTATCCCGCTCTTGTCGTTGCACATCCAAACGGTGGATGTAAGGAACAGGTGGCAGGATTGTACAGCCAGCGGATGGCGGAACAGGGTTACATTTGTCTGGCATTTGATGCCGCCTATCAAGGTGGGAGCGAGGGTGAACCGCGCAATGTAGACAAGCCGGCCAGCCGTATCGAAGATATCCATCGTGCAGCCGATATACTGGCACAATATCCCGGAGTGGATGCAAATTGTATCGGTATACTCGGTATATGTGGCGGAGGTGGCTATACGCTTAAAGCTGCACAGACTGACAAACGTTTCAAGGCAGTTGCCACACTCAGTATGTTCAACTCCGGACTGGTACGTCGTAATGGCTTCCTTGATTCACAGATCGGCGATGTGCAACAACGACTTGCAGACGCCTGTGCTGCACGTCAGAAAGAAGTCAACGGAGAAGCTCCTGAGTATGTAGGTGATATGAGTGGAATGACGCCGGAACAGGCCAAACAGCTTCCGTTCGATCTCTATCGTGACGGTTATGAGTATTACCTTCAATCTCACGCGCATCCGGGTTCTACCTTCCGTTATACAAAGAGCAGTCTGATCGATCTGATGGCATTTGATGCCAGTGAGGGAATGTATCTCATCAACCAACCGTTGTTAATGATGGCGGGTAGTCTTGCCGACACGTTCTATATGTCCGAACAATGTTTCAGCAAAGCTACTGGAACGAATGATAAGGAATTGTATCTAATCCCTGGTGCAAGACACATCCAGACGTATTGGGTACCGGAATATGTAGATAAGGCTGTAAACAAACTAACTGATTTCTTTGGTAAACATTTGTAATGAATCCATCTCATCCAATACTTGAGATGCTTTCATTGGAGCTCATACCGTTTTCGTTGATTTTGGTGTTTCAATCCGTAATCTGTGTATAGACGCACCACGACGGAAACGGTATTTTTGTATCAGCACATAAAAACAAATAATAGTAATGAACGATATACAGTCACTCACTATAGACGAGTTCAATAAACAGATGCGTCAACCGACATTACATCCTCAAGTAGCGGTCATTGATCCGGGACAACTCGAAGATGATACTACGTTGTGTTTTACAGGTAACTTCTATGCAGTCCGTTTTGTAAGGACACGGTGTGGAGAAGTACGCTATGGCAGGCAATGTGTCGATTTTCAATACGGCACGCTTACATTCACAAAACCGGGAGATACAATCTGTATCAGTCACGAAGATGCGATGGACGGTAGTATATCGGGGCTCCTGTTACGTCCGGAACTGTTTAGTACCAAGAGCCTTGTATTCAAGAAAGCGGACTATACTTTCTTTGATTATCGGGAGAATGAATCACTGCATCTTTCCCTGCAGGAGAAGCATATCGTACAAGACCGTTTGAATCATATCCATGAAGAACTGCAGCGGGATATAGACCCTTACAGTCTACGATTGGTATCTGTGGGTGTAGAATTATTGTTGGACTATTGTCTCCGCTTTTATGAACGTCAGTTTGCCTGCCGTTCCGACATTTGTCAAGAATATCTTGCAACAGTAGACAGGACACTCTCCCGCTATTTTTCCCTATGTGGACAAAAATCTCTGGAAGATGGAATCTGCCGGGTCGAATCTACGCTTTCCACTCTTTCGACAGCTTATCTGAACGAAGTAGTACGGGTAGAAACAGGAAAGACGCTTGCTGAGTATATCCGCCTAAAGATGATGGAATACATTAAGAAACGTGTTCGCAAAGATGGTTGCTCATTAGAGCAGGTGGCTGGAGAGTTCGGCTTTTATCAACCGCGCATATTAGCCTTATTGTATCGGCAACTCATCGGTCATCAGTCCGAATATTCTATTTTGACGTCCGATTATAAACTAAATTGATAACACTATGTATCCACAAATCATTTGTCATGTAATGGGCTCCGTAGATGGCCGCCTGTTGACCGACCATTGGACGGAACCATTCAATGGAAAGAAGAACGAACTAATTGGTATATACGCAGCAATTGGTCGTAAACTGAATACCGATGCTTGGATGTTCGGAAAGCATACATTATGTGAAGGTTATTTCCCAAAAACCTTTCATACAGGGGATAGCACACCACTTGCTCATCCTGTACCTTATATTGCCGGAAGTACTTCTGAACGCCTTTTTGTGATAGCCGATCCGGACGCAAATATTCTCTATGAATCTTCCACTGTAAGAGGGGACAGCATTGTAGTCATCCTGCCTGAAACAGCTCCGGCATTTTATTTAGAGTACCTTCAGAAGAAGGGTATTTCCTACCTGTTTGCCGGAACAAAAGGTGATAACCTCAACATTGCCATGCAGACATTGGCGGAAACATTTGGTGTGGAATCTCTTTCTTTACAGGGTGGCGGCATCATTGACGGAGCATTTCTGCAAGCCGGACTGATAGATGAACTAAGCCTTGTTATTTATCCCGGTATTGACGGCTCGGCTAATTCAACATCTATTTTCCATTATATCGGTAAAGGAAATCCCTCACAAGGGCAATCGCTTGAATTATTGTCTGTACAAACAATGGAGAACGGAGTGATTTGGTTAAGGTATAAATTTCATAAAAACAGTTAAGTAGTATGCTACGTAAAATCAGATTGACACTTGCCGTTCTGTGTTTCGCTACCGTGACGTTGCTGTTCCTCGACTTCACTGGGACGCTGCACACTTGGTTGGGCTGGACGGCCAAAATACAGTTCCTTCCTGCGCTCCTGGCGTTAAATGTGGGTATTGTGGGGTTCTTCGTGTTGGTGACACTTGTCTTCGGACGGGTGTACTGTTCGGTCATCTGTCCGCTGGGCGTGATGCAGGACATCATCGCTTGGATGGGCAAAAAACAGAAGAAGAACCGTTACTGCTATTCTCCGGCCAAGTCATGGCTGCGGTATGGGGTGTTGGCAGTTTTCGTTGTAGCGATGATAGCTGGAATAGGTTCACTGGTGGCATTGCTCGCGCCATACAGTTCATACGGACGGATCGCAAGCAATCTGTTCACCCCGTTATACGTTTGGGGAAACAATCTGCTCGCTTACTTTGCGGAACGCGCCGACAGTTACGCCTTCTATGAAACGGAGGTATGGTTGAAAAGCCTGCCGACATTCCTCATCGCCTTGCTTTCCTTTATTATAATAGGAGTATTGGCGTGGCGGAACGGACGGACTTACTGCAATACCGTATGCCCAGTAGGTACAGTGCTGGGCTTGCTTGCCCGTTTCTCCTGGTTGAAACCTGTAATTGACACGGATAAATGTGTGAATTGTAAGCTGTGCACCCGGAATTGTAAGGCGGCTTGTATCGACATCGCCAAACATCGGATTGATTACAGCCGTTGTGTCACTTGCCTGGATTGTATTAGTAAATGTCATAAGGGAGCCATCAGTTACAAACATCCTACAAAAAAAGAAGCCACACAACCGATAATAAATACATCCAAAATTTCAACTGATCAAATCAACGATACCCGTCGTTCATTTCTGACTGTTGCAACTACGATTGCTACGACTGGCATATTGAAAGCACAGGAAAAAAAAGTAGATGGAGGTTTGGCTGTTATAGAGGATAAGAAAATTCCTAATCGATCTACTCCAATTGTACCTCCGGGAGCATTGAGTACACGGAGTTTTTTTCAACATTGTACCGCCTGCCAACTCTGTGTATCAACCTGTCCAAACGGAGTGCTTCGTCCGTCCACAGATCTGACCAAATTAATGCAGCCCGAAATGAGTTATGAGCGAGGATATTGTCGGCCTGAATGTACAAAATGCAGTGAAGTTTGTCCTGCTGGAGCTATACATTTAATATCAGTAGCAGAAAAATCCGCTACTCAGATAGGACATGCTGTATGGGTAAAGGAAAACTGTGTGCCATTGACTGATGGTGTAGAATGCGGAAACTGTGCCCGTCATTGTCCTACCGGAGCTATTCAAATGATACATTCTATTGCTGCTAATCCAGAATCTGCTAAAATTCCGGCAATCAATGTAGAGCGTTGCATCGGTTGCGGAGCTTGCGAGAATCTTTGTCCGGCACGTCCTTTCAGTGCCATTTATGTAGAAGGCAACGAAATACACAGAATGATATGAAAAGAATTCAAAAAATGAAATAGATACTAAATATTTACTGCATATGGATAAAGAGAATGGAAAATCAATTTCTCGCCGTGATTTTTTCAAGATAGCAGGAGCCGCAGGAGTGGTAACTGCCGGATTGGTAGGTTGTAATAAACAAAGCAAGTCATCATCTAATGTTATTGGAGAACCTGATGGTGATATGACTTACCGGATATTAACGGGCGACCGCGTGTCATTGCTTGGTTATGGTTGTATGCGATGGCCGATGATATCTAATCCAGATGGTGAAGGACAAATAGTTGACCAGGAAGAAGTGAACCGGCTGGTGGATTATGCTTTGGCACATGGTATAAACTATTTCGATACCGCTCCGCCATATTGTCAAGGTTTATCGGAAGAGGCTACTGGCATTGCACTCAGTCGGCACCCCCGTGATTCGTATTTTATTGCTACGAAAATGTCCAATCACCGTCTTTATGGAGCTGGACTTCGCGGTAAAGAACTACAAGAGGCAAGCGTAAAGATGTATCAGGATTCTTTTAAGCACCTGCGTACGGATTACTTCGATTATTACCTGTTTCATATTCTAGGTACAGGTAAGGGAATGGAAGAAATGCGCGGAAGACTGTATGATTGTGGTATCGCAGATTTTATCCTCAAGGAGAAAGAAGCCGGACGTATCCGTAAACTGGGGTTCTCGTTTCATGGGGATGTACGGGTATTTGACTATATGTTACAGGAATCGGGCATACCGTGGGACTTTGTACAAATACAGCTCAATTACCTTGACTGGCGGCACGCATCAGGCATCAACGTTAATGCAGAATACCTATATAGCGAACTGGCGAAGCGGAATATTCCAGCCGTGATTATGGAACCGTTGCTTGGTGGACGACTTTCCAAAGTTCATGATCACATTGTTAATAAATTAAAGCAACGAGAACCAGAACAGAGCGTAGCATCATGGGCGTTCCGTTTTGCTGGAAGTTTCCCTAATGTTTTGACTGTACTCAGCGGAATGACCTACATGGAACACTTGCAAGACAACCTGTGTACCTATTCTCCACTGCATCCGCTTTCTGATGATGAATTTGTATTTTTGCAAGAAACAGCAGACCTGATGGTACAATATCAGACAATCCCTTGTAATGACTGCAAGTATTGTATGCCATGTCCTTATGGAATAGATATTCCTGCTATTCTTCTACATTATAATAAATGTATCAATGAGGGAAATATGCCACGAGACGGACATGACGAAAACTACCACAAGGCACGACAAGCTTTCTTGATTGGTTATGACCGTAGTGTACCAAGACTGAGGCAAGCCAGCCATTGCATCGGGTGCAATCAATGTTCGCCCGATTGCCCGCAAGGTATCAACATCCCTAAGGAGATGCAACGCATCGATCATTTTGTAGAACAGTTGAAACAAAATTTAATGCATAAATTATAATTAATTGCATAGAAACAGAAAGCTCACCAAAAGATTGGTAAGTTTATAAAGATAAGTCATAAATAAAATAGCAGCTATCCCTTCCATCAAAGATAAATCCCAATCCTGATTTGCCAGCCGCATTTATTCCTTTTTTCAGGTGAATTTTCTTTATGGCTTACGCCATGAAAATTCATCTGAAAAAGAATGCGGCGGCAAACGGATTAGAATTAAAGAAAAGATTACAGGGATTAACTGCGACCGACGTGACGCATAGCCGTAAATCAAAGGCGGCTATCCTTATATTCCATATATGGCCTCATAAATACTGTGAAAATCCACTTTCCCAAATAACAAAACATAGCCTGCCTATCAACTCCCGAAATAATACAGGGATTTCAGCTCCCTCCGATCTGCATAGTCCGGTGGCTTAGCTATGCTTTTACTTATACTCTTCCTACTTCCTTTCATCCTTTTTTCCAACTGTTTTTGTATTCTTTCCTATCCTTCGTATGACATTTGATGACACCTGATGACATCTAATGTCATCTATTTGTAAATCAATTGTTTACTCAATTTATCATCTTACATTTGGACTGTGAAACAAATCAAGTAGTCACTCTAAACAAAAGATTATGGCACAAGAAAACAGTCCTGACAAGGGAAAAAGGCAAGGCCGGACAAAGAAACCGGAAAAGCCTTATGTGGAACAAATTGACGAGCTTTTGCTGGTACATAACAAGAACGACCCCAAGGAGGGTTTGGGAGTGGTCAGCAAGGCAGACGAGAAAGGTAATTATCAGACGGTTGCACCGGAGGAGAAGAATGAGAACTCATTCCTGAAATTCGACAA
>NZ_JADYTJ010000041.1 GCF_021531075.1 Bacteroides caecigallinarum | reverse complement strand
AGCCGATTATACTACTTGAAAGCATGGAGATAGGGATAATACGGAAATATAGAAATCATACTCTATGAAAAATGAGAAACCGATGATTATATAACGAAAAGAGGATGCATCATTTTGACACACCCTCCTATATATTGCATCTACAGAATTATTCAGCTTTAGGGGCTTCCTCTGTTGTTGCTTCAGCTGCTTCTGCAACAGGAGCTTCAGTAGCAGCAGTTTTCTTAGAACGACGAGTACGAGTTGCTTTCTTAGCAGCTGTCTTAGCCATGTTCTCATTGTAATCAACCAATTCGATGAAACACATTTCTGCGTTGTCACCCAAACGGTTTCCAGTTTTAATGATACGTGTATAACCTCCTGGACGGTCTGCAACCTTAACAGAGATTTCTTTGAAAAGTTCTGTTACTGCATATTTGTCTTGCAAGTTACTAAATACAACACGACGTGAGTTAGTTGTATCCTCTTTTGATTTTGTTATCAAAGGTTCAACGAACTTTTTCAAAGCTTTAGCCTTTGCAACAGTCGTAGTGATTCTTTTGTGCTTGATCAAAGAACATGCCATGTTTGACAACATTGCGTTTCTGTGAGAAGCAGTACGACCTAAATGGTTAAATTTTTTATTATGTCTCATTTTTTATTCTTTATCTAATTTATATTTAGAAATATCTGTTCCAAACGTAAGATTCAGACTCTCGAGCAAATCATCAAGCTCAGTGAGCGATTTCTTACCAAAGTTTCTGAACTTGAGAAGATCTGTTTTGTTAAACTGAACCAAATCTCCTAATGTTTCCACATCAGCAGCCTTCAGACAGTTAAGGGCACGTACTGAAAGATCCATGTCTACTAACTTAGTCTTCAACAACTGTCTCATGTGCAGTACTTCTTCATCAAATTCTTCATTACTATCAGCATCAGAAGCTTCAAGAGTTATCTTTTCATCTGAGAACAACATGAAATGGTGTATCAGAATTTTAGCAGCTTCCTTTAATGCTTCCTTTGGGTGAATGGAACCATCCGTACTAATCTCAAGTACCAGCTTTTCGAAGTCTGTCTTCTGCTCAACGCGATAGTTTTCGACTGCATACTTAACATTACGTATCGGAGTATAAATAGAATCAATAGGAATTACATTAACATCAGTGCAATATATGCGGTTTTCGTCAGCAGGCACATATCCACGTCCTTTGTTAATAGTAATATCTATCTGCATAGTTGCTTTTGAGTCTAAATGGCAAATAACCAATTCAGGATTTAACACTTCAAATCCGGTCAAATGCTTACCGATGTCACCTGCTTTGAATTCAGTAGAATTCTCTACAGTGATGCTGACACTTTCATTTTCGTATTCGTCAACTATTTGCTTGAATCTTACTTGCTTCAGATTCAAGATAATGTTAGTTACATCCTCTTTTACACCTGGTACGGTTGCGAACTCATGTTCTACACCCTCAATACGTATAGTATTGATTGCATAACCTTCCAAAGAAGAAAGAAGAATACGGCGTAAAGCATTACCTACGGTAATACCGAAACCGGGTTCAAGCGGACGGAATTCAAATTTACCGAATTTTGAATCCGCTTCTAACATTAATACTTTATCTGGTTTTTGAAATGCTAATATCGCCATGAAATCAATTATTATTTAGAGTACAATTCAACGATTAAGTGTTCTTTTATGTTTTCAGGAATGTCAGCTCTCTGTGGAACGTGTAACATCTTACCAGTCTTAGAATTCTGATCCCATTCCATCCAAGGATATTTGCTATGGTTAAATCCAGCTAATGAGTTAGTAATAACTTCCAAAGACTTAGATTTTTCACGAACAGCAACCAACTGACCTGGTTTAACTGAGTATGATGGGATATTTACAACTTTACCATCAACAGTTATGTGTTTGTGACCAACTAGCTGACGAGCTGCAGCACGAGTTGGAGCAATACCCAAACGGAACACTACATTGTCAAGACGGCATTCAAGTGCCTGAAGCAAAAGCTCACCAGTAATACCATTCTGGCTTGCAGCTTTCTCAAACATATTACGGAACTGTTTTTCCAATACTCCGTATGTATATTTAGCTTTTTGCTTTTCAGCTAACATGACACCGTATTCAGAAGTCTTTCTACGGCGAGTATTTCCGTGCTGTCCAGGAGGATAGTTTCTCTTTGCTAATACTTTATCTGCTCCGAAGATAGCTTCACCGAATTTACGTGCAATTCTACTTTTAGGTCCAGTATATCTAGCCATTTCTATTTCAAATTTTAATTGTTATTAATACAGGTGTCTGAAATTATACTCTTCTTCTTTTTGGAGGACGACAACCGTTGTGAGGCAATGGAGTTACATCGATAATTTCTGTAACTTCTATTCCAGCACCGTGAACAGTTCTGATAGCAGACTCACGTCCGTTACCTGGACCTTTAACGTATGCTTTAACCTTTCTCAATCCAAGGTCAAATGCTACTTTTGCACAATCCTGTGCAGCCATCTGTGCTGCATAAGGAGTGTTCTTTTTTGAACCTCTAAATCCCATCTTACCTGCTGAAGACCAAGAAATAATCTGACCTTCACTATTTGCTAAAGAAACAATGATGTTATTGAATGATGAATGAACATGCAACTGTCCATTTGCGTCAACCTTCACATTTCTTTTTTTAGCTGCGACTGTTTTTTTTGCCATATCAACAATTATTATTTAGTAGCTTTTTTCTTGTTTGCAACTGTTTTCTTTCTTCCCTTACGTGTACGAGCATTGTTCTTTGTGCTCTGACCTCTTACAGGAAGTCCCAAACGGTGACGTACACCACGATAACAACCAATATCCATTAATCGCTTAATGTTTAATTGGATTTCTGAACGAAGATCTCCTTCTACTTTGTACTCAGCACCAATGATTTCACGAATTTTAGCTGCCTGATCATCTGTCCAATCTTTTACTTTAAGATCGCGATCTACACCAGCTTTATCCAAAATTTTTGCTGAACTGCTGCGTCCTATACCATATACGTATGTCAACGCAATCTCACCTCTTTTATTCTGAGGCAAATCTACACCAACTATTCTTATAGCCATAAACTAAATTATTTTTTTTGCAAAAATAATAAATTATCCTTGACGTTGTTTATACTTAGGATTTTTCTTGTTAATAACATACAAACGGCCATTACGTCTAACAATCTTACATTCCGGCGTACGTTTCTTTAATGAAGCTCTTACTTTCATATCTTAATTCTCAATTATTTGTATCTAAAAACAATTCTTCCTTTTGACAAATCATAAGGCGACATTTCAACTCTTACTTTGTCTCCTGGAAGTATTTTTATGTAATGCATTCTCATTTTACCAGAAATATGAGCGGTAATCTCATGTCCGTTTTCTAGTTCTACACGAAACATTGCATTTGACAATGCTTCAACTATTACTCCATCTTGCTCTATTGCTGATTGTTTTGCCATATTAATTTTTTTCTTCTAATACTTGTTCTATATATTCAAATGATGATAATATATCTGCTTTATCTAAGCCTATCGCAACTGTATGTTCAAAATGTGCAGCTACACTATTATCTCGTGTCCTAACTGTCCAATTGTCACTCTCAAGATAGACTTTTCGGTCTCCGAAAGATATCATAGGTTCTATAGCGATGCACATCCCTTTTCTAAGCAGGACTCCTGTACCTCTTCTACCATAATTGGGGACAGCGGGGTCCTCGTGCATCTCCTTACCAATTCCATGTCCTACAAACTCGCGGACAACTCCATACTTATGAGCTTCACAATGGGTTTGTATTGCATTTCCTATATCACCTATTCTTTTACCATGAACAGCATTCTCAATTCCTTTGTACAAAGCCTCTTTTGTAACTTTCAAAAGTTCAAGAATTTCCGCGCTGACCTCACCTACCGTAAAAGTATAAGCAGAATCTCCACAATAACCGTTCAGTAACGTCCCACAATCCACAGACACGATATCACCTTCTTTCAACGGTTCATCATTAGGAATTCCGTGTACCACTTGACTATTTACAGAAGTACATAGAGTGGCAGGAAATGGAGCTCCATATGGATTTGGATATCCTTTAAAGGTCGGTACTGCTCCGTGGTCTCTTATAAACTCTTCCGCTAATTTATCGAGTTGCTTTGTTGTGACTCCTGGCTTAATAATTTTAGCTACTTCAGCCAGAGTTCTTCCTACTAGAAGATTACTCTGACGAAGGAGCTCTATTTCATCATCTGTTTTAAGAATTATCATAGAATAATTAATAAGCAGCTACATTACCAGATCTACCTCTTATTCTTCCGGAACTTAACAGTCCGTCATAGTGTCTCATCAACAAATGACTTTCAACTTGCTGTAAAGTATCCAAAACAACACCTACTAGAATCAATAGCGATGTGCCACCAAAGAATTGAGCAAATTCAGCTTGAATTCCGAAATAACCAGCAAAAGCAGGAAGTACTGCAATAATCGCTAAGAAAAGAGAACCCGGTAAAGTAATTCTAGACATTATAGTATCCAAATAATCAGAAGTTTGTTTACCTGGCTTAATACCTGGAATAAAACCATTATTTCTTTTCATATCCTCTGCCATTTGGTTCGGATTAATTGTAATAGCTGTATAAAAGTAAGTAAATACAATAATAAGTATTGCAAATACTAAGTTATAGGCAAAACTAGTATGATCAATTAATGATCTCATTAACCCACTAGCGCTCTCTGTGTTTGAAAAACCTATAAATGTTATAGGAATAAACATTATAGCTTGAGCGAAGATTATAGGCATCACGTTTGCTGCATTCACTTTTAATGGAATATATTGTCTTGCACCGCCATACTGCTTATTACCGACAATACGTTTTGCATATTGTACTGGAACCTTACGTACTCCCTGAACAAGCAAAATTGCTGCAGCTATAACTGCTAACAAGGCAACAATTTCAATTATGAACATTATCACACCACCAGTCTCTGCTAAAGTTAATCTTGAAACTAACTCACCACCGAAAGCCTGAGGTAAACGTGCAATAATACCCACCATGATGATTAATGAAATACCGTTTCCTATACCTTTATCAGTTATTCTTTCACCTAACCAAAGAACGAACATACTACCTGCCGCCAATATTATGGTAGATGTAATTATAAAGAAAGTCCAATCTAATGAAGCATTAAGAGCTGGTCCTGCCTGGAATTTTAAGTTAATCAAATATGAAGGAGCCTGGAATACTAAGATTATCAAAGTCAATATTCGTGTATATTGATTAATTTTTCTACGTCCGCTTTCTCCTTCACGTTGCAACTTCTGGAAGTATGGTACAGCAATTGCCAACAACTGTATGACAATGGAAGCTGAGATATACGGCATTATTCCCAATGCAAAAATTGAAGCATTGGAAAAAGCTCCACCAGAAAACATATTCAATAAGGCAAGAAGACCTTCACTTGTCTGCTCATGCAATTTAGACAACATCTCCGGATTTATACCTGGTAATACTACATAGGATCCTAAACGGTAAATTGCGACAAACAATATGGTTATGAGGATCCTTTTTCTAAGATCCTCAATGTTCCATATATTCTTTAATGTTTCAATAGATTTTCTCATTTAATCAGAGTTTTACTGCATTACCACCTACGGCTTCGATTGCAGCTACCGCACTTTTTGAGAAAGCATTTGCTTCAACATCAAGTTTAGTAGTTAAACTACCGTTACCTAGAACTTTCACTAATTGGTTAGAAGAGATATAACCAGCTTCTATAAGTTCGTTGATGCCTACCTTTGTCAAGTTCTTAGCATCAGCTAATGCTTGAATAACTTCAAGATTGATTGCCTTATATTCAACACGGTTTATATTCTTGAAACCAAATTTTGGAACACGACGCTGAAGAGGCATCTGACCACCTTCAAATCCGATTTTCTTTGAATAACCAGATCTTGATTTTGCTCCTTTATGTCCTCTTGTAGAAGTACCTCCTAAACCAGAACCTGGACCACGTCCGATTCTCTTTCTAGTTTTTACAGAACCTTCTGCTGGAGTTAAACTATTTAAATTCATATTGTAAAATCCTTTATTATTAACGATATATTACTTAACGATCTCAACCAGGTGTTTTACCTTTTGAATCATTCCGAGGATTGATGGAGTTTCTTCGTGTTCAACCACACGATTCAGCTTGCGAAGTCCAAGTGCATCCAAAGTTCTTTTCTGATCAGCTGGAGCACCAATTCTGCTCTTTACTTGTTTAATCTTTATAGTTGACATGTTATTCCTCCTTATCCTCTAAATACTTTATCCAAACTTACGCCTCTATTCTGGGCAACCATTCTTGCATCACGCATTTCTCCTAAAGCCTTGATAGTAGCTTTCACAAGGTTGTGTGGATTTGAAGAACCTTTTGACTTAGCCAAAACGTCTGTAATACCAACACTTTCCAATACTGCACGCATTGCACCACCTGCTACTACTCCAGTACCTGTTGAAGCTGGTTTGATGAATACTTCAGCACCACCGAATTTTGCTGACTGTTCGTGAGGTACAGTACCTTTTAGAACAGGAACACGAGTCAGGTTCTTCTTTGCTGATTCAACACCCTTTGCAATAGCTGCTGTTACTTCACCAGCCTTACCAAGTCCCCAACCTATGATACCATCTTCATTTCCTACCACTACAATAGCAGAGAAACTAAATGTTCTACCACCTTTTGTAACTTTAGTAACACGGTTGATTGCAACCAATCTATCTTTTAATTCAATATCGTTAGTGATCTTAACTCTATTATTAACTGCCATAATTCATTAAAATTTAAGTCCACCGTTACGAGCAGCATCAGCTACTTCTTTTACTCTCCCATGATACAAGTAACCATTACGGTCGAATACGACAGTCGTAATACCAGCTTCCTGAGCTTTTTTCGCGATCAATTCACCAACCTTCGCTGCTTGTTCTTTCTTTGGACATGCTTCCATGCCTAGTGAAGATGCAGCAGCTAGTGTTTTACCATTCAAGTCATCAATTACCTGAACATAGATCTGCTTGTTACTTCTAAATACACTCATACGCGGACGTTCAGGAGTACCTGAAATTTTGTTGCGTACTCTATATTTGATTTTGATTCGTCTTTCTATTTTTGTTGTCATAATTATACGTATTTAAGTGAATTATTTAGCACCAGCTGACTTACCAGACTTTCTACGAATTTCTTCGCCAACAAACTTAATACCTTTTCCTTTATAAGGTTCAGGCTTACGGAAAGAACGTATTTTTGAACAAACCTGTCCTAGAAGCTGTTTATCACATGATTCCAAAATGATAAGCGGATTCTTATTTCTTTCAGATTTAGTTTCAACTTTTACTTCAGGTGGCAACTGCAAAAATATATTGTGTGTATAACCTAATGCAAAATCAATAATGTTTCCATTATTAGAAGCACGATAACCCACACCTACTAATTCCAATTCTTTCTTGTATCCTTGAGAAACACCAACTACCATGTTGTTAATCAAGGCACGATACAATCCATGGAATGCATGACGCTGTTTTGGGTTATCCAATAATGCGCTTTCGTTCTCAGTCAATACAACGTGACCGTCAGCAATTTCAACATTTATAGAAGGATCTACAAACTGACTCAACTCACCTTTTGGACCTTTTACGTTTACTACGTTATCCTTTAGAGTAACTGTTACTCCTGAAGGGATTGAAATAGGTAATTTACCAATTCTTGACATTGCTTATCCTCCTATTAATATACATAACAAAGAACTTCACCACCTATTTTCAATTCAGCAGCTTCCTTGTTAGTCATTACACCTTTGGAAGTAGATATAATTGCTATACCCAATCCATTAATAACTCTCGGCATGTCTTTGTAACCAGTGTATTTACGCATACCTGGAGTAGAAACTCTGATAAGTTTCTTGATAGCGTTAACTTTGTTAACGTTATCATACTTCAAAGCCACTTTGATAGTACCTTGAGGACCATCTTCTACAAATTTGTAGTTTAAAATGTACCCCTTGTCAAATAAGATCTTAGTGATCTCCTTCTTCAAATTAGATGCAGGCACTTCAACTACTCTGTGCTTTGCACTAATTGCATTTCTCAATCTTGTGAGATAATCTGCTATTGGATCTGTCATAAAATAAAATTGTTAAATTAATCAGGACTACCCTGACAATATTTAATAATAAAAAAGTCTTTACCAGCTAGCTTTCTTTACACCTGGGATCAAACCGTTAGAAGCCATTTCGCGGAACTGAATACGAGAAATACCGAACTGACGCATATAACCCTTTGGACGTCCAGTAAGCTTGCAACGGTTGTGCAAACGAATTGGATTAGAATTTTTTGGCAGGTCCTGCAATTTCTGTGCAGCTTCAAAAGCTTCAACAGGGTCACCAGTGTTAACGATTTTCTTGAGTGCAGCACGCTTCTCAGCATATTTTGCAACAAGTTTAGCTCTTTTTACTTCACGAGCTTTCATTGATTCTTTTGCCATAGCTTATCAATCTTTTTTTGCGTTTTTAAACGGTAAACCGAATTCTTTCAAAAGAGCATATCCTTCTTCATCAGTCTGGGCTGAAGTTACAAAAGTAATGTTCATACCCAATATCTTAGTAATGCTGTCGATGTTGATTTCAGGGAAAATTATCTGCTCCTGTATACCTAATGTATAGTTACCTCTACCATCAAATTTACTTTCGATACCTTTGAAGTCACGGATACGTGGCAAAGCAACACGTACAAGTTTTTCAAGGAATTCGTACATTCTCTCACGACGCAAAGTTACCATAACGCCAATAGGCATTTTTTTACGTAACTTAAAGTTTGCGATATCCTTACGAGATACAGTTGCTACAGCTTTCTGACCTGTTATGGCAGTCAACTCATTGATAGCAACATCTATGATCTTCTTATCGGCTACAGCCATTCCTAATCCTTGATTGATAACAATCTTTTTAAGAACAGGAATCTGCATTGTCGAAGAATACTGGAATTGATTCTTCAATGCTGGAGCTATACGCTCAGCATATTCTTTCTTTAGGCTTGCAGTATTACTCATTTATTAGATCTCCTCTCCTGATTTTTTAGCATAACGAACAAATGTTCTACCGTCAGAACTTTCTCTTCTACCAATACGTGTTGGTTTACCTGTTTTAGGATCTACAGGGTTAAGGTTTGAAATATGAATAGGAGCTTCCTGCTTCACAATACCTCCCTGAGGGTTCTTAGCGTTAGGCTTAGTACTCTTAGATACCATATTGATACCTTCAACCAAAGCACGTCCTTCCTTAACTAGGACTTTCAACACACGTCCAGTTTTACCTTTATCTTCACCAGAGTTAACGTAAACTGTATCGCCTTTTTTAATATGTAATTTACTCATTACTTAAATCTTTTACAAAATTAAAGTACTTCAGGTGCCAAAGAAACAACTTTCATATTAGCATTACGCAATTCTCTCGCAACCGGACCAAAGATACGACTTCCTCTAATTTCACCAGCGTTATTCAGCAATACGCAAGCATTATCATCAAAACGAATATAAGAACCGTCAGCACGACGAATTTCTTTCTTAGTACGTACGATCAGGGCTTTAGATACGGCACCTTTTTTAACATCACTTGAAGGGATTACACTCTTTATTGAAACTACAATAACATCCCCAACAGAGGCATAACGTCTTTTTGTACCACCTAGAACGCGAATACAAAGAGCTTCTTTTGCACCACTGTTGTCACACACTGTAAGTCTTGATTCTGTTTGTATCATGATTACTTAGCTCTTTCAATAATTTCAACTAATCTCCATCTCTTTGTTTTGCTCAATGGACGAGTTTCCATGATACGTACTGTATCACCAAGAAGACATTCATTTTTTTCGTCATGAGCATGGTATTTCTTCGTCTTGCTAACGAACTTACCATAAATAGGGTGTTTCTCCTTAAACTTAGCAGCAACAGTAATGGTCTTTTCCATCTTGTTGCTTATAACAACACCAGTTCTTTCTTTTCTTAAATTTCTAACTTCCATGTGGACCATTATTATTTGTTAAGTTCTCTCTGACGCAACTCTGTCTTCATTCTTGCGATAGTTCTACGCAATTGTTTAATCTGAGCAGGATTTGCCAGTGGAGAGATTGAATGATTCAAAACCATTTGTTTGTAATTAGCTTCTTCAGTCTGAATTCTTTCAGCTAATTCGCTAGTAGCTATTTCTCTTATTTCTGCAATCTTCATATCTCAATTAAGCATTTTGACTTGCGTCGTAATCACGTCTAACAATAAACTTAGTTGTAACTGGAAGTTTCTGAGCTGCGAGGCGCAGAGCTTCTTTTGCAATATCAAAAGGAACTCCTTCTACTTCGATCAATATACGACCTGGAGTAACTGGAGCTACGAATCCTTCTGGTGAACCTTTACCTTTACCCATACGTACGTCAGCTGGTTTACGAGTAATAGGTTTATCAGGGAATATACGAATCCAGATCTGTCCCTGACGCTGCATATATCTTGTTACAGCAATACGAGCTGCTTCAATCTGACGTCCAGTGATCCATTTAGTCTGCAATGACTTGATACCAAAAGTACCGAAAGCCAGCTGATGTCCTCTCTGGGCATTACCTTTAGCACTACCTTTCTGCTGTCTTCTGAATTTTGTCTTTTTCGGTTGTAACATAATTCCTAAAATTCAAATTCGTTAGCGATTGTTGTTTTTTTTCTTACGGAAGTTTTTTCCACCATTATTTGAACCGTTGTTACGGCCAGTTTCTTTTGTCTGAGTGAAGTTTGGAGCCAACTCACGTTTTCCATAAACCTCTCCACGGCAAATCCATACTTTAATACCTAGCAAACCTACTTTAGTCAAGGCTTCTGCATGACAATAGTCAATATCTGCACGGAAAGTATGTAGCGGAGTACGTCCTTCTTTATACATTTCTGAACGTGCCATTTCTGCACCATTCAAACGACCAGAGATAAGGATTTTGATACCTTCAGCTCCCATACGCATTGTATTTGCAATAGCAGTTTTAATCGCGCGTCTGTAAGCAATTTTACCTTCAACCTGGCGTGCTATATTATTAGCAACAATCACAGCGTCTAACTCAGGTCTCTTAACTTCAAAGATATTAATCTGAATATCTTTATCAGTGATCTTCTTCAACTCTTCCTTCAACTTATCAACTTCCTGACCACCTTTACCTATGATAATACCTGGACGAGCAGTGCATACAGTAATTGTCACCAATTTCAGAGTACGTTCAATTACAATTCTTGAAACACTTGCCTTTGCAAGTCTGGCATTCAAGTACTTACGGATTTTGCTATCTTCGAGCAAAGCGTCACCATAATTTTTGCCACCGTACCAATTTGAATCCCATCCTCTGATAATTCCTAAACGGTTGCTTATCGGATTAACTTTCTGTCCCATCTACTCTTAATTTTGATTATCATTAGTATTCTTTGAATCAACGAACAAAGTCACATGATTTGAGCGTTTGCGAATTCTGTATCCTCTTCCCTGTGGAGCTGGTCTCATTCTTTTGAGTGTTGCACCACCATCAACATAAATCTTTGTTACAAACAATTCACCGCTTTCAGCTTTACGTTCGTTTTTCTGTTCCCAGTTAGCAATAGCAGAGCGTAACAATTTTTCCACTCTTGCAGAAGCTTCTTTAGAAGAAAACTTCAGTACACCAAGCGCTCTGTTCACTTCCATACCGCGAATCATGTCAGCCACGAGACGCATTTTTCTTGGAGATGTAGGAACATTCTGCAACTTGGCAAAATACATGGTTTTAAGGGCTTCTTTTCTCTTTTCAGCCGATATTTTTTTTCTTGCTCCCATTATTATTTACTTTATTATTTTTCAAATAAGTCTCCCGTTATTTTTTCTTGTTACCGGCATGGCCACGGAATGTACGTGTTGGCGAGAATTCACCAAGTTTGTGTCCGACCATATTTTCAGTAACGTAAACAGGAATAAATTTGTTACCGTTGTGAACTGCAATTGTATGCCCTACGAAATCAGGCGAAATCATTGAAGCTCTAGCCCAAGTCTTAACAACTGATTTCTTGCCGCTTTCATTCATAGCAAGCACCTTCTTTTCCAGTTTTACATTAATATATGGACCTTTTTTTAATGAACGACTCATAATTTACTCAATTAATCAGTTATTACTTTCTTCTCTCAATTATATACTTAGAAGACTGTTTCTTAGGTGCTCTAGTCTTCAAGCCCTTAGCATACAAGCCTGTACGTGATCTTGGGTGACCTCCTGACTGACGTCCTTCACCACCACCCATTGGGTGATCAACAGGGTTCATAACAACACCACGGTTGTGTGGACGACGGCCCAACCAGCGAGAACGTCCTGCTTTACCAGAAGATTCAAGAGCGTGATCAGAGTTACCAACACTACCGATAGTAGCCTTACAAGCACTCAAGATTTGTCTTACTTCACCTGAAGGCAATTTGATTACACAATACTTACCTTCGCGAGAAGTCAACTGAGCAAAATTACCAGCCGATCTTACTAAAGCTGCACCCTGACCTGGACGTAACTCGATATTGTGAATAACTGTACCTACAGGGATGTTTTCAAGCGGAAGTGCGTTACCAATCTCTGGCGCCGCAGTCGCTCCTGACATCAAAGTGCTGCCAACTTGCAATCCATTAGGAGCAATAATATATCTCTTTTCTCCATCAGCATAGAACAACAAAGCGATACGTGCCGAACGGTTTGGATCATACTCTATTGTCTTAACAACTGCTGGAACACCGTCTTTATTTCTCTTGAAGTCGATGAAACGGAATTTTCTCTTATGACCACCGCCGATATAGCGCATTGTCATTTTACCTACGTGGTTACGACCACCAGTAGAACGCTTTCCACATACAAGAGATTTCTCTGGTACCGATGCAGTAATTTCTTCAAAAGTACCAATAATTTTGTGTCTCTGCCCCGGTGTTGTGGGCTTAAATTTACGTACTGCCATCTTATTTATTAAATATTGCTATAAAAATCAATAGTATCGCCTTCTTTCAATGTCACTATAGCTTTCTTATAAGCATTAGTACGACCTTTGATCAGGCCTGATTTAGTATAACGGCTTTTATTCTTTCCTGCATAGCGTATAGTATTTACGCCAACTACAGTCACGTTATACAAAGCCTCGATTTCACTCTTAATCTCTAATTTGTTAGCATCAGGACGCACAATAAAACCGAAACGATTGAACTTTTCAGTTATAGCAGTCATTTTTTCTGTTACTAACGGTTTAATAATAATTCCCATTTTACTAAGCCTCCTTTAATTATTTAACTAAGGTTTCCTCGATAGCTTTTAATGCACTCTCAGTTACAACAAGAGTTTCTGCATTCAATACTGAGTAAGTATTTAACGCAGAAGCAATTGCTAAATTCGTACGCTCTAAGTTACGAGCGGACAAATATACGTTTTTATTTGCTTCCGGCAAAACCATAAGTAGCTTTTTGCCAGCCACTTTCAAATTATTCACAACATTTATAAATTCTTTAGTCTTCGGAGCTTCAAAAGTGAAGTCTTCAACAACCAAGATGTTGTTAGTCTGTGCCTTATAAGCTAAAGCAGATTTACGTGCCAAAGCCTTAACCTTCTTATTCAATTTGAACCAGTAATCGCGTGGTTTAGGACCAAAAACACGAGCACCACCTACCAAAAGTGGAGAGTTGATATCACCACGACGTGCACCGCCACCACCTTTCTGACGACCCAACTTGCGAGTAGAACCGCTTATTTCACTTCTTTCCTTTGACTTATGAGTTCCCTGGCGCTGATTAGCCATGTACTGCTTAACATCAAGATAGATAGCGTGATCATTTGGTGTAATACCGAAAATAGCATCGTTAAGCGCTACTTTTCTACCAGTATCTTCACCTTTAATATTTAATACGTTAACTTCCATTATTTCTCAATTATTACGATTGAACCTTTGTAACCTGGAACAGAACCCTTAATAAGAAGAAGATTATGTTCAGGAATTACTTTTAATACCTGTAAGTTGTGAGTAGTTACTCTGTCACCACCCATGTGGCCACCCATACGCATTCCTTTGAATACTTTAGCTGGGTAAGAACAAGCACCGATAGAACCCGGCTTACGAGCACGGTTATGCTGACCGTGAGTAGTCTGTCCAACACCACCAAATCCATGACGTTTTACAACACCCTGGAAACCCTTACCTTTAGAGGTACCAATCACGTCAACGTAATTTACGTCATTGAACAACTCTACAGTAATAGTGTCACCTAAATTCAATTCTTCTGAGAAATCTTTGAACTCGGCCAAGTGTCTCTTTGGAGTTACTCCAGCTTTCTTAAAGTGTCCCATCAAAGGCTTTGTAGTATGCTTTTCCTTTTTGTCCTGGAAACCTACCTGAACAGCAGCATAACCATCTTTTTCAACACTCTTAATCTGAGTAACTACACAAGGACCAGCTTCGATAACAGTGCATGGTACATTCTTACCATCAGCACTGAACACGGATGTCATTCCGATTTTCTTTCCTAATAATCCTGGCATTTCAGTTAAATTTTAATTGATTAAACTTTAATTTCTACTTCTACTCCACTTGGTAATTCCAATTTCATCAAAGCATCAACAGTTTTAGCAGTTGAGCTATAGATGTCGATAAGTCTCTTATAAGAAGACAATTCGAACTGTTCACGTGACTTTTTGTTAACGAAAGTCGAACGGTTTACAGTAAAGATTCTTTTGTGTGTTGGCAATGGAATTGGTCCGCTAACGATAGCACCTGTAGCCTTCACAGTTCTTACAATTTTTTCAGCAGACTTGTCTACCAAGTTGTGATCGTAAGATTTCAGTTTAATTCTGATTTTCTGACTCATTGTTAAATTTTAAATTGTTAATTAATTGATTATTATAAGATGAAGCTTGAGGGCTAAGAGTCATTCGCTAGCCCTCATAGGCTTCAAGATATTATTTTATAGATTAAACTAGATCAACTCGACCTTTAACTTCTTCAAGAACAGTCTTAGCGATTGAGCTAGAAACCTGTGCATGATGATCGTAAGTCATTGAAGAAGTAGCACGACCTGAAGTGATAGTACGCAAAGCTGTTACATAACCGAACATTTCTGCCAGTGGAACCATTGCTTTAACAATACGAGCACCAGAACGGCTTGACTCCATACCTTCTACCTGACCACGGCGCTTGTTCAAGTCACCGATAACATCACCCATGTTTTCTTCCGGAGTTACAACTTCAAGCTTCATGATAGGCTCCATAAGAACAGGACCTGCTTTAGCACAAGCATTCTTGTAAGCTTGAATAGCACAGATTTCGAAAGACAACTGGTCTGAGTCAACAGGGTGGAAAGAACCATCCTTCAAGACAACCTTCAACGAATCGAGAGGGAAGCCAGCCAACACACCATTCTTCATTGCAGTCTGGAAACCTTTCTGTACTGAAGGGATGAATTCCTTAGGCACATTACCACCTTTAACCTCATCGATGAACTGAAGTCCACCTTCTTTGTAATCTTCATCAACTGGGCCAATAGTTACGATGATATCAGCGAACTTACCACGACCACCTGACTGCTTCTTATATACCTCACGAAGTTCTACTGTCTTAGTAATAGCTTCCTTGTAGTTAACCTGAGGACGACCTTGGTTACATTCAACCTTAAATTCACGTTTCAAACGGTCGATGATGATATCCAAGTGAAGCTCACCCATACCAGAGATAACTGTCTGACCAGTCTGTTCGTCAGTTCTTACAGTAAATGTTGGGTCTTCTTCAGCAAGTTTAGCCAAACCGTTAGAAAGCTTGTCAAGGTCTTTCTGAGTCTTAGGCTCTACTGCGATACCGATAACTGGTTCTGGGAAGTCCATAGACTCAAGAACGATTGGAGCAGTTTCATCACAAAGAGTATCACCAGTACGGATATCTTTGAAACCAACGCCTGCACCTATATCACCAGCACTTACTACTTCAACTGGGTTCTGCTTGTTTGAGTGCATCTGGAACAAACGAGAAACACGTTCTTTCTTACCAGAGCGAGAGTTGAAGATATAAGAACCTGCTTCGATTTTACCCGAGTAAACACGGAAGAAAGTCAAACGACCTACATATGGGTCAGTTGCAATCTTGAACGCAAGAGCAGAAGTCTTTTCATCTTCATCTGGTTTACGATCTTCTTCAGCACCAGTATTTGGGTTAGTACCGATGATGTTTGGAGTATCAAGCGGAGAAGGCAAGAATGCACATACATAGTCAAGAAGAGTCTGAACACCTTTGTTCTTAAATGAAGAACCACAGAACATAGGCACGATATCCATCTTCAAAGTACCAGCACGAAGAGCACGTAAGATTTCTTCTTCTGTTATAGTAGAAGGATCATCGAAATATTTCTCCATAAGAGCTTCGTCAAACTCAGCTACTTTTTCAAGCATCTTATCTCTCCATTCCTGAGCTTCGTCTACCAAGTTAGCAGGGATTTCCTCTACGTCATAGTCAGCACCCATTGTTTCATCATGCCAAAGAATAGCTTTCATCTTAATAAGGTCAACTACACCTTTGAAGTTTTCTTCAGCACCGATTGGGATAACAACCGGACATGGGTTAGCTCCAAGAACATCCTTCATCTGGCGTACAACTTCGAAGAAGTCAGCACCAGAGCGGTCCATTTTATTTACGTAACCGATACGAGGAACGTTATATTTATCAGCCTGACGCCATACAGTTTCTGACTGTGGTTCAACGCCACCTACAGCACAATATGCAGCAACTGCACCGTCAAGTACACGCAAAGAGCGTTCTACTTCGGCTGTAAAGTCAACGTGTCCCGGAGTATCAATCAAGTTAATTTTATAAGTATTACCCGCATATTTCCAACGAGTTGTAGTAGCGGCAGAAGTAATAGTGATACCACGTTCCTGCTCTTGCTCCATCCAGTCCATTGTTGCTGCACCGTCATGAACTTCACCAATCTTGTGAGTCAAACCAGTGTAGAACAAGATACGTTCTGAAGTCGTAGTTTTACCAGCATCAATGTGAGCCATGATACCGATATTACGGGTCAAATGCAAATCTTGTTTAGCCATTTTAAATATACAATTATTAAATTATTACTTGATTAAAATCTGAAATGCGCAAAAGCACGGTTAGCTTCAGCCATACGATGCATATCTTCCTTACGTTTGAAAGCACCACCCTGTTCGTTATAAGCATCAAGGATTTCAGCAGCCAATTTATCAGCCATGCTCTTACCACCACGCTTACGAGCGAATAAGATCAAGTTCTTCATTGAGATAGACTCTTTACGATCAGGACGAATTTCAGTAGGAACCTGGAATGTTGCACCACCGATACGACGAGATTTAACTTCAAGCTGTGGAGTTACATTTTCGAGAGCTTTTTTCCACACTTCAAGTGCAGAAGTTTCTTCTGCAGGCAACTTTGTACCAACTACATTAAGTGCACCGTAAAAGATTTCATAAGAAGTATTCTTCTTTCCATCATACATCAGATGATTTACAAATTTAGAAACCTTCTGATCATTAAATACTGGATCCGGAAGGACCACACGTTTTTTTGGTTTTGCTTTTCTCATTTTGTTTGACAAATTATGTTTAGTTTGGGGCTGCACCTCTGTTTGCTTCAACGTCTCCTCTGAGACATTTACTCAACCTTAAAGCTTTTCCAACAAACCAAAACGAAATTAATAAAGTCTTTACTTAAAAGGATTGTACTCAGCTAAAATTATTACTTCTTACCTTTAGCTGCCGCTGGAGCCTGTCCTGGTTTTGGACGCTTAGCACCATATTTAGAACGTCTCTGTGTACGACCAGCCACACCTGCAGTATCCAAAGTACCGCGAACGATATGATAACGTACACCCGGAAGGTCTTTCACACGACCACCACGTACCAATACGATTGAGTGTTCCTGCAAGTTGTGTCCTTCTCCTGGGATGTATGAGTTAACTTCCTTAGAGTTTGTCAGACGCACACGAGCAACTTTACGCATTGCTGAGTTAGGTTTTTTAGGAGTTGTAGTATAAACACGTACACAAACGCCACGTCTCTGAGGACAAGAGTCAAGTGCAGGTGATTTACTTTTCTCAACCAAAACCGTTCTTCCTTTTCTTACTAATTGTTGAATAGTAGGCATTTTGTTTGATTTTTAAATTTATATTATTGTTTATTCAAATTCCAATCCTAAAGCGAAACTACATATTTCGGGTTGCAAAGGTACGAATAAGTTTTTAATACACAAACACTTTTCAAAATAAAAAAGGTCCGTTTTGCGCAAAACAGCACAAAACGGACCCAAATAAATGTTTTTTATATTTTTTTAAGCCTCTCCTTTAAAATCGCTCAATGGTGGAACAAATGTTTTACCACCTTTTTCAGCTTGTGCATTACGTTCTTCAGGCATCTTCACAGTTCCAAAATTCCTTTCATACTTAATCATATTATCCTGCAAAGCATACATTAATCTTTTAGCATTTTCAGGCGTCATTACTATTCTTGACTGAACACCCGCCTTTGGCAATCCAGGCAATACTGAAACAAAATCTATTATAAACTCAGATGTTGAATGTGTTATAATTGCAAGATTAGCATATGTACCTTTAGCTACTTCTTCTTTCAGTTCTATTTGCAACTGATTATTCTTGTTTTCGTTTTCCATGATAAAATTTAAATTAAATACTTTGACAAATATAAGACAAATTCGATATTCACACAAGAAAAGAGTGTAAAACTTATACTATATAATCAGAAAAATTCCCTATTTTTGCCCAATAAGACAAAGCCTATGAGAAATTATAAAATCATATTCAAGCTACTATTTATTATTCTAGTATCATTGAATTTACCCCTGCATTCCCAAACACCAACCTTCAATCACCTCACTACAGACGAAGGATTATCACAACTCTCAGTCAACAGTATTTACATAGATGAGCACAGTATGCTCTGGATAGGGACCCGAGTCGGCCTGAACTTATACAACGGGAAAAAGATACATACTTTCAAAACAGAAAAAGACAATCAATTCAGCCTTCCGTCAAATTTCATACTTAAAGTTACAGGGAACAAGAACGGATATATTTACATACTAACCATAGATGGAGTATGCGAGTTCAACATGCATACACAAAAATTCAAGGAACTATACAAAGGTAAAACCGACTGTATATACTACAACAAAGAACTATACATAAGCATAGATAATGTCATTTACATATTCAACAATTCAACATCATCATTTGAAAAATTCTACACATTGCCCAAAGAAGTAAATGTTATAAATTCTATGACAATTGACAAATCCGGGAATATGTGGATTGGAACATCACATGGCATATATAAATACAGCACAATTAAAAGGATATCAAAAATCGTTCCATCGGGAAATATCACACAACTGTATATTGATAAAGATAATTCATTATGGGCAGGAAGTTGGGACAATGGACTGTTCATTATAAAAGAATCCGGCCAGATTATTAACCACAGAAAATCAAACGACAAAATAAATAATTCAATATCCTCTGATTTCGTCAGAGCTATCTGTCAAGATAATTATGGGAATATGTGGATAGGTACCTTCAATGGCATCGACAAATACGATATAGCCACAGATAAGTTTATACATATACCATCAGGCAGTTCGCAGTACAATCTTACACACTCATCGGTCTGGTGTATAGAGAAAGATAAGCAAGGCACCCTTTGGATAGGAACATATTTCGGAGGTGTCAACTACATAAATCCCGAATATTCCATTTATAAAAGATACGAATTTTCAACAACCGAAGAAAATGGACTAAGCAGTCCCATAGTCGGCCGTATGATTGAAGACAGCAATGGTAATCTTTGGATAGGAACCGAAGGAGGCGGCGTAAACTATCTGAACAGATCCACCGGGAAATTCAAATGGCTAATCAGTGAAAACGGAAGGAAAGGTTCTATTTCACATAACAATATCAAATCATTATATTTAGATGAATCCAAACAATCACTATGGATAGGGACTCACACCGGAGGTTTAAACAAGTATAATCTCAGCACCGGACATATCACAGTATACAAAGCAAAAGCTGGCGATGCTACGTCACTACCATCGGACATTATAAGAGATATAGAAGAGTATACATCTGACACATTGGTAATAGCTACACAAAATGGAATATGTCTGTTATCAAAAAAGGATGGTATATGCAGGCAATTACTGAACAATCTTCCCAATAACAAGAAACTTGGAATGGTAGCAGACTTAAACTTCGACAAAAATGGGAACCTGTGGATAGCTGCCACAGGCGAAGGAGTCTACGTTTACAATATTCAAACCGGTAATATAAGAAATTTCCGCCACGACATACACTCCACTGGCTCTATAAGCAACAACAACATAAACAACATTACTACAGACAGTAATGGTAATATATGGCTTAGCACATCAGGCAGTGGACTGGATTTATATGACCCAAAGACTGACCGATTCATTAATTACGACAAGAAGAACAATAATCTTTCCAATGACTGTGTTTACCAGGCAATAGAATCTACAGTCAGTGGCAATTTACTATTAATCACCACCGATGGTTTTTCTATTTTTGAGAAAGACACCAAGCAATTCCATAATTTTAATTCAGACAATGGATTACCAATAAATGCAATAAACGAGAATTCACTTTATGTCACAAAAAACGGCGAGATATTCCTGGGAAGTATACATAACATGGTTTCTTTCTTTGAGAAAGACCTTGAGCATCAATCAAAGCCATACGATATTATAGCTACAGGACTTTTAGTTAACGGGCAATACATAAAACCTGGAGATGAAAGCAAAATCCTTGACCAATCTATCGAATACACAGAACAAATAGAATTAAGCCACAAACAAAACATGCTCTGTTTGGAATTTGCTGTCACAAACTATATACCTGAGAACAAAGGCAAGATTATATATAAACTTGAAGGTTTCTCCGACACCTGGAATGATACCAGAAGCTCTAATGAAATAATTTACACCAATCTGCATCCTGGCCAATATACCCTCATTATAAAGCCACAAAATGTAGACGAGTCATTATGTAAACCTTATAAACTAAATATAACGATTAAAGCCCCATTCTATCAAACCCCTATTGCATACATACTTTATATACTTACGATATCAGGAATAGCCTGGTATCTTATCAGTATATATCTCACACGTCTTCACCTATCAGAATCGTTAAAACTTGAACAACAGCATGCCGAAAACATAAAAAAAGAGAATCAGGCACAGCTAAGGCTCTTCACTAATATTTCACATGAATTCCGCACCCCATTGACTCTTATTATTTCACAAATTGAGACACTCATACAGAACCATAAATTCAGTCCGCAAATATATTCCAAGCTATCATCCATGTATCACAGCTGCATGCAGCTACGC
This sequence comes from Bacteroides caecigallinarum, assembly GCF_021531075.1. GTDB lineage: Bacteria > Bacteroidota > Bacteroidia > Bacteroidales > Bacteroidaceae > Phocaeicola > Phocaeicola caecigallinarum_B. The sequence continues at coordinate 10,455 of NZ_JADYTJ010000041.1, read as the reverse complement.
GAACTCATTACAGAATTGCTGGATTATCGCAAACATGAACTCGGACATTTAAAGCTACAAGTAAGCAGAGGCAACATAGTAGAATTCCTTAAAGAGAACTACATGTTGTTCTATGACTACGCACTAAAGAAATCCATCAAACTAGATTTTAAAACCACTCACGAAAACATAGAAATCTGGTATGATGCAAAACACATTCAAAAAGTGATAAACAACCTTTTATTCAATGCAATCAAGCATACCAAAGAAGGAGGACATATATCAATCAATATTACCAAAGAGGACAAGTTTGCAAAAATATCCATAACCGACAATGGTGAAGGTATTCCAGAAAAAGACATACCCAAAATATTTGATATATTCTTTCAGTCGAAAAACAACAATGCAGGAGCATCAGACGTAACAGGTTCAGGAATAGGTTTGGCGCTCGTTAAAAGTATTGTAAATATGCATCATGGAGACATAGAAGTCAGTAGTAAACTGAATCAAGGTTCAACATTTACGGTAACACTTCCACTTGATAAAGAAGTATATTCAGAAACAGAAATTCTTAGTCCGACAGAAAGCAAAGACATACAACGACAAACTATACTACAGACCAATGATATAATTACAGAGCCTGCAGTATGCGATAATAATTCAGATTCAGCAAACATCAATGTGGAGGAAGAAGAAAAGCCAAACATGATGATAGTTGAAGACAATGATGAAATACGTGCTATAATTAAGGAAATACTCAGCCCATTCTATTCAATACATGCTCTGTCCTGTGCTGAAGAAGCATTACAGCAAATAGAAGCTATCATGCCCGATATTGTTATCACAGATGTAATGATGCCAGGAATGGACGGAAAAGAACTATGCAGAAAAATTAAATCCACTCCAGCTACGAGTCATATTCCTGTTATCCTGCTCACAGCACAGACTGCTGTGGAACAATATATAGAAGGGTTTCAGACGGGAGCCGACGATTACGTAACAAAACCGTTCAACACACGCCTACTAATATCCAGATGTAACAACCTGATAAACTCCAGAAAGTTACTTCAGGAAAAATTCAGCCACCAGCCTGATACCAATGTACAAATGCTTGCCACGAACAAGATAGACAAAGACATTCTGGATAGAGCTACAACAATTATTGAAGAAAATATCGGAAATGCAGAATTCAATATGAACACATTTGCCCGAGAAATGGGAATGGCCAGAACAAACCTTTTTGCGAAGATTAAAGCCATAACAGGTCAAACGCCTAACGATTTCATAACAAGCATACGACTAAAACGCGGCGCCCTCCTATTGCGCAACAATCCCGAGCTGAACATAACAGAGATAGCAGAAAAAATAGGTTTCAGTTCGGCCAGATATTTCTCAAAATGTTTTAAGGACCTATATAATATAAGTCCTCTTTCTTACAGGAAAGGCGACTCCGATAAATAAAACGAAAGAAACTATTCCGAAAGCAGTAAAAGTTTACGGAAGAGTTTCTTTTTATAAGTATGTGATTACCCCTTGATTATTATTTTACCTTCTTTAAATTAACATATATCGGCATTCCGTTTCTGAGCAAACATGAAACCTCAGTATTGCCATTTTCCATAGTTTTGAGGAACACTCCTGGAACATTTACATCAGTCTGCCAAGTCCCTTTCAGTTCTATGAAAGCTGGAGTAGGCAACTCTCTCCAGTTTTTGTTATCAATCATCTTAGGTCTCAAATTAGGATTTGATATAGCCAATGACAGATTACCCTCTGCATCTTTTTCTTCTATCAGCAATAATTCTGTAGCAGAAGAAACTACCTCACCTGCAGTCAGTCCCTTTGCAGGAGTAAAGAACGAATAAGCCAATACATTCTTAGGAGCATACTTGATTATGTGCAAAGAGTCCTGCATTTCGACGATATTAAACAGTTCACCTTTAGTTTGTTTGTCTGCTACATCTTTCATTTTGGCCTCGTTTGCAGACGGTACCACTATGAAAGAATAAGACTTCTTCTCAGGTTTCACTCCATGATTGATATAAGCCTTAGCAGCTACCTCTGTCGCCGGTTTTACTGCAAGTCCTACAGACGATGGCGTCTGCTGTTTATCATATACTATGTTTATCTCATCATGTCCTGCCGGAACGAAATAGCCGGTAGAAACAGGATTTATTACAGTAAGAGGCTCAGCCGACGGAATTGTCATCTTCTCTCCGTTACCCATTGTCTTACCATTTACCACAAGTTTATCATAGTTCTTCGATATAATGGTCTGGAACAGGTTAGTAGCAGTAATCATATCATCCGCATAAGTTCCTTTTGCAGAAATACCATTACCGATGCTGAACAACATCCCGTCTATCGCAAGTACAGACTTACAGAAAGTAAGATTAGTCGGGACAAATCTCTGACTTCCCCAATTATCACCCTGATCAAAAGCAGCAGCATAAAGTCCATATTCCTTGTTTGATACCGCTCCGGCAAAATTAGTAGTTTTAGCTTTTTGGTCAAACCTGTCCTTATCATTCTTATAAGGCATCATCTCAGCCCAATCCGTATAATGCACTGTAGTACTTCCCGGCATCATATTCCAGTCCCATCCGGCACCTTTATTCTCATTTTTTGAAGGATAGCCGGTAGGTTCCAATCCTCCCTCATACAGCACTTCCAATGTGCCATGTCCCTGATACCTGCCAAAACGGTTTGTCTTGTTATATATTTCACCTGTCCAAAGCACAGCGGTAGGACATCTCATCACAGCCACCCATCCCGGCTGACGATAAACACCTGCAGCACTGTAGTTATACTGGTAGAATCCGTTTGCATCCTTTGCCGGAACATCATATTTGTTTGTCTTAAAGAAATAATTATAATAAGCCGCCAGATCTTTATCAATATCTGTACCCATTACATCTCCTCCTATTTCGACAAGCTGTTCAAACAACTCTTGGGTAAACGGAACCTCAATGTTATAGAACGGATGACGTCCCGCCATACTGTTTGCATAAATACGATTTTTGTCACCATCGGCACATACAGCAGTCATATATAGAGTTACAACGGCGTTCTTAAGTCTTTCATACGATTTTCTATCAATCTTCAATGTCGTTCCTTTAAAGCGATAAAAATACCCTACCCAACTTCTATATGAATACATATATCCATTATAATGTGCGTTATGATGGAATCCTGTACCATCAGGTTTCAGAATATCCTTATTACCTACATTATAGCGAGTACATACTCTAAGGAAACCAGATAACAACTGCAAGTCCAGTATAGCCTGCTGGTCATCAGGATTTGCAATAGCCAAATCAAATACATAAGGTACTACATTAAAAATATAGTCAGAACTTATCCAGTTCATAATAGCCTTGTCTCCCTGGCGTATAATATCAACCTCCAGCAACTTCTGCACAGCAGCAATAAGCTTAGCCTTGCGTACATCATCCAGTACCGGAAGTGCACTCATAAAGTCGGTAGGAATCTTTCTTACATCATTATAATTGCTATACACCAATTTAGGCATTCTCAGGAAGAAATTATGTGTAAACAGATAATCCAAGTACAAGTCCAAATCCGTCTTTCCTGACTTACCTAACGTTAATGCGCCATACGCCAGAACTCTGACGTTTTTCGCCGCATCCCTCAAATGCTGGTTCAACATCTTTTCTCCCCACAAATCAGCACCTGTAGCCGTATAATCACCAGTACGTTGAATCATAAGCATCTTCAGTGCCATCTGTGCAGATTTCAATTCACTTGCAGAAGCCTTAGGTTCAGCCAATTTATATTTTTTTCTGAACTCCTGCAGTTCCTTCAGTTTAGCTTCGTCAATGCTTTGAGTTATTGTTTGTACATCATTAGTCTCCGGTGTCACATCCACATTCGCATAAGCATTAGGCAACACCGCCCCCACCAAAAATAAAAAGCCAATGTTTCTTTTCAAATTCATGATATTAAGTTTAAAAATTATTTCAATAAGTTCCATTTTCCACCTCTGTCTGCGCCCACACGTGAAATAAGCCCTAATTCTTTCAAACGTTTCAAATCCCTTTGGATCGTCCTTACATTAATAGACAATATAGAACTTATTTGTACTGCAGACAAAAGAGGATTTCCCTTAATCATATTAAGTATCTCAAGTTGTCTGGAAGAAAGTTTTTCTACGACATTTTCTACGACATTTTCTACGACATTTTCTACGACATTTTCTACGACATTTTCTACGACAACGTCAGAAAAGCCCAATGTCACAAGCACATAATCCCTTTCATTCTTGATAGAGACGTCGCTTCCGGTAAGTTTTTTCCATCCAAGCAGCTTTTCAATACCGAATCCGGCATTTTCCGCCAATTTGGCAAAGCGGAAAAGTTTAGCGATAGTAGGATTTCTCGATTGTGAAAACAATGTTCCATACATACGCTCTGGAGGAATAGGAAATGAACCGGCATTAAAAAACTCTATTCTGTCAGTATATACTCTTACGCACGATCTCAACGGACTAAAATGATCTGTATGCATTAGCATATTTACCCATGCCTCTCTCAAGACCTCAAATCTTCTTCCATCATCTTCCGCCACCCCTAATTTGTTCAGCTTGAATGGTCTGTCAACAAGAGTAAGCAAACGTCTGATTACCACCTGCGAGGCTTCCCACAAATTATCCTGTTCAGGTATCCTGTACGAATAACGTGTTGCAGCCTCGGTTATGGACTTTCCAGGGATTTCAATATAATCCATACAAAAAGTAGGAACATATCGCTGCACCTCACTTCCCTTACCAAACATCAACAATCCCGCATAAGTCAGCTCTCCTTTCTTGTTACAGACAGACAACCGTTCACAAAATTGCGCGTTATCCAAATCATCATACGCCATAGGCGGATTATACGCTCTAAGATACCCTCTATAACTATTCAAAGAATCCATATTAAGCAAGGAAATATCTGTCTCCGTAATAGGCAATTCAGAACGGATACCAAAAGACTGGTCGTGATACATTGCCATGATTTCACTTTCAGTGGCCCTTTGGTCACCGCTTCCCATACGGATAAAAGAATTAAAAGGATTCCCAAAATAAACAGGTTTCTGTGTAGAGGAAGGAATATAAAACGCCAAAACCTTTTTCCCGTCAATCACATATTGACGCGCTATAGGCGACAAACGGATATTAAACTTCTGCGACCTTAATGTTCCAAGGAAATCTTGCTCAAGTTTCTCTGCATTATCTACGCCATAGACCGAGAAAGACTTTCCCTTTTGCCTTATGCCCAAAACAATCCAACCTCCTGACGTATTTGAGAAAGCACTCACCGTTTCCCAAATATTCTTAGGCAGTTCGTTGCGGGCTTCCTTCACCTCGAAGTCATCCCATTCAATATCTTTCAAACGTTTTATTAATTCCTCCCTTTCCATACAAGTTATTTCAATTCAAGCAGCCATGCCGGCACATGTTTCAGTCTGTGTTTAAGCTGAGCCTCATATAGAGATTCCGGCAATACAGGCACACCGTTGTTTTCATCCAACTTCACCTGCTCATCCACAAAGTTAGCAGGTTCTCCGTGAAAACCAACAATTATTGGAGGTAAAATTTTCCAATACTTCCATCCGTCCCTCCACCAGTCGAACTCACCGTTTGCCGGAAGATTGCCGTTACCGCCAAGTTTGGTTCTTGTAGAACACATGTTCCATATCGTAAGGTCGTTCAGATGGTTAGGCACCTGATCAGCGTCACCACCCTGACGTGACTGTACGAAACCACCTTTACACATATCTATCAGTGTGGCTCTCGGCTGTGTGGCATGAGCTTCGAAACAAGCATCGTCACCCCAATACACATTCCATATCACAGCCCCCATACTCGGTTTTGAGACACCACATGCATGATATTGTCCGGCACCTTCAGTAACCGTATAAGGAGAGTCTGCCAATGGTCCCGTAGTCCTGTCAGTCACCTTGCCTATAAATACACGGCTCGAACCTTGCGAACGTATTGCGGCATGTCCCCTGTTTCCAAGTATATTGATATCATACGCAGAAACATTAGCGCATGATATTATAGATGCAGCCTCGCTAATATCCTGGAAATCCACGCGACGTATCCATGAATTTACCAGACGCATGAGATTCAGAGGTTTGTATGCACCATCGTCTTCCCAATCGTCATGATGACCGAAATCCGCCTTTGCATGTCCAACAAACGTCAGGTCTTCTATACCTACATTCTCATAATGCGAATAGTTCATCAGCATCCAATTGTATTTCGCTTCCACCTCATGCATGATAGGTTCTTTGAATGTAATCTTGTTTCCAACAATGTCAGTTATCATGTGAATATCTTCCACTTGCACACCTTCAGTAGAGATATTAGTCATAGTGCTCTCCCATTTATAAGGCAAAAGTTCCTTATCCACCAGTTCCGGGTCATTGTCATGCAGATACAGGCATACATATTCTCCTTTAGAAAACAGACTCGGATTACCGACCTCTATGCTAAATGTACCTTTTGCCGCGTCGGCAGTGACATCAGAAAGTCTTAACGTATTATAGCTGCCATCATTATTAATAGGTAGGAATCCGTTATGCCTTATTGAAATCATCACCGGCGATGAATACATAGCGTCATTGTTAGGCAAGTTAGGCGTTTCCATTATCAGTCGTGTTTTGTCTCTGCCTGCACCTTTAATTATAACATTACCACCGAATATATCAATACTGTGGCTCGTATTATTACCTAATTCATCCTTATCACCGGTAGTCTTTGAATCATCCTTAGTGTTATCACTGTTGTTATGCAAGATATAATCTCCTTCAGGGAAATATATCAGAACTTTGGCATTTGAATTTCCGCTTCGTTCATTCAGCTTATACTTTGCGAGAATCTTGTTCAAGGCATCACGTGCATACTTTGAGCCATCAGTCATATAGTTCTTGATGTTCTCTTCAGTAAATCCCCAGGCTCTTCCGTCCGGTGCCGCCTCCTCTCCATGCTTATATCCCGCATACGAGAAATCAAGAAGGATGTTATCCTCTGCTCCGGCATTAAACTTGTTCCACGCTTCAGTTGTTTGCATATCTCTTGTCACAACACTAAATGATTTTCCTCCTGTCTTAAGAGTCAAAGTCATAGAGGTTGAATCGTACGACATTATAGCCGTATCAAACAATGAATACGAACCACGTCCGGCATTCTCAATCTTCCCTACCATCTTGTCGCTTAACCTGTTCCAAGACTTTGTATCCAATGTATATTCCCAGTATCCGGTCTTGTTAAGCCGCAATACAGGTACTATTCCGTCACTTGCAGAAACGGCATTACCATTCGCATCCTTCAGCGGCAACACCTCTCCATAATAATCATAAACCCAATTCCCGCTTTCATCCACTCCAAGCAAAGGAATGGTCTTCATCTTCTCATAGTTAGAAGCAGCATACACAATAGTTACCAGCTGGTTGGAGAACTGCACCGAACGGTTTCCTTTATCGTCCGTCCACGTAGCAGTCACCTCAAGTTCGCCTTTCACCAGCCCACTTATAATGGCTGCATCCGTATTCATATAATCAACTTTCTCCTGATACAATGTCTGCGCATTATCTTCCGGAGTCTCACCGTCATTAACAGCATCGTCTTTGCACCCCATGGCAAAAACCAGAAGCGCAAAGACAAATACTGTACGACTGATAAGAAAGAATATTTTCTTATTCATAATCGTAATATTTTAAAATTATTTCAATGCGTTAAGCCATGCCGGAAGATACCCTAAACGATTTCTCAACTGTTCTTCATATAGAGATTCCGGAGTAACCTTTGTTCCTGTACTTTCTTCGTATGTATATTGTTTTGCATCATCAGTACCTTTATCCCAAGTTATACTCGTTCCATGAACACCAACCAATATAGGAGGATAGATTTTCCACCATACAGTAGTTGCATCCCACCATTGAAAATCATTACTCCAATTTTGATTTTTCTCATCTATAGTTCCGGTTACATACAGGTTCCATATAGTAAGGTCTCTAAGATGATTAGGATTTTCAGACTCTGCTCCTCCCGCATGGTAACGAACAAGTCCTCCGGAACAATTGTCAAACAATGTCGCCCTCGGTTGTGTAGCGTGTGACTCGAAACAAGCATCCTTTCCCCAATTGGAATTCCATATCACAGTACCAATACTTGGTTTTGATACTCCACATCCGTGCCATTGTCCATGACCACGTGTGTCAGAACTTTCATCAATAACTTTACCTATAAACACACGACTTGATCCCTGCGCCCTGACAGCAGAGTGTCCTCTATTACCCTTAATTGTTATATTATACGCAGAACAATTTGCAGATTCTCCGAATGTCATCGCTTCACTCACACTTTCAAATGTCACATTTCGTACCCATGAATTAATAAGTCGCCCAAACTGCAATGGCATATAACCATTATCATACATCCACTCAGGAATAGAGCTGTCAGTTGCTCCTTCTCCATGATGATAATATGGAGTAACAGCATTACCTACAAAAGTAAGATTCTCTACTCCTACATTCTCAAAATATTTATAATCACGAATTATCCATCCGCCATCATAATCGTTATACGAAATGTCAATATCACTCATTATAGGTTCATAAAATGTCACAGTGTTTCCACTGATAGATTTTATCTGGTGAAATTCCATTATATTCACTCCTTTACCATCTTCATTGTTATTTTTGTCTCCTGTCAAACCGGGTTGTTGTGTTATTGACCAAATGTCTTTCTTTTGAGAATATATAGGTCCCAACTCCTTTTGCAAAAGATCATTATTGGCACTTCGTAACCTCAATTGAACCCATTTATCTGGCGATAAACCTACTGTAGAAGAAACATTTACACTAAAACTACCCTTTGATACATTTGCCGTAATCTTTGCAAGTTCTTTAGAATTATCAATATTTGTAGGACTCTGAGTATGCTTTATAAGGAACAAAGGTGCTGTTTTATTATTATAAATATAACTGTTCATAAATATCTTTGTTTTCCCTTCACCGTCACCTTTAATAACGAAGTTTCCACCATATATTTCAGGGAAAAGATCAGTAATACCGGAAGGTTGCATATCATATTCTCCTGCCGGGAAATAAAAGACTTTTCTTACATTTGAATTAGAATTGGTAGTATTACCGTTAATTCTTACTAATCTATTTTCATTAAGAATTTCAATAAACGCCTCACGGGCACTCAAATTCTTACTATCCATATATTCTTTCACATTGACAACTTCGTATCCCAAAGCGAATCCATCCGGAGGAGCGACTTTGCCATGCATGTATCCAGCGTACGAATAATCAAGAAGAACATTCCATTCGTTCTTTAACAAAAAATTCTGCCACGCTGTGGCAGAATTTTCATCTATTATTGAATTTAACAACTTCACAGGAATAGTTACTGCCCTACAATACCCTTCTTTTGAGAATATTTTAAGCACTAACTTATCTACATAATCTGACTCCATAAGATTCTTCTTTGGTGCTGTAACAGTCATAGAAGTCTCTTCTACTTTTATTGTCCAATCAATAGTTTCTATAACTATTTTTTCAACTTTAGGACCTTGCTCAATCGTCCATGTATAAGTTTGTCCTACTGAGAACTGTACAGGCTCAGTTACATCAGTCAAATCCGGTATAGTCAAATATAATCCTTCAAACAAAGGTATTTCTTTTGTCAAAGTTTGTCCATTTGATGACCAAGTCAAAATTAATTTATCATCTTTAAACTCAACCTCACTAAATACACTACCAAATGTTTTATTAGGATCTGCTTCACCAATACCACCCAACCACACATCATCACCAAAAGAATATTGCCAGTATCCATTAGCGTCAACCTTAAATTGAGGAACCAATGTGGCACTTACAGGATTGCCGTTTTCATCTGCCAACAATTGCGCCACACCATTATTATATGTATAATACCAATATCCATCTTCACCTATTGATATAGTAGGTTGACCACCTGCATGTACATTAACCTCAAAACTCTCACCATTGCTCAAGTCTAAAATATAGTCTCCATCTTTATCTTCGGCATAACCAACAATCATATATTTGTCGTTTATCAACCCTTGATAAAGAGCTATATTTTCATTCACTTGAGGCATTTGAGCTTCAAGCTGAGCTAAACGAGCATTCAAATTATCAATGTCGTTGCGGATATCCTCCGTATCGCTACACGAAAATAGTGTAGCGAGGGAGAATATACTTAATATTATGTATTTAAATCTTTTCATGGCTCAATGTTTTTATTCAAATTTTGCACCATAGCTTGAATAAGTAGGATTAGGAACAAACGTTCCTGCTGCAAGATCAAATTGACCTCCTTCAAATGGATTACTATCCATAGAATTTTCCTTTATTCCATCAGTATATTTAGAATTACTATGATAATGGGTTAATGCAAACGTAGCAACACTTCTATAATATAAATTATCAGTAATACTA
>NZ_JADYTJ010000040.1 GCF_021531075.1 Bacteroides caecigallinarum | reverse complement strand
AAGAACTGCTGATTACAATACTAAGGACTCGCTTTTCTATTGTACAAACAGGGCACTGGCATCTGTAGGTACGAACTTATTTGTGAATTACTCATATGTATAAAATTAATTTTGAATAGTTACTTAAGAATTAAAATGTAGCATACGTCAACATAATCCATCCGAATTTTGAGGTAGAACAAATTATCAATCCATCTTTACCTGAGTTACAAGGACCTTATCAATTCTTGCTCCATCCATATCTACTACTTCGAAATTAAATCCATTCCACTGCATGGTCTCCCCACTCTGAGGTACATGCTGAAGATGCTGAAGAATAAGACCACCAAGCGTATGGAAATCCGAAACTTCAAACAATTCCGGACGGTTGAAATAATTAAGGAAATCGTACATAGGGCACTGTCCGTCAACCAGCCATCCGTCATTATTTACCCTCTTTATAATATCTGGTTCATCATCTGCATCATCCACAGATCCTACCAGTCCTTCAAGTATATCTTTCAAGGTAATTATACCGGTACAGGCACCGAATTCATCGCATACAAGGGCACGGCTGATCTTCTTCATCTTCATCTGTTCCAACACCTTGTATACATTCATATTCTCATGGAAGAACACAGCATCCTGAGTCAATGCTACAAGATTAAAATCATCTTCATGCAGATGCAGCACAAGGTCTTTCAGGTGGATAACACCCTTAACATGATCCAAATCTCCGTCGGCAATAGGGTAAAATTCATAAAGATTGTCGCTAACAATGCTTTTCACATCATCTACAGTCATATCTGTGTCCAGCCATACGATATCCGACTTATGAGTCATAATAGAACTGACTTTCAAATCGCCCAAAAGGAATACCCTCTGCATGATATCCTGCTCCACTGGCTGTACTTCGCCGTCTTCGGCTCCTTCTTTTATTATAGACTTGATTTCTTCTTCAGTCACCTTATTATCCTCCTCTTTTACGCCAAGAAGATTGAAGATAACCTCAGTGCTTTTTGCGAGCAACCAAACGAAAGGAAGTGCAATTACCGAAAGTATGTTCATCGGCTGTGCCATTACTTTTGCAGCCTTTTCAGCCATACTCATACCTATACGCTTAGGAACAAGTTCACCGAATATAATAGTAAGATATGTAACCACTACAACGATAACACCCTGAGCCAAACCGAAGGCGTATGTAGAAGATACTCCCCATGATTTCATAGCTTCTGTAAGATCGACTGCAATCTGATTTCCGGAATAGATACCGGTAAGGATTCCGATAAGAGTAATACCAATCTGTACGGTAGAAAGGAACCTGTCCGGTTCATTTGCGAGTTTTAAAGCTGTTTTTGCCGATTTGTTTCCGTTTTTAGCGTCAGCGGAAAGACGTGATTTACGGGCTGATATGAGTGCCACCTCGGACATTGCGAAAACTCCATTAAGCAATATCAACCCGATGATAATAAAAATTTCGTTCATATATATATTAAATGTTTTCAACAGCAAAAATAATAGATTGTTCACGCTCAACACGAATTAATAACATTCTATTAGAAAGTTTTAACAATCTGTTTATCACTCATTTTAGGCAATACCTAAAAATGATTAGTAGTGCCATAAAAAACAGTATGAAATATACCTAAAAATTGCGATTGTGGCAAAGACCTTATGGCAGTAACTTTGCATCCGGAATTAAAAGATTAGAAAATATATTTATAAGGTATTAGTTTATGAGCAAAACGCTGTGGAGTCAGTATTTAAAATTTGTATTTCTTTTTGCAGCAATGACATTATGCGTGACAGTCAAAGCGGAAGTACAGAAGGTTATTCTATCCGGTATAGTAAAATCGACAGACAAAAGTCCTGTGGATTTTGCAACCGTCTACCTGAAGAACACCAACTTCGGATGTACGACTGACGAAAAGGGTGAATACAGGCTCAATGCTCCGGCCGGAGAATACACACTTGTAGTCTCGGCCATAGGGTTTGAGACTTATGAGAAAAAAATCAATGTCGGCCATAGTAATAAAAGACATTTAATAACATTAAAACAATCAGTAACAGAATTGGACGAGGTAGTGGTGGTTTCAAATGGTGTAAGTCGTCTGAAACGTTCGGCATTCAACGCTGTGGCCGTTAACACAAAGGAGATGAAGAACAGTACAAAAAGCCTGAGTGATGCCCTCGCCAAAGCCCCTGGTATGAAACTCAGAGAGTCGGGAGGAGTGGGCTCGGACATGCAGCTGATGCTCGACGGGTTCAGCGGAAAACACGTGAAGGTTTTCATTGACGGTGTACCGCAGGAAGGCGTCGGAAGTTCCTTCGGACTAAACAATATTCCAGTAAACTTTGCAGAAAGAATAGAGGTATATAAAGGTGTGGTCCCGGTAGGTTTCGGCTCAGACGCTATAGGAGGAGTTATCAATATTGTCACGAACAAGAAGAAACAGAACTGGTTCCTTGATGCTTCGTATTCATACGGCTCTTTCAACACGCATAAATCAAACATTCATTTCGGACAGACCTTGAAAAACGGATTTACCTACGAGATAAATGCTTTTCAGAATTATTCGGACAACAATTATTATATAGATGGTCCTATAAAAGACTTTGAAACCGGAAACATCAACGCAGGAACAGGCAGAGTAAAAAGATTCAATGACACCTACCACAATGAAGCTGTAATCGGGAAAATTGGTGTAGTAGATAAGAAATGGGCAGACCGACTGATGTTCGGATTTACATATTCAAATATGTATCAGGACATACAGACTGGTGTACGTCAGAATATCGTCTATGGCGAAAAGCACAGAAAAGGACATTCGCTTATGCCTTCAGTGGAATACAGGAAAAGAGACCTTATTGTCAAAGGACTTGAACTGATGATAACAGGTAACTACAATAGGAATACTACTTATAACGTGGACACAGCAGCATACGAATATAACTGGCTAGGCGACAAGAAACTGATGAATACCCGTGGCGAACAGTCGTATCAGTATTCGCGTGCAGATAATGACAACTGGAACAATACAGTAACACTGAACTACAGAATAGGTAAGGCACATTTCATTACATTTAATAATGTGTTCAATGCATTCAGACGCGAAAACACTTCTCTACTAACGAAAGAAGAACAGACCGACCCTATAGACAAACGTACAAGGAAAAACATCAGCGGACTGTCATACAGACTTATGATGTCGGAAAGATGGAACTTTTCAGCTTTTGCAAAACAATATTTGCAATATGTATCAGGTCCGCAAGCCACAGATGCTAATAATTCAGACTTTGTGCGTACAGACAGGAAAGTCAGTTCAACCGGATATGGAGCGGCAGGTACATTCTTCGTAATACCGGCATTGCAGATTAAACTGTCATACGAAAAAGCCTATCGTCTGCCTACCATTGAGGAAATGTTCGGTGATGAAGACTTAGAAATGGGTGATATAAGTATCCGTCCGGAAAACAGTGACAACATAAATCTGAATATCAGCTATAACAAGACTTTCGGCAAACATAGTGTTTATCTGGAAGGAGGATTTATATACCGCGATACCAAAGACTATATACAGAGAAATATCGCCGACCTTAGCGGCGGTAAGATGGCTGCTACATATATCAACTATGGCAAGGTCCTTACCAAAGGAATAAATGCTTCGGTTAGATACGGTTTCAGCAACTGGCTGAGCATAGGCGGAAACTTCACAAGGATGGACGTGAGGGACAATCAGGAAATGGCAATAGGAACAAATCAGCCTAATCTGGCTTATAAGGAACGTATGCCCAACATACCTTACATGTTTGCCGATTCGGACATAAATCTTTATTGGCACAACCTGTTTGAGAAAGGCAACACGCTGACCTTTACATACGACAACCAGTATCTGCACAGCTTTTCATACTACTCGCAGGTGATAGGCTCAAGCAGCGACTACATTGTTCCAAACCAGTTTTCACACAACATCAGTCTTTCGTACAGCATGAAGAAAGGAAGATATAACATTTCCTTCGAATGCCGTAATCTGACAGACGAAAAACTGTACGACAATTTTAGTTTACAGAAAGCAGGAAGAGCATTCTACGGAAAAGTAAGAGTATATTTTGGTAAATAAAAAATACAATCTAAAATGAGTAAAAAAATGAGCAAAAGAAATCTTATCAGAAACATGGCCATATTACTTGGCGTAGCAGTATCTGCAACTTCATGCAGCGAGGAGACAGTTGACAACAACAATAATAACAACAATACAGACCAAAAAGGTCAATATGTAATAGCTGCATCGGTCACAGCATCCGGAAATACCACTAACGTACTTCTTACAGCCTCATCGCTAGACGAAGGAACAGTTTCAACTAAAAACAACGGACTTGTTAACGACGGAGCTACACAGTGGATATACTATAACAACCAGTATCTTTACGGACTGGCATACAATCAAGGTAATGCAGGAGTCACAACATCATTCATCCTTGACGCAAACAATAATATTAAAAAGAGAAACGGAGAATTTGCCATAAGACGTTTTACTACTTTTGGCACATACGGAAAGTATATCATGACTACTTCTACCGGCGACGGACCTACAGAATGGAACGATGATAACGGATATACTCCAAAATCATTCCTTATTTCTTATTTGGATGCCGCAGGAGAAGTTTATACAACTAACGATACTCAAAACGAAAAGTATCTATCGGAAAACTTCCTTGGAAACGGAGAATATGTTACCTTAGCAGGTCTTCTTGAAAATAACGGCAAGATATTTTCGGCAGCCATACCTATGGGATTGAGCCAGTACGGAACCAAATTTGAAAACGGGAGATGGGTTCTGCCAGGCAATGAGGATTTGATAAAGACAGAAGAAGGCGGTAGCGGTAGCAGCTCATACAAGAAAGATGAACTGCAATGGACCCAATACCCGGATGAATGTCACATAGCAATATTCAGTGACGAGACTCTCACAGAAAAGAAAATCATAAAGACAGACAAGATAAGCTATGCAGCCGGAAGAATGAAATCGCAGTACTATCAGATGGTATGGAGTGCAGGCAACGGTGATATTTACGTATTCTCACCAAGTTATGCCAAAACGATGAAAGACAGCCGCCAGCAGACTACACTGCCTGCCGGAGTTGTGAGAATTCCTGCCGGAACAGAAAGCTTTGACGATTACTACTGTAACATCGAAGAACAGACTGACGGAAAATCATTCATGCGCTGTTGGCCTATTGCTGACGATTATTTCCTTTTGCTAATGTACGACCGTCCATTCTCCGAAACAGGATATACAGCAAACCAGCTTGCTATTTTCAAGGCAGAAGACAAGAAGATTACTTACGTATCAGGAATGCCTTCTGACGTAAGCGGATTCGGAAACACTCCATACATAGAAAATGGAAAAGCTTATGTAGCAGTTACTACCACTTCCGGATATCCTGCCATCTATAAGATAGACCCTACTACAGGAGTTGCGACAAAAGGACTTACAGTAGAGGCGACTCAGCTTTCAGGTGTAGGAAAACTTAATGTAACGGAATAACATTGATAGTATTATAGGAGGTCTTCCATCTCCTATAATATTTTATTACAAAAAAATAAGAATGAAGAAAACATTACATAAGATACATCTCTGGCTTTCTATCCCATTGGGGCTGATAATCACTGTGATATGTTTCACCGGTGCCACACTGGTATTCGAACAAGATATCACCCGGGCTCTGAACAAGCACCTTTATCAGGTGGAAGCACCTCAGGGAAAAGAAAGGCTTGCTCCTTCCGAAGTCATAAATATCGTACAAGACAGACACGGCGAAATGAAGATTTCATCCGTAAGCATACCCAAAGCTACAGATGCTACATATCAGATAAGTTTCAGCAACGGAGGAAAAAAAGTCCTGTTCGTCAATCCTTATACCGGCGAAAGCATAGGATGGTCGAAATCATATCCTTTCTTTCAGACAATGAGGAAACTCCACAGATGGTTCCTTGATGTTCCTAAGAGTAAAGGCAGCATGTCAACCGGTAAACTTATAGTGGGTATTTCTACAATAGCCATGACAATAATCCTCATAAGCGGACTGGTGATATGGATTCCACGTACCCGTAAGGCTCTGAAGAACAGGCTTACAGTGGCTTGCGGCAAAGGTACAAGACGACTGATGTACGATTCGCACGTAGCACTCGGTTTCTATGCCACAATATTCCTACTGATTATGGCACTGACCGGACCTACATGGTCATTCGGATGGTATAGGGAAGCCGCGTACTCACTCCTTGGAGCCGAGCCTCAACCACAGAATCAACAAGCCGGACACGCTCACGGACATGGAAATGATGAGAAAAAAGAGAACGGCAAGACAGAACGCCGACAGGAAACAAGCATAGCATACGATGCAGCCTTGAAGGAGATACAAGATCTATATCCCGAATATAACTATATCAAACTGAGCAAAAACGAAGCAACCGTATCATTGAACAAATACGGATACAGGAGTAAGTCGGACAATGTAAAGTTCAACCCCAAAACCGGCAAAATAACCGAAATCAGGAAATTCGAGAATCACAGTGTGAGACAGAACCTCAGAGGACTGATATATTCGCTACACGTAGGAACATGGGGCGGTCCTGTAACCAAAGTCCTTTACTTCCTGGCAGCACTGATAGGTGCCACTCTCCCACTTACGGGATATTATCTTTGGCTAAAAAAGAAGATGAGATAACAAAACTCCAAACAACATATCTGATAGTTCGTAACGAGCTTACATATTATATGAATATAACTTGTGTTTTTATAAATCACAGTGTGGTTTGTATAAACACAAGTTGTATTTTTATAAACGACAGTGTCGTTTACAGAAAATAAGCAGAAGAATTCCGCTCTTACCGCATCGGCGATATTTCATCTTCCCGTCATATCTGTCGGGAGATGCAGAATATATCGGTTCTATCATAATTATACTTCTTTTATGTATTTAACTTACTATAATTACAAATATAAAAAGATTATATGAAACTATATTACATCAAAAAAACAAATAAATACATTATCTTTGCAATCTAAACGAACACTGAAAGATTACAATATGGGTAGAATAAAAGTTTCAGCACCTAAAAATATAAATACAAACATACTTTTACCATCGTCAAAGAGTATATGTAACAGGGCTCTTATCATAAAAGCACTGTCAAAAAATGACGGGAAAATAGAGAATTTGTCCGAATGCGACGACACCTTCGTGATGGTGCGCGCACTAAGTGAAATGACCGACACCATAGACATCATGGCAGCAGGTACAGCCATGAGATTTCTAACCGCATATCTTTCGGTTACAGAAGGCGAACATATCATTACTGGAACCGAAAGAATGAGACAACGCCCGATTAAAATTCTGGTGGATGCTTTGAGATGCCTCGGTGCAGACATTGAATATACAGAAAAAGAAGGTTTTCCTCCACTGAAAATCATAGGAAAAGAACTTAGCGGGAATGTTATCTCACTGCCTGGGGATATAAGTTCGCAATACATATCAGCTCTTATGATGATAGGTCCTACTCTTAAAAACGGACTTACTCTTAATCTGACCGGCAACATCGTTTCAAAGCCATATATCAATCTTACAATACAGATAATGAAAGAATTCGGAGCTAATGCAGTATGGACTGATGAAAATACCATAAGCATAAGCAACGAAACTTACAAACCTACTCCATACTACGTGGAAAGCGACTGGAGTGCTGCTTCTTACTGGTACGAAATGACAGCCTTGTCGGAAAACGCCCGTGTGGAACTTCCGGGACTTTTCGAAAAGAGTTTCCAAGGAGACTCAAAAGTAGCTGAACTGTTTGAGCAACTGGGTGTAACAACAGAATATGGAGACAAGAATGTAGTTCTGACAAAAAGCGGAAAGGTTACCGACAGAATGGAATACGATTTCGTAAACCAGCCGGATTTGGCACAGACATTCGTAGTGACCTGTTGCATGATGGGAATACCGTTCCGCTTCAGTGGTCTGCAAAGTCTCAAGATAAAAGAGACAGACCGCATGGCTGCACTTATAAACGAGATGAAGAAACTGGGATACGTAATATCGGAAAGTAATGGTTCTATATTGTCATGGGACGGAGAAAGATGCGAAGGTGACGCAAACCCAGCCATAGACACATACGAAGACCACAGAATGGCAATGGCATTTGCACCTGCAGCACTGAAGCTGATGGAAATCAGAATAAACAATCCGCAAGTGGTATCAAAATCCTATCCCGGATTCTGGAATGATTTGACCAAGGCAGGTTTCAACATAATGGAGGAATAAAGACATGTGGATACTCGTTTTAGCACTCATCGGTGTTGCGCTGTTCGGACTTATAGCCGGATATTTCTATAACCGCAACATCCAGAAGAAAATAGAAAAAGGAGAAATAACCGAAGAGCCGAAAGTGGTTGAAGTAGACAGCGAATGCTGCGGTCAGCATGAGACATGCGAGAAAGACAGTCTTCTGGCAGCCGTAAGCAAGTCGATAGAATACTACGACGATGAAGAGCTGGACCGTTTCAAGGGACGTTCTTCTGACAGTTACACTGAAGAAGAGATAGAAGAATTCAGAAACATACTTTACACTACTCAGGAAGTGGAAGTAGCCGGATGGTGCCGAAGCCTGCAACTGCGCGGCATTGAACTACCGGACGAGCTTAAGGACGAGCTGTTCCTGATAGTGGGAGAAAGAAGAATACATTAAAAAAAGATATAAGGTTTCAGTTACAAGTTGACAAGGTTTTGGTTTCAACGGCCATTGGTTCCATCCGGATGGTAGTCTCGTCATCTTGTTAACTCGTCAACTTGTCAACTGACATAAAAACTTAAAAACTCAAAATGACCGATTTCATAGAACTATTCCAATATACGTTTTTCCAGAATGCGCTGCTGGGAAGTCTTTTTGCTAGTATTGCCTGCGGAATAATAGGTACATACATTGTAACAAGACGCCTGGTTTTCATAAGCGGGGGAATAACTCATGCTTCATTCGGAGGAATAGGTATAGGACTATACACTGGTATATCTCCACTGCTTACTGCAGCTGTTTTCTCTGTGTTGTCGGCATTCGGAGTGGAATGGTTAAGCAAAAGAAGCGATATGAGAGAAGACTCAGCCATTGCCGTATTCTGGACCTTAGGCATGGCTGTGGGAATTATATTCAGTTTTCTTGCTCCCGGGTTTACTCCAGAACTGTCATCATTCCTATTCGGCAACATTCTTACGATAACTATAGGCGATATAACCTTGCTTGGCATAATAAGTCTGGCATTGGCTGTATTCTTTTCCGTTTTTATGAAACCAATAGTTTCAATAGCTTTTGACAGAGAATTTGCACGTTCGCAGCATCTGCCTGTAACACTGTTTGAATATACATTGATGATGTTTATAGCACTTACTATAGTGTCATGTCTCAGGATGATAGGTATAGTACTTGTTATATCATTATTGACACTTCCGCAAATGACAGCTAACCTGTTCACTTACAAATTCAAGAACATTATATGGTTGTCTATTGGAATTGGATATATAAGTTGTATAGGCGGATTGATACTGTCATATCAGCTTCAGGTACCTTCGGGAGCGGCAATAATATTTACATCCATAATAATATACACATTAGCAAAACTAATAAAGGCAAACAAAAAAACTATATAAATATGGAACTAAAAATCAATTCATTGGATCAAATCCACGATGTTGCCAGACAGTTTATAGCTGAAATGGGCGACAATACAGTATTTGCTTTCTATGGCAAAATGGGTGCAGGCAAAACTACATTTATAAAAGCTGTATGCGAGGAGCTTGGAGTGACAGATGTAATAAACTCGCCTACATTCGCAATAGTAAACGAATATCGTTCTGAAACAACCGGCGAGCTGATATATCATTTTGATTTCTACAGAATAAAGAAACTGGAAGAAGTTTATGACATGGGATATGAGGATTATTTCTACAGCGGTGCACTATGTTTCATAGAATGGCCGGAACTGATTGAAGAAGTTCTACCAGGCAATACGGTTAATGTATATATAGAGGAAAACGAAGATGGAACACGTTCTGTTCGTTTCGATTCATAAAACAGTATGACTGCACATTATATCATACAATCAGTTTTCATTATTCTAGGACTTTTGTCTATTATGGCTGCAATTCTGAATTGGGACTGGTTTTTCAAGGCAAACAACTCACAATTCATAGTAAAGGCATTGGGCAGAAACAAATCCAGAATATTTTATGCTGCATTAGGTATAGGAATGATAGCGGCAGGAATATATTTTTTTCTATCAGTCAGAAACATAGAATGATATACTTATTATAACAAATGCTCCAATACTGCCATAATGCAATACTGGAGCATTTTTATGTAATAAACAGTGTATTATAAACCATCTATAAAAATCAGAACACACAAAATCTATCCATCAGGTTCTTCTTATATTTTCTTGAAATCACTACTTCTGAACATTCGTCAAATGGTGGACACAGAATACAATTACTATCATGTATCATGACCAGATAATCCATATTCACAATATATGACTGATGAACCTGTATAAAGTTTTTATTAAAGGAACACAAAAAATCGGCTGAAACATTTCTTCGCAGCGAAACATTTTCGCCTGAAGACAATACAGCTTCCCATAATTTACGTTCAGACACATATCTGAAAAATCCTACCTCGGTAGACTTTACCATCCGCATCTCACCTGTAGGTAATATAACCATAAATGACGATTCTTTTGACACTTCCGGAATATCATTCTGTTCAAGTGGAACAGAATTTGTCTCGTAGTCAAGAAGAAATCTTGAAATGACGACATCAAACTCTTTTCTATCTATTGGTTTCAGCAGAAAATCAAAAGCACTGTGTCTAAGGGCGTTTATCATATATTTATCATGGGCTGTATAAAATACCACACGCATATTCCAAGTTATGTCATTTCTGACCTCTGACAAAAGTTCCATGCCATACATTTCGGGTAACTCAACGTCCAGGAACAATAAATCAGGCATATACTTCTTTATCATAAGAATCCCCGAAGTTGCATCGTGGGCAACTCCATCAACATGAAATCTTGGATAATTTTTTAATTGTTCCACCAATGCCAAAGCAGAAGCTTTTTCATCGTCTATAACAACAACCTTATAAAACTCCTCCATAATTATTTCTTTATTTCATATGTATATCCTACAGGCAACGAATATCTTATTTCACATCCTATTTCAGAATTTTCCAAAGGAACATTCACTATTTTCATCAGAATTGGTTCCTTGTTATACATATTAAGTAACTGTATACTTTGGGTAATAACTTTCAATCCTGTACCAGTTCCCCTGTTACTGCTGTTGGGCTTAAATCCACCTCCGTTATCCGTAACTGTTATACATACTGCATTATTCACTCTATATACTTTAATCCATAAACATTTTCTGCCTTCTTTAGTCTTGAGAGCATGTTTCAGAGCATTCTCTACAGGAATCTGAATCATCATGGAAGGAATCTGTATACTCTTGGTATCCACATCATCCGAAACAGATATTTCATAATAGAAATCATCACTCAATACCGGTTTCTGGATAGAAATATAAGTTTTAACGAAATCAAGTTCGTCATCCAGGGTAATACAGAGACTGCCTGTCAGCTCAAGGTTTTTACGTATAAGTTTTGATAAAGATACAAGATTCTCACTGTCTTTTTCTGTTCCATGATTCACCATTTCCCTATTCAAAACATTAAATATGAAATGTGGGGAAATCCTGTTTCTTATATTTTCAAGACGTAACGTACTTATATCAGTCTGCATATTCCATATTTTTTTGTCACTGCGGCGCTTTTTGTATATTATAAGTAATCCTGACAATGAAACTACAAACAACGAGCCCAAAACCAGAACATATATCCACTGACGGAGTGCAAGTACCTGATTTTCTTTTTCCTTGATAAAAAACTCCTTTTTCATCAAAGTGCTATCCTGTTTATACTTAAGGGCTATTTCCGCTGAACGCATTTTTATACGTTCGTTTCTGATAGAATCGTCTATATAAGCATTTTTTTGCTGATAATAATATGCATTCTTGAAATCGCCGCTTTCCTCAAAATAATGCTGTAAATACTTATTTCGTATATGCAACATATTAGGTTCAATAAATTCAGGCTTTACTGCATTTGAAAGGATTCTTGATGCCTGACCGACATTACCTTGCTTAAGAGCCAATTCTATGAGCTGGGTTTCTATATAGTATAAAGCCGAAGTGTGATTTATTGATTTAAAAAAGCTATAGCAATCATTAAGGTATAAAGAGGCTGAATCTGTTTTGTCCATCAGCATATAAAGTTCACCCATATTTACTTTTGTGAAATTACGCTCATATTCCATATCACTATATGAATTGGCCAATTGCATTGACTTTTTAAAATATTCCATAGCCTTATTGTAATCGCCACGGTAATAATAAGAATTGCCCCTATTGTTTAGGTATATATGTTTCTCAAAAGGAAGCATTGCATCATAAAACTTACCAGCCATATCAAAATAATGGTCACACTGCTGAAAATCCCTTAAATCCATATAAACCTGAGCAAGACCATAATATGAAGGGAAACGCTTCTTTTCGTCTATCATAAGTGTATCCGATAAAAGCAAGGATTTTCTATACCAATAGGCACCCATATCAAACTTTCCGCAACGCACATAGGCATCGGCCAAATTTATTGAAATATCTATCATATCCGGCGAAAGTCCCAATTGTGATGAATACTTATATGCCTTGTGAAAATAAACGACAGCAGAATCCATTACTGTCCTTCTGGAATATAAATTACCACGCATATTGTTTACACCTGAAAGTAATTTATATTGTTTTATTTCTTTATTTCCAGAAAGACAATATTTTTCAACACTATCCAATAATATTTTTGCAGAATCATATTCAGACAAGAACATCATGGCTTTCGATTTTACCATGAGTAAAGAATAATATAAATTCATATCGGTTTGCTCATGCAACACACTGTCTATGGCCCTGACTGCCATTCCTGGATTTGATCCCAAAATTGTGTCACAATATGAAATCAAACTATCCGAAGCGACTGTCACCCTTTCCCCTTTACGTGATACACAAGATATAAATATGATATGAAGTAGAATGAAAAATATAATAAATAAAAATCCTTTACGCATAATAAATTGTGTTTTACTTACAAAGAAATAAAAAAACAAATTATAAAACAAAAGTTATAATTGATTATTTATATCTGAAAAACGGATTAGTCTTCATTTTTTTATAATAATAAATTATCATCCATTATGTACAGACAATTTTAAAGCCAAGCTATGTGATATGAGGAAAAAAATTATGATATTTGCATAGAAAAAACATACGAAAATGAACTATCAGGAAACTATTGAATATTTATACAACATCACGCCTTTATTCCAAAACGTAGGAAAAGCCGCTTACAAAGAAGGATTGGATAATACTTTAAAACTTGACGCTTTCTTTGAGCACCCTCATAAAAAATTCAAAACAATACATATAGCAGGAACTAATGGTAAAGGTTCATGTTCGCACACAATTGCAGCAATATTGCAATCGGCCGGATATAAAACAGGACTCTATACTTCACCTCATCTGGTAGACTTCAGTGAGAGAATAAGAGTTAACGGCAATCCTATTGAAAAAGATTTCGTAGTAAAATTTGTAGAAGAGAACAAGCATTTTTTTGAGCCGTTACATCCTTCATTCTTTGAACTTACCACCTCTATGGCATTCTTATATTTTGCTCATAAAGAGGTTGATGTAGCTGTGATAGAAGTTGGGCTTGGAGGAAGACTTGACTGTACGAACGTTATCCACCCGGACTTAAGTATTATAACAAATATAAGTTTTGACCACACTCAGTTTTTGGGGCACACACTGTCTGCCATAGCTTCTGAAAAGGCTGGTATAATAAAGGAGAACACACCTGTAATAATAGGCGAATACAATAGCGAAACCAGAGAAGTATTTGAAAATAAGGCCAGGCAAATGAATGCAAATATCATCTTTGCAGAAGACAGTAAATTAATTACAGAAGCTGTACATACCGATGACGGACACTTTATTTATCAATCATCCTTAATTAACAATCTTTACGGCGAATTATGCGGGAACTACCAACTTAAAAACACCAATACTATTCTTAACAGTATAATAAGACTAAAAGATTTAGGATATAAAATCAATGAACAAAATATACGTGAAGGGTTCAAAAATGTTTGTCAACTAACAGGTTTGATGGGCAGATGGCAAAAACTGGAAGATAATCCAACCATAATATGCGATACAGGACATAATATTGGAGGGATAGGATATATTACAGAGCAACTATCAAAAATGAAGTATGACAAACTCCATATTGTGATAGGAATGGTGAATGACAAAGATATAAACGGGGTAATATCACTATTGCCAGAAAATGCAGTATATTACTTCACACAGGCTTCTGTAAAACGAGCACTCCCAGCAGAGGAAATAAAAAAAATCGGCAATAGTCACGGACTGAAAGGCGAAGCATATAAAAATGTAAAAGAAGCATTATATGCAGCAAAACAAAATGCCAGTGAAAAAGATATGATTTTTGTTGGAGGCAGTACATTCATTGTAGCCGACCTTATTGTATTGTATAGCATAAAAACAACTATTAACCAATAAAAGATATAAACAACAAACAAAATAACTTTCTTTTTACCGAAAAATGTTTGGGTATTTTAAAGAAAATCTTTTTATTTGCATGATAAATTAAAGAACATGTAAATAAAAAGATTTAAATATATGGACAACACATTTTACCATGAAAACAATCTAAGCGGTCTTAAAAGATCTGATTTTCAAAAAACAGTAAACGGAAAAGAAACTGATTTATTTATTCTTTCCAATGACAACAATGCAGAAATAGCAATAACCAATTATGGCGGGGTTATACTCACAATCATGGTTCCTGACAAAAACGGGAAAATAGAAAATGTAATTCAAGGACATGATTCAATAGATGGCGTTATAAACAGCCCGGAACCTTTCTTAAGCACATTAATTGGAAGATATGGCAACAGAATAGCTAAAGGAAAGTTCAAACTGGACGGAAAAGAATATAATCTTACAATAAATAACGGTCCTAATTCTCTACATGGAGGACCAACCGGATTTCATGCCAGGGTTTGGGATGCAGAGCAAACCAGTAAGCAAAGTATTACACTGCATTATTTATCAAAAGACGGAGAAGAAGGTTTTCCAGGAAATCTTGACATAACAGTAATTTACACACTTACAGACAGTAATGAACTTATCATAACCTATAATGCTATAACAGACAAAAAAACATTGGTTAATCTTACACATCATGCTTTCTTCAGTCTGTCTGGAGTAAAATCACCTACACCTTCTGTAGAAAATAATATTCTAACCATAAATGCCGATTTCTATACACCTATAGATGAAGTTTCAATACCTACAGGGGAGATAAGCAAAGTAGAAGGAACTCCTATGGACTTTAGAACACCTCAGGTAGTAGGCAGCAGGATAAACGACAAGTTTGAACAGCTGGTAAATGGTGCCGGATACGACCATTGTTATGTAATCAACAAAGAAGAGCAGGGTGTACTGACTTTTGCTGCAAAATGCGTTGAACCAATCAGTGGCAGAAGTTTGGAAGTTTATACCACAGAGCCTGGTGTTCAGCTATATACAGCCAATTGGCATAACGGTTTCAAAGGTTATCATGGTGCGACATTCCCAGCTAGAAGTGCAATATGTTTTGAAGCACAAAAATTCCCAGATACGCCGAACAAAGGACATTTCCCATCAGCAGTATTAGTTCCTGAAGAAACATATCATCAGGTTACAATTTATAAATTCGGAGTAGAAAAATAATAAACCTAAATAATTAATCATTTATCTCTTAAACAAATTATGAACCAACAAAAACAAAATGGTAACTTCATTGCAATTCTTACCATGTTTTTCTTATTTGCAATGATTTCTTTTGTTACCAATCTCGCTGCACCATTTGGAACTATATGGAAAAACCAATATGCTGGTGCAAACACATTAGGAATGATGGGTAATATGATGAACTTCTTGGCCTATTTGTTCATGGGTATTCCAGCCGGTAACATGCTTGTTAAAATCGGATACAAGAAGACAGCACTGACAGCCATAGCTATTGGTTTTATAGGATTGCTCATCCAGTATTCTTCAAGTATCTTTGGAGCAGATGTAAGTGTATTCAATGCAGGTGAATACGTTATTAAACTCAATTTCATTATTTACCTTTTAGGTGCATTTATTTGCGGTTTCTGCGTATGTATGCTTAATACTGTTGTTAACCCGATGCTTAATCTTCTAGGTGGAGGAGGAAACAAAGGTAACCAGCTTATACAAACAGGTGGTGCCCTTAACTCATTATCAGGAACTTTGACTCCACTGTTCGTAGGTGTACTGATTGGAACAGTTACTGAAAAAACAGCCATGTCTGATGTATCACCATTGTTGTTCATTGCAATGGGTGTATTCGCATTCACATTCATTGTTATTTCTTTTGTGAGTATCCCAGAACCTCATATGAGAAAGTCAAATGAGAAAGCTGAAAAATTCTCACACAGTCCTTGGAGTTTCAGACATACTGTACTTGGTGTGATTGGTATTTTCATCTACGTAGGTATTGAAATTGGTATACCTGGAACTTTACTTTTCTATTTGGCAGATTCTTCTGAAAAAGGTGCAGGTATCATAACTAATGGAGCCGCTATTGGTGGAGCTATTGCAGCAATTTATTGGTTGCTAATGTTGGTTGGACGTCTTACAAGTAGTATCATTAGTGACAAGGTCTCTTCACGCGTGCAACTTATTACTGTATCAGCAACTGCTATTATTTTTACAGTTCTTGCCATTTTTATTGATAAATCTGTAGGTATAAATGTTCCTACATTTGTATATGACCCTATTGAAAAAACTACAGAAACATTGATCAATGCTGGTATCTCTGAAGACGCTGTAGCAGCATTTATTGCTAATCCATCAGAAGAAGCGTTATCTCAGCATTCTGCAGCACTACAAGCAGCAAATATAAAGCCAGCATTTGTTATGGGTTCACTTGAAACCCCTAAAGTGCCAGTAAGTGCTATATTTTTAGTATTATGTGGTCTTTGCACTTCAATTATGTGGGGAGGTATATTTAATCTTGCAGTAGAAGGCCTTGGTAAATACACTGCTCAAGCATCAGGTATATTTATGATGATGGTAGTTGGTGGAGGTATTCTTCCATTAATTCAGCAATTTATCTCTGATAAACTGGGATATATGGCAAGCTATTGGTTAATTGTAGCAATGTTAGCATACCTTTTGTTCTACGGACTGGTAGGATGCAAAAATGTAAATAAAGACATTCCTGTTGAATAAAAATCAAAATCATGGTAGTACATAATTTATATATGTACTATCATGATTTTCATTATATTAACCTTTTAATTAATTATAATCATGGACATAGAATTTGTTAGAAGTCGCTTCATTAAGCATTTCGACGGTACAACCGGCTATATATACGCCTCACCGGGACGTATCAACCTCATAGGTGAACACACAGACTACAATGGTGGATTTGTTTTCCCTGGTGCAGTTGACAAAGGTATGATGGCTGAAATCAAACCTAACGGAACGGACAAGGTTTGTGCGTATTCAATCGACCTTAAAGACTACGTAGAATTCGGTCTGAACGAAGAAGATGCTCCATCGGCTAGCTGGGCCAGATACATCTTTGGAGTATGCCGTGAAATGATTAAACGTGGTGTAGATGTAAAAGGATTTAATACTGCATTTGCAGGAGATGTGCCTCTTGGAGCAGGAATGTCATCGTCTGCTGCATTGGAATCAACTTATGCATTTGCTTTAAACGATTTATTCGGAGATAATAAAATAGACAAATTTGAATTGGCAAAAATTGGTCAGGCTACAGAACACAATTATTGCGGAGTAAACTGTGGAATCATGGACCAATTTGCATCTGTATTTGGTAAGGAAGGAAGCCTAATCCGTTTGGACTGCCGTTCATTAGAGTATCAATATTTCCCATTCAAACCAGAAGGTTATAGACTTGTTCTTGTCGACTCTGTTGTTAAACACGAACTTGCATCTTCAGCATACAACAAACGTCGTCAAAGTTGTGAAAATGTAGTTGCAGCAATCAAGAAAACACATCCTAATGTTGAATTCTTACGTGACTGTACTATGGAAATGCTTAACGCTGTAAAAGGTGAAGTTTCTGAAGAAGACTATATGCGTGCAGAATATGTAATAGAAGAGATTCAACGTGTTCTTGACGTTTGTGACGCTTTGGAAAAAGGCGACTATGAAACAGTAGGACAAAAGATGTATGAAACACATCATGGTATGAGCAAACTATACGAAGTTAGCTGCGAAGAACTTGACTTCTTGAACGATATAGCTTTCGACTGTGGTGTAACAGGATCACGCGTCATGGGTGGTGGATTCGGCGGATGTACCATCAACCTTGTTAAAAATGAATTATACGAAACATTCATCACAACTGCAAAAGAACGTTTCAAAGAAAAATTCGGACGTAGCCCTAAAGTTTACGATGTAGTAATAGGTGATGGTTCACGCAAGATTTGCTAATAAAAAGTTTTACAATAAAAAAAGCTGCTTGATAAGCAGCTTTTTTTATTGTAAAACTTTTGCAAAACGTGTTATAATCAAAGAAATTATAGTTAAAGAAATTCCAACTATAACAACACCATCCCATTGGAATGAATGCCAAAACAATCCTGCAAGGAAGGTTCCAAATGCTCCACCTACAAAATATGTTGTCATAAAAATTGTATTTACTCTATTTGATGCACTTGGCAAAGATGTAAGAACATAAGTCTGATTACTTAACTGTATACATTGCATACCTATATCAATAAGCATTATTCCGATAATAAATCCAATATAAGTATTCTGAAATAAATACATTATTCCCCACGCAACTGTTATAATAATACAACCTATATAGTTCAGTCTTTTTACACCTAAAATACGAACATAACGTCCAACCAACGATGCTGTCAGGGCACCTGCTACACCACACAGGCCTAACAATCCTATAATATTGTTGCCTGCATAAAAAGGCGCTCCACTTAATTTAAATGCCAAACAAGCCCATAAACATAGAAAACTACCAAAACACAATCCTGCCCTTAATGAGGATAATCTGATATCCTTACGCTGTCTGAATATAGTATATAAAGATTTCATCAAGTCTTTATATGTTCCTTTATAATTGACCGTCATGTCAGGAATTATCTTAAGGACTATGAATATACAAACCAACATTATTATTGCTGCAAGATAATACATTGTTCTCCAACCATAGAACTCTCCTACTATACCACTGATAACTCTTGAGCCTAAAATGCCTGTCAAAAGACCACTTACCAGAACACCTACATTTTTTGACTTGTCCTCAGGTTTGGAAAACTGCGATGCGATAGGTATAAAGATCTGCGGCATAACAGAACATATTCCGGTTATCAAAGATGAAACCAAGACAAACCCTACATTATCAGATAGTGCCTATAGATAGCATGGAAACGGATAACAATGAGAAATTTACTACAATGATTCGTCGCCGGTTATACAAATCACCCAAAGGGATGATAAACAACAACCCCAAAGCATAACCGATCTGAGTTACCATTGGTATCAGATTTGCGGTAAATTCACTGACTTTCAAATCCTGACATATGTCATTCAACAATGGCTGATTATAATATAAATTAGCCACAGCCAATCCCGACATAATAGCTAATATTAACAGCAAATGACCGGGAATTCCTTCATTTTCTATAAGTTTCTGTTTCATAGTGCAAAGGTATATAAAAACAGTTGTTTATATTAAGCTTCAATTAGAAAGATTAGGCTTTTCAGTATAGAAACTTGTTTTAAAAAGCATATTACAGTTTATAAGTTATAAAAAAACTGTCAATAATCATATTTACGCAAAATAAAGCGTTAACTTTACAAATAAAACTGATATATATGATAAACAGAATTCTTAAAACATTTTTTTTAGCTGTTATATTAATTACAGCGTCAACAAGTTATGCGTCGAGAATTGACACATTAATGGTTAAAAGTAATAAGATGAACAGGAAAATTGAGGTTATTGTCATAGTCCCTGAGAGATCTATAAACAAAGAATCATGTCCTACGCTATATCTGCTACATGGATATGGTGGTAATGCCCGTACATGGCTTGGAATAAAGCCAGAATTGCCACAAATGGCTGACAAGGATGGTATAATAATAGTATGTCCTGACGGTGAAAACAGTTGGTATTGGGATAGTCCAACAAATCCTAATAGCCAGTTTGAAACATTTGTCTCTAAAGAACTGGTTGAATATATTGACAAAAACTATCCAACAATCAACAATAGAAATTCCAGAGCTATTACAGGTTTAAGTATGGGAGGACATGGTGGATTATGGCTGTCTATAAGACATAAAGACACATTTGGTGCCGGGGGTGCAACTAGTGGAGGGGTTGACATTCGCCCATTCCCCGATAATTGGGAAATGAAAAAACAATTGGGAGAATTAAGTAGTAATAAAGAGGTGTGGAACAATCACACGGTTATAAACCAATTGAAAAATCTGAAAGATGGCGATTTGGCAATTATTTTCGATTGTGGAACAAATGACTTCTTTTTTGATGTAAACAATAACCTACATGCTGAACTTTTGAAAAGGGGCATTAGTCATGATTATATAACAAGGCCTGGTGTACACGACGGGAAATACTGGAACAACAGTATAGAATATCAATGGCACTATTTCTGTAAATTCTTCAAAGGATATAGAAACAACAAACAATAAAAACATAAAAAACAAAAAAGCGATGTCATCACAAAATATCAAAGGATTACATCGCTTTTTTAATAGTTTCACAAAAGTCCATTAACACTCAATAATAACCGACTTACGAGCAGGAACTACAATGTTCTCTCTCAAATCGATTTTCTTTCCACTAGAAATTTCTTTCCCCTCAACACTTTCATTGATCAATGCCTTGAAATGATTATTCATAAGAACCTGCTCAATGTCAGTGCTGTTTAAAACAATAAGTTCTGTTTTACCACCAACATTTCTTGAATATACATACAAACCTTGCTGTGGTACATGATACTTAACTGTTCTTGATGTAGTCATAATTTAGTTTCTTTGTTAATTTTCCGCACAAATATATTTCAATATTGAATTATCAATTCCAACATAAATACTAAAAAATACTTAATCAAACAACTTTTTGACATAAATCAAAAAAAGTACATCTTTGATACAAATCATCGTTTCACTCCAAATACAAAAAATCAGGCAAATCACAAACATGCAATTCACCTGATTTTCAAGCTATTAAAAAAGTTTTTATACTAAGAATCCCAATAAAATACCTGCAGCTACAGCTGAACCAATTACACCAGCTACGTTAGGACCCATAGCATGCATCAACAGATAGTTGCTTGGATCGTATTCCAAACCTACAACCTGTGAAATACGTGCAGAGTCTGGCACTGCAGATACTCCAGCATTACCGATAAGCGGATTAATCTTGTTGTCTTTCTTCAAGAAGAGGTTGAAGAATTTAACGAACAATACTCCTGACGCTGTTGCTATGATAAATGACAAAGCACCAAGCGCAAATATAAAGATTGAATCACGAGTCAGGAACTCAGAAGCCTGAGTAGAAGCACCTACTGTAAGTCCCAACAGAATAGTAATAGTATCAATCAGCGGACCACGGGCAGTTTCTGCCAGACGACGTGTAACTCCACTTTCTTTCAAAAGGTTACCGAAGAACAACATTCCCAACAATGGAAGACCTGAAGGAACAAGGAAACATGTCAACAACAAACCTACTATAGGGAACATTACCTTTTCTGTGTGCGAAACGGCACGTGGAGCTTTCATACGGATAAGACGCTCTTTCTTAGTTGTGAGCAAACGCATAATAGGCGGCTGTATTACAGGTACAAGAGCCATGTATGAATATGCCGAAACTGCAATTGCACCCATCAAATTAGGAGCTAATTTTGATGAAAGGAAGATGGCTGTCGGACCGTCGGCACCACCGATAATACCGATAGCTGCTGCCTGCATAGGGTCGAAACCAAATTCAAGTGCAAGCATATATGCTCCAAATATACCAAACTGCGCTGCTGCACCGATAAGCATAAGTTTAGGGTTTGATATCAGTGCAGAGAAATCTGTCATGGCACCAATACCCAGGAAAATGAGTGGCGGATACCATCCCGAAGTAACACCCTGATACAAAATATTAAGCACTGAGCCTTCCTCATAAAGACCTACCTTGAGGCCGGCTTCCATATTGAAAGGAATATTACCAATCAGAATACCGAAACCAATAGGAATCAGCAACATCGGCTCAAATTCCTTTGCCACTGCCAGATAGATGAAGAATATACCGACCAGAATCATTATCAGATGCTGTGGAGTAGCATTGAAGAAACCGGTATATGTCCAGAAATCTGCCAGGTTATTCTGCAAAAAACTAAAAAATTCTCCCATATTATTCAATAATTATAAGGTCAGTACCCTCAAGAATAGATTCACCTTTACTTACTTTGATAGAAGTAACTTTACCGTCACGATCAGATTTGATATCATTTTCCATCTTCATGGCTTCAAGAATGAGTAAAGTCTGACCGCGTTTAACTGTATCACCTTCTTTGACTTTTATGTCCAGAATAACTCCTGGTAATGGAGACTTGATACCCGATTTACTTCCTGCCACGACAGGACGTGCCACTGCCGGTGGAGGAGCTGCTGGAGTAGTAGCAGCTGTACGAACTACAGGTTTGATTTTAGGTGTTGCCGATTTTTCAAGTTCTACGGAATATGAAGTTCCATTCACCTCAACCTTAACATTATTGTCTTGTATATCTCCAACAGTAACCTTATATAAGTTACCGTTTATCTTATATTTATATTCTTTCATACGATTAATTTTAAGTATTATTTCTTATTTGGAGTTTCGCGCAAAGTATAAATCTTAGAGCTCCACGGCGAGTAACTACGTTTCACACGGCTTATTGTAAGTATGGTTTCTTCCACATCATGGTCAGCTCCCTGTGCTTCATGCAAAGCCATTGATATTGCAGCTATCACTTCACCTGGTGCTTCACCTAGTTTCATTTCCTTAGCTTCCTTATGGTCTGTCACATTTTGCGCTTTCATAGCGTTACGCTTACGCAAAGCAATTGCAGACTTACCGACAAACTTAAAGCAAATATAAAGCAGAATCAGACCTATAAATACGACAGCCATAGCCGAAATCGCCATACCAACACCAACAGGATCATGCTGTTCGAACTTATCCATTTTAGGATTACTTTCTATAGTCTTGTTGTTTGTGCTAGGTGTAACATACTTCTCAGCACTGTCATCCTTCACTTCCCATTCGTTCAAGCCATCGCTCACACGGGCATATGAATAATTTGCTTTTAGGGCACCGCCCGGAACTACAACCTGATCAAGAAGTTTCTTACCTGAATCATAGAGTCCAATCCAATTGTCGTTTGTTTTGTTCAATACAAAATTTGTATGGAAAGTGCCACGACGGGGAGTACCGTCTGCCCAAAACAAAGTGTGCTGACGTGGTTTTAAAAGTGTCAAGACATCACCTTTAGGGATGAAATAAGTTGCAGTATCACCTGGCTGTGAGCTTACACGAAGTAAACATCCCGCCAAATCGGCACTGCTATATGACTTGTTGAATATTTCTATCCATCCGCTATGCAATCCGTAATCATCCTGGAAGTTACTCTGATTATCCACCAGCACTTCATTGATGACTACTTTATTGTTAGGCTTTTGTTCCTTACAGGACGAAAAAGCCACCAACAGCATCAAAGAAAGGAATATTCCGATATTAAATTTTCTCATAATACTTTCTGAATTTAGTTTATTACAAAGGAATATTACCGTGTTTCTTCGACGGATTAGTAAGTTTCTTGGTCTGCAACTGCTGTAATGCACGTATAATGCGGAAACGAGTGTTACGAGGTTCAATCACATCATCGATATAACCATATTTAGCCGCATTATAAGGATTAGCAAACAATTTGGTGTATTCAGCTTCCTTCTCAGCCATAAATGCTTTAGGATCTTCAGCTTCCTTGGCTTCTTTTGCATAAAGTACTTCTACTGCACCGGCACCACCCATAACGGCAATTTCGGCAGTAGGCCATGCATAGTTCATATCACCACGCAACTGCTTACAGCTCATCACGATGTGAGAACCACCATACGACTTACGCAAAGTAATTGTAACCTTAGGAACAGTAGCTTCACCGTAAGCATAAAGCAATTTAGCACCGTGAAGGATAACTGCATTATATTCCTGCCCTGTACCTGGCAAGAATCCAGGAACGTCAACAAGCGAAACAATAGGAATATTGAAAGCATCGCAGAAACGAACGAAACGTGCTCCCTTACGTGATGCATTGCAGTCAAGCACACCTGCAAGGAACTTAGGCTGATTGGCAACGATACCTACAGACTGTCCGTTGAAGCGGGCAAAACCGACTATTATATTCTTTGCAAAATCACGCTGAACTTCAAGGAATTCGCCATTATCAACTATTGCCCCGATAACTTCATACATATCATAAGCCTTATTTGCGCTATCAGGAATAATTTCGTTAAGAGAATCTTCCAGACGGTCAATAGGGTCTGTACAGTCCACATAAGGAGCTTCTTCAAGATTATTCTGAGGAATATAGCTCAATAGTTTACGAATCAATGCCAAACCTTCTTCTTCAGTAGAAGCTGTGAAATGTGTTACACCCGAACGTGTTGAGTGTACGCTTGCACCACCAAGGTCTTCCTGTGAAACATCTTCACCTGTTACAGTCTTAACCACTTTAGGACCAGTAAGGAACATATAAGATGTACCTTCCATCATAAGAGTGAAATCTGTCAAAGCTGGAGAATAAACAGCGCCACCGGCGCAAGGACCAAAAATACCGGAAATCTGAGGGATAACACCTGATGCAAGGATATTACGCTGGAATATTTCAGCATAACCAGCCAAAGCGTTAATACCTTCCTGGATACGTGCACCACCGGAGTCGTTAAGTCCGATACACGGAGCACCCATCTTCATGGCCATGTCCATTACTTTACAAATCTTCTGCGACATAGTTTCAGACAGTGAACCTGCAGAAACAGTAAAATCCTGTGCAAATACATAAACCAATCGTCCTTCGATAGTACCATATCCGGTAACGACACCATCGCCAAGAAAATGTTTCTTATCCATACCGAAATTAGTACAACGATGTTTTACGAACATATCCAATTCTTCGAAACTGCCTTCATCAAGTAACATAGAGATACGTTCACGTGCTGTATATTTACCCTTAGCATGCTGTTTCTCAATAGCTTTTTCACCACCTCCCAAACGAGCTTGGGTACGCAGTTCGATAAGCTCCTTCACTTTTTCCAATTGATTACTCATAGTTATAAGTATTTTTAAGTTTATAATAACATTAGTCGGATAGAGCAATATTCCTTATAAAACAAGTTGAAGAGCCGGCTTACATAAAAAATATGTAAACTGACTCTTCAACAAGATATTTATGAAAAACTTATTCCAAGCATCTTCTCCATCCATATTTTATTTTTCACAAAGTTCTGTCAACACCCCCATTGTTGATTTCGGATGAAGAAAAGCGATATTAAGGTTTTCGGCTCCTTTACGTAGCGCCTTGTCAATAAGACGTATACCT
The DNA here is from genome assembly GCF_021531075.1 of Bacteroides caecigallinarum. Lineage (GTDB taxonomy): Bacteria > Bacteroidota > Bacteroidia > Bacteroidales > Bacteroidaceae > Phocaeicola > Phocaeicola caecigallinarum_B. The sequence continues at coordinate 7,044 of NZ_JADYTJ010000040.1, read as the reverse complement.
TTACCTTCGGCATCAGCCAAAGCATTAGCTACACCATCTTCAACGGCAAATGCCACATGGTGTACCCCCATTCCTCTGTTTTCAATAAATTTCGCTATTGTACTTTCAGGTCCTGTAGGTTCAAGGAGTTCTATTTTTGTTTCACCACATTTCAGAAATGCAGTTCTAACTTTTTGGTCTTCAACTGTTTCTATGTTATAACATTTTAATCCCAATACATTTTCATAGTATGGGAGAGCTTCTTCTATGCTATTGACAGCAATGCCCAAATGTTCAATATGAGATATTTTCATAATGACGTTGTTTTTTAGATATTAAATTAAAGTTCATAAATTCTATTAGACAAAGAAAAGAAATTTGGATTAAAATAGGAAACTTTTTTCTCAAATATTTTTCCTAATTACCTTTTTATAATGTCTGAATGTTTATTTTGAAAACTTTGGTTGACAAAATAAAGCTAAACATATATTTTCTCAAATATTCTATTCAACCATCTCCATTTCAATCTATACCAACGGCGTGTACTCAGTTGCTTTCCTCCAAATCTCAATATAAAATCACGATATCCGTATTTCTTGAAAGGAAGCCCCGCATCTATAAACTCAAAATGACTATAGCCTTTCTCTCTAGAATACAACATAGCATTCCATACAGCCAACACACCAGGATACAAAGAAGGATAACTCTTCCTCATTCCACCAGAAAATAACATATACACAGTGTCATCAGAAAACAAACAACACGAACCACCAATTATTCTACCATTGTAAGACACTGTAAATATTTTGCCAATTTCATCACTGCCATCCCTTTGTTCCAAAAGTGTAGTAAAAAAATCAATGGCAGGAAAATACTTAAAGACTTTAGACGAATAATATTTTTTCAACATTCTGAAGAGATTCCTTACCTGTTCCTCTGTATCAGCAACACCCATAACAGCCCCATTTCTCAATCCACATTGTATCTGGCGTTTCCTGGATGCTCCCATCCATTTATCAATGGTGGAATGATGAATAGAATTAATAACTCTCAGACGCCTAATAGGGAAATACCCGTTCTGCCTAAAGTAACGATAGCCAAAAAGAGACTCACTAAGATTTCTGAACTCAATAATAGAAAAATTGTCTTTATTACGATTTGTAAAATAGGATAACAATTCGTCGAAGATCAAATCATGCCTGAGATCTGCATCAAAATACTCACCTGTATCGTATACAATACATTTGCTGATAAACCATGATTTCCGCACCACACACAAGAGTTTACCGATAGGCCTGTCTCCATTGAAAGCCACAAGCATAAAAGGACTGAATCCGGGAGTCCGTTCAAGAATCCTAAACAAGCTGACCGAATGAAACACGTTTTTACCTGGAAGGTTAGGCAACGCTTCTGAATGCTCATATGTAACCAAACGTATTGCCATATATCGCAAATTTACATAAAAAGTTTCAGCCTTTAAAACGAAAAGCATATTTTTATTAATAGTATTAACTGCATCTCTGAATTAAAAGTCTGAAAACTATGTTTTCCACTTTGTACTTCACTCGGTTTGCATTATATTTGTAGAAATCATTTAATTTAAATAATCATTTATGGAAAATTTCAGTGACCTCATAAAATCAAGACGTAGCATGCGTAAATTCACTTCAGAAGAGTTAACACAGGAAGAAGTAGTAAATCTTCTTAAAGCAGCACTTATGTCTCCCACATCAAAAAGAACAAACTGCTGGCAGTTCATTGCAGTAGATGACAAGGAGATATTGGAAAAGCTATCATACTGTAAGGAAGCAAGCGCGTCATTCATAAAAGATGCAGCACTGGCCATTGTAGTTACAGCCGATCCTATGGTTAGCGATGTATGGATTGAAGATGCATCTATCGCATCAATAATGATACAATTACAGGCAGAAGACCTCGGACTGGGTAGTTGTTGGGTGCAACTGCGTGAAAGATTCACTGCAAATGGAGTTCCTTCAAACGAATATGTACACGAAGTGCTTGACCTTCCACTACAACTACAGGCTCTTTCTATAATAGCCATTGGACACAAAGGTATGGAAAGGAAACCTTTCGACGAATCACATTTGCAATGGGAAAAAATCCATATAAACAAATACGGAGGTAAATAATGACGGAACATACAGCATACAATCCTTCAATAGTATTAATAGGAGCAGGAAACGTAGCCACACACCTTGGCAAGGCATTTCATGAAGCAGGATGCAGAATAAGAATGGTTTATAGCAGAACTAAGGAATCGGCAAGAATACTTGCTGAGAGTATCGGTTGCCCGTACACCACAGACATCACATCCATAGATAATGAGGCAGACATCTATATCGTTTCGTTGAAAGATTCTGTTTTAGACCATATACTTCCAGAACTGGTAAAATGTAACAGTAAAGCGCTTTTTGTACATACAGCCGGAAGTGTTTCCATTGACATATGGAAAGGTTTGACACACAGATACGGAGTTCTATACCCTATGCAAACATTTAGCAAACAAAGGGATATCAATTTCGATAACGTACATTTCTTCATCGAAGCAAACACGGAAGAAGATACGGAACTGCTTATAAAAACAGCATCTTTAATAAGTAGACATATATTCAAAGCTTCATCAGAACAGAGAAAATATTTACATATATCAGCTGTATTCGCATGTAATTTTGCCAACCACATGTATTCAATCTGCGAGCATCTGCTTACTTCACATGGACTGCCTTTCAGTGCTATGTTGCCACTCATTGACGAAACAGCCGAGAAAGTTCATCATTTATCACCGGTTTCAGCACAAACAGGACCTGCACAACGCGATGACCACAATATCATGAACAATCACCTATCCCTACTCAAAGACGAACCGGAAATAGCAGAACTCTACTTGCGCATAAGCGAAAACATTCACAATTATCAAAGAAACAAAAAATAAACATTCATATGATTAACTACGACCTTACAAAAATAAAAGCCTTATTTTTTGACGTTGATGGAGTACTTAGTAGCGACAATGTTCCTCTCCATCCTAACGGTGAACCGATGAGAATGGTAAATATAAAAGACGGATATGCCATTCAGCTAGCTGTAAAATGTGGACTCCATGTAGCTATAATTACAGGAGGACGTACAGAAGCTGTAAGATTAAGATTCGAAGGTTTAGGTGTAGAAGACGTATGTATGGGAGCATCCGTAAAAACAAAGGAATATAATGAACTGATAAAAAAATACAATCTCAAGCCGGAAGAAGTTTTATATATGGGTGACGATATTCCTGACTACGAAGTTCTCTGCCTTGTAGGTCTACCATGTTGTCCTGCCGATGCTGCGCCTGACATAAAAAGTGTGTGTAAATACATATCCCATCGCGCAGGAGGTCAGGGTTGCGGTCGTGACGTAATAGAACAAGTGTTACGCGCCCAAGGAAAATGGATGTCACACGAAGAAGCATTTGGATGGTAAACTTTTTTTTAATTTGTAAGTTTCAAATCCATAACTGAACTTATTAAGGCATTATCTTATCAATACAATAAAACGAAAAACGCATAAGTTTAAATTCATAAAAACACATAAACTTAAATACAATGTTAGACAATCTAAAAAAATACAATATAATACTGGCATCAAACTCACCACGTCGTCGCGAACTACTCTCTGGATTGGGCTTGAATTATGAAGTGAAATTAATAAAAGATGTAGACGAAAGCTACCCTTCACATCTAAACGGGAGCGAAATTCCCGAATTCATTTCACGAATAAAAGCTGCTGCTTACCGTCCGTTTATGAAAGAAAATGATCTGATAATAACTGCAGACACTATAGTCTACGCAAACAACAAAGTACTCGGTAAACCTAAAAACAGAGAAGATGCCGTAAAAATGCTGAAGACTCTATCAGGTCAAACACATCAAGTAATGACAGGAGTGACTATTACCACACATAAATTCCAGAAAAGTTTTGTATCAACATCTGATGTTACATTCGACAATCTAACAGATGAGGAAATAAACTTCTATATTGACAATTACAAACCTTACGACAAGGCTGGGGCATACGGCATACAGGAATGGATTGGATACATCGGTGTATCTGGAATTAGAGGTTCATATTTCAATGTTATGGGACTACCAATACAGAAACTATATAGGGAATTGTGCAAAATATAAAAAACGGGAGGTTTTCTAAAATTCATGGACAACCTCCCGTTTTCAGTTCTGAAGAATATAAACAGACTATAATTATTATAACAAGGTAATTAGGTATAAATATAAAACAGACGCAGGAATAGCAAGCAGTGTACTATCAAATCTATCCAACATTCCCCCATGTCCCGGTAATATGTTACCTGAATCTTTTATACCTATACTGCGTTTAATTAAAGATTCAACCAGATCTCCCCAAGTTCCAAAAACCACCACTGTTAAAGCAAGCCCTACCCATTCCATTACAGACAAAACAGGAAAATAATTAGCTACTATAATTGAGGATACTATAGTAAAAATACCACCTCCAAATGAACCTTCCCAAGATTTTTTAGGAGAAATACGTTCAAAAAGCCTATGCTTACCAAATAACACACCTACACAATAGGCGCCACTATCATTAACCCAGGTAAATATAAAAATAGACAAAGGAAGTACAGGTATATAATCATTAACACTGCAGTCACTTAAATTACCGAAAGCCAAGGTATTAAGCAATGCAAATGGCAGTGCAATATACAATTGCGCCATAAAAGCATATGCCATATTATTAACAGGATTATCTTTCAAAAGATATAATTCACTTATTAATAAATAGATTATCAATAACAAATATGGAATCAATATTTCAAATTTGCCTGGCGCTATTTCCAAGTATGAAAAACTTAAAAAAAGATACACACCTGCCAAAATTGATATCGGCTTATTAATTTGTGCCAAGCCACTTTTTTTAATTATATTGCAAAACTCATTGACCGTCATTGCACATATAATGGCAAACAACACAGAGAATGTTATCGGCCCTGCCAATATGCATCCCACCAAAACAATTACAAATATGGCTCCAGTTAATGCTCGTGTTAAAAATTTACTTTTCATGGCTTGATACTTATATTGTATTACAGGTTTAAAATACTTTATACAAACATTAATAAGCTATTAATCCTGTATATTTGACTCTTCATCTTTTACTTCCAGACTTTTTACTTTATCTGTGTCATTATCTGATTCTGCCATAATTTCTTCCGATCTCGAAGCCCAAGGACGTTTGCCAAAAATAGCTTCTACATCGTCAGCAAATATTACTTCCTTCTCAATCAATAATTCGGCAAGTTTATTATGCCCTTCTTCATGTAACTTCAGAATTTGTTTGGCTCTTTCATATTGTTCAGCAATCATAGCTTTCACCTCACTATCTATTAGTTCAGCAGTATGCTCACTGTATGGTTTACTGAAACTATATTCATCATTATTATAGTAACATAAATTAGGCAATTTATTGCTCATTCCTGCATATGCTATCATTCCATATGCCTGCTTGGTCACCCTTTCAAGGTCATTCATTGCACCTGTTGATATTTGCTTCAGAAATAATTCCTCAGCAGCACGCCCACCTAAAGTAGCACACATTTCATCCAACATCTGTTCTTTAGTTGTAATCTGTCTTTCCTCAGGTAAGTACCAGGCTGCACCTAAAGCTCTACCTCTAGGAACAATTGTTACTTTTATAAGCGGATTAGCATATTCAAGGAACCAAGAGATTGTAGCATGTCCTGCCTCGTGCAAAGCAATAGCTCTCTTTTCTGACGCTGTCATTACTTTAGTTTTCTTCTCCAGTCCTCCTACTATTCTATCAATAGCAGCCATAAAATCTTCTTTAGTAACAAACGACTTATTATGTCTAGCAGCAATAAGTGCAGCTTCATTACATACATTTGCTATGTCCGCACCACTGAAACCTGGAGTTTGTCTTGCCAATAAATCCAAATCCACAGAATTATCCAACTTTAAAGGTCGTATATGCACACCAAACACGGCCTTTCTTTCATTCAAGTCTGGCAAATCAACATGTATCTGTCTATCAAAACGTCCAGCTCTTAACAATGCTTTATCAAGGATATCTGCACGGTTTGTTGCAGCTAATATTATAACTCCACTGTTTGTGCCAAAACCATCCATTTCTGTGAGTAACTGATTCAAAGTATTCTCTCTTTCGTCGTTACCACCCATATTAGGATTTTTACCTCTGGCTCTACCTACCGCATCAATCTCATCTATAAAAATTATACACGGAGATTTTTCTTTTGCTTGTCTAAACAAATCACGAACACGAGAAGCACCAACTCCTACGAACATTTCAACAAAATCAGATCCTGACATTGAGAAAAAAGGAACATCAGCTTCGCCTGCTACTGCTTTTGCCAAAAGAGTTTTACCAGTTCCCGGAGGACCAACAAGCAACGCACCTTTTGGAATTTTTCCTCCTAGCTCTGTATATTTTTGAGGTTGTTTCAAAAATTCAACTATTTCCTGAACCTCTTGTTTTGCTTCCGTTTGTCCTGCTACATCTTTAAATGTTACTCTATTAGCTCCTTTTTCAAAAAGTTGTGCTTTGCTTTTACCAACATTAAATACATTTCCTGCTCCACCGGCATTACCAGATCCACCCATACGGCGCATTATAAAAATCCATAAACCTACGAAAAATATTATCGGTAACAGATTCCAAAAAATTACTCCAAAATAATCGTTCTCTTTCTCATAACGTATAGATCCGGTAAAGTTCCCATTTTTTTGTTCTTCATCAAGAAATTTATCTAATGAATCCATAGAACCCACTTGGACCCTTACAGATGGAGTCTTTCCAACCTTCGTTGCTTCTTTTTTAAATACATCTACAATATTTTCCGTTTTGATGTACATTTCTACAGAATTATTGTCATATGCAATTATTTTATCCGCATAACCTTTCTTTACCATATCTTTGAATTCTGTATAAGTAATCTCCTTACTCATACTTCCCTCATCACTTGTTATATAAAGAAAAGCTATAGCTAATGCAATT
>NZ_JADYTJ010000003.1 GCF_021531075.1 Bacteroides caecigallinarum | reverse complement strand
ATTTTTCTTTCAGATATATATACATCTCTATTTTATCAAATTCCTCGAATTCTCCAAAATCATCTGTTTCCTCATAGAATACTAAAGAATTGCCCTCAAAAGATATTTGTACGGTACAATCGTCATACCATTCACCATCCCATGAATAATACAGCATCTTGTCATCCATATCTTTCCATTTCCATGATGCAACACCCAATGCTTCATCACCATATATCACCATATATGTTCCTGATTTAGAGAATAGGACTTCAGAAATTTCAACATCGAAATATTCTAAATCTCCATTATCTACATATTCATCAAGAACTTTCTTACCATCAAGATATGCAACAACCCTGATCTTTTCGAACAGCCATGTTCTGCAAAGCGAATTAGTCAGACCATCATCGTCCATCACCTCTACCTTTTCAACATCGAATTGCATTTCCTCACCTTCATCTGGAGTAATAGACAATGCTTCTACATTATCATTATCACCATAAACCACTTTGATAACACCAAAGCCTTCAAGATCAAAGTCGCCATTGCTAAGTTGTTTATAACTTCCATAAATTACACCATCATAATTGGTAGCTCTACTTTGAGGTACACCCCAATTACCAAACACACCTTTTTTCGATAAAGAAGATGATCTGGACATTGCAGAGTAGTAATCGGATGTTATTACTATATAATCGCCACTTGCACCCAGTTCTATACTTTTATACGGTGAATGATCGGACAAGATTTCATATTTAGCGCTGACCGATTCATATTTTGGAGTATCCAAACTACCACCGTCAGCATCATCCTTATTGCAAGATGTTACTAACAAAACGAAAGCCAACATCAGAAACGGCAAAGAAGAAAACAGTTTATTCTTAAAAACCTCCTTTTTAAGTGAAATGAACACAAAGGGCACACTTAAAAAAACGTGCCCTTAATTAAAATATTGTATTTAGAAATTATATCCCAAAGAAATTACAGTATTAGCAATTCTACCTTCTTCCACAATTTCATTAAAGTCCTGACCATAAGTTAAGCCAACTTCAAACTGCGAATAGGTAAATCCCAAACCAAGATGCCATCCAGCCTGGAAACGACCGAACTTCATAGGGCCCATATCATCTTCACTGAATATAGAAACACTCTCACCACCACTCTTCAATTTTCCAAACATATTAAGTCTCAAATCAATACCGATAAGCGGCTTAATAGCCATATCTTCACTGATATCATATTTATATACCAAATTGACTGGTATATTAATAGACATCATATTAAGCAAATCATCGTCTTCCTTATCACTACGATATTCCAAAGCAGCACCCGCCTCTACAAACAAAGGCATATTATTTGTAATACTCATTCCTTTAACCCATCCTAGAGAAAATCCTGGAAAACCACTACTTTCCCCTCCCCATTTCAAACTTGACGCATGATAAGTAATAAATGCCTTTGACCAACCCGCATTACTATCGCTTGCCGGAGCAACAGACGCATTTTCAACAATGTTAGATGCAGACATAGATGTAGCTACAGCCAAAAAGGCTACAGAAAGCAAAGTTTTTAATGTTTTCATAATAGAATAAATTTTAAAAATTAGTTTTATACAAAAATCTCCATTAAAGAAACAAATATAAATATTTACCTTTAATTATTTTATAATTTATAATTATATAAATACTCATATTATTTTCTTTATCACTAGCAAATCTATTGTATTATTTTATAATTCCAAAACATTTCTCCTCCTTTTATTAACTAAACATAAAGATTTTGACAAATAAACAAAAAATTTTATCAAAATAATACAATACTATTATTTAACAATGTTCTAGGACATAAATACATTTAACTAGTTGGCGGAATTAAATTAGCGCATATTTAACTCTACCAATGGGTTTCTCATTTTTATAGTTAATATATTGCAGGATTGTAAGTGCGCTAATCTTCCCGACAATTCGGGTAAACAATCCGTCTGTATCTTTCGCATAATTTCTTATAATCATAAACTGGTCACACAATTGCGAGAATAGAGTTTCAATTCTTTTTCTCGCTTTGGCAAAAGCTGGAAATGTCGGCTTCCATTCTTTCTGGTTAGTTCTGTATGGTACTTCCAATCTGATATTGGCCGTTTCAAACAAATCCAGTTGTATCTGAGCACTTATATATCCTCTGTCCCCTATGACAGTACAATTACTATAGTCCACTTTCACATCCTTCAGGTAATGAATGTCATGCACACTTGCCTTGGTGAGGTCAAAGGAATGGATGACTCCACTTAATCCACAGACCGCGTGGAGTTTATATCCGTAATAATACACTCTTTGTGACGCACAGTATCCGATTGACGGTGCTTTCTCAAAATTCTTCTTCCCCATACCGCAACGCTTGGAACGGGAAAAACGACAGACCTCTATTGGTTTTGAGTCAATACAGAAATAGTCTTCACCTCCATCCATCTCCTTCACAATCCTCTCCCTGACCGCATTGCACAGAGATGAGGTTATCTTACGTCTGTCATTGTATTGTCTGCGTGAGATAAGATTGGGAATTTCTTTTCTATATTCCTGCAATTTAGCAAACAGCAAGGATTCACTGTCAATTCCTATTGCTTCTGAAGTCATATTCAACGCGATTACTTCAAGATCGGAAAATCGTGGAACGACACCTCTTCTGGGAATATTACCTGATTCATTTACCAAATTACCTGACACTTGCTTGCATATGTTCAGAAATTTTGCGAATATTGCATATAGGTTGTGCATACGATATTTGTCTATTAAAAGTTTGGGCACCTTTAATTTACTAAATATCAACAACATGCACAACTTTTTATTCATAAATCTTTTATCAATTTAATTCCGCCAACGGGTAATAAACTGTTAGCATCTACACAATTTCTCATTACAAATAAAAAAGGATTAACTATAGTTCCTTCACCGTTAATCCTTTTTAGTATTTGCAATATGGAACCGTGGAGACGATTGCGAAAAAAACTACGAATTGGGGGTCACAAGGGTCACAATAATAATATGATCCTTAATTTTCACGAAAAATACTCACAAACACCTGATAATAAAAATGTTATAGAAGAAGAAACTAATAAAGAGGAGATTGTGGAAGGACAGTGCCGACCCTTCGACGACGATATTTATGACCGTCACCCCCAAGAGATACTCCGGCTTCTAAGCATAGGCAAGAACAAAAGAGACAGAAACATCACCCTTCTGTCGGTCATCACCATATCAAGCAATCTGTTTCCTGTACTGCGTACCATCTATGACAATAAGATTCACCCGCGAACAATGGAAAATGCTTGACAATATATTCGAAGCCCAGATCGGCTTTGTAGCCGGTGAAGGCAAACCCGGTGCAGTCACTATGGTCAAACGTCGCGGGATTATGACAGTCAGGACAGTTATGGTGCTGTGCGACTACCGTATCATGGAGGCAGGATGGGTGCCCATACTCAAAAGGATGCCTTCCAGATTCGCCTATTCAGAATTTGATACAGCGGTCAGGAATGCAGGCTTCGGAGTATGCGCAGCAAAAAGAGCACTTAAGAAATATGTCGCAAGTGGCTTATTATCAAAGAGTAACGGATTCCATTTCAAGACTTCAAGGCTGAAATAAAGGGTCATATAGTATAAGTGACCCTAAGTGTCCCCAAACCGCTGATTTCAGCCACCGCAGAAACCCTCTCCAAAACGCGGGCAAATTCCATCTAAAACGTGGGCAAGTTTTACCTTAAACTTGCCCGCGTTTTTTCATAAAACTGAAGAAGGAAAAAACCGTACCACGGCGGGACTTATTTCAAGGCCTGAAACTGCTCTATGAGAGAAGTGAGATTCGCGGTGAAAAGTCTTGCCGAAATGGCTAATAGAATTATACCGAAAAACTTACGTATAACATAGATACCGCCCTTTCCCAAAAAACGCTCTATAACATCCGTCAGCTTCAGAACTATAAACACCCAAACCATATTCAGCGTCAAGGCCAATACTATATTTATAGGAGCATACTCGGCACGCAAGGAAAGCAATGTAGTGAAAGCACCGGCACCTGCCAGCAAAGGGAATACCAGAGGAACCAAAGTAGCCTCTTTTATAGGCCCGGTGTTCTTAAAAATCTCAATATCGAGAATCATTTCAAGAGACATCATGAAAATAACAAAAGCACCAGCCACTGCAAACGATGCTATATCTACCTGGAAAAGCTTGAGCATCATATCGCCTGCATAGAAGAAACCAAGCAATAAAGCGAACGCTATCAAAGTGGCCTTTATGGCATTTACAGGCCTACCTTTTTGCTTCAAATCCAAGATTATTGGTATTGAGCCAATAATATCTATCACCGCAAACAACACGATGAAGGCACTAAGAAACTGCTGCAAATCCAGTGCCCCGAAAAAGGTTATTAATGCAGACTGAACATCTAACGTTTTCATCTTTCACTTGTAATTTATTATTGCGCAAAAATACATAAAAAAGTCCTTATTTATGCAATGGAACTCCAAATATTAAACCACAAAAATCACAACTTCCTGCAAAAGAGCAATAATATTAACCGATTTTCACAAACACAACATATATGAAGCCTAAGGCTGACATAACACCTTAATTAATAAAAATACTAAAAACCACACACCTACAGAAAGACAGATACAAAATAAATTGTTAACTTTGTGTGTTAAAATAAGGAATTACATCCAAGCTAATTTAACTAATTATGAAGGTTTCAATGTACGACACACTACTGGAACTGCCGTTATTCCAGGGACTGACAAAAGAAAACATAACAAGCATTATAGAGAAAGTGAAAATGGGCTTTCATAAATATAATGCCAAACAATGTATTGCACAGCAGGAGGAAAAATGTAACAGTCTGATATTCATTCTTGAAGGAAAGGTTAATATTACATCAAACGATACCAACTATAACTTCAAAATAGTGGAAGAAGTAAGCGCCCCTTATATTATTGAGCCTTATTCACTTTTCGGGATGCATACCCAATATCATGCTTCGTACATAGCAGCCAACAATGTGGAGACTCTGAATATTGACAAAAGCTATATACTTACAAACCTTTGTAAATTTGAGATATTCAACCTGAACTATCTTAATATAGTGAGCAATAGGGCACAAACTGCGAACATTAAGCTATGGAACTCGCACATAGGAAGTACAAGGGAGAAACTTATGAACTTCCTCACATTGAGATGCATCATTCCATATGGCAAAAAAACTCTATACATCACAATGGAAGATATGGCTTCGCTCATTGACGATACAAGAATCAATGTATCAAGGGCTCTGAACGAACTGCAGGAAAAAGGGATAATAACTTTAAGCAGAAAAAAGATTATAATAAACGACCTTACAAAACTAATCGAGGAAGTGAGGGAGTAGTTTTTAGTTGTTTGACAATAAAAAATATAAGATAAATTATGACAAATCCATTTTTACAACCATATAACACGCCGCACGACACCACACCTTTCGACAGAATAAAGATTTCCGACTATGAACCTGCCATAAGGGAGGGAATGAAGGTGGAAGATGAAGAGATAAAGGCTATTATAGAGAATACGGAAGAACCTGATTTCGGGAATACGATACTTGCACTGGAACATGCGGGAAAGTTACTGGACAGGGTAACGACAGTATTCTTCAACCTGATGAGTGCCGAAACGAATGATGAACTGGACGCAATAGCAGAAAAGCTGATGCCCGAACTGACAGAACATGGCAACAACATAAGCCTGAACCCGATATTGTTCGAAAGGGTGAAAAAAGTATACGAGAAAAAAGACTCACTGGCACTGACACCGGAAGAGAGCCGTCTGCTGGAGAAGACATATGACGGCTTTATCAGAAACGGAGCAAATCTGAATGATAATGACAAGGAAATATTCAGAAAACTGTCTGCCGAATTGAGTTCGCTAACTCTGAAATTCTCGCAAAACCATCTGAAGGAAACAAACAAGTTTGAGTTACATATCACGGACAGCACAGAATTGGAAGGGCTACCGGAAAGTGCTGTAGAAGCAGCCGCTCATACTGCAAAGGAGAAAAACAAGGAAGGATGGATTTTCACTCTTCATGCTCCAAGCTATGTGCCTTTCATGAAATACAGCAATTGCCGCGAACTGAGAAAGCAGATGTATATGGCATACAACACTCAGTGTACACACGGCGACGAGCTGGACAATAAGGAAATTGTGAAGCAACTGGTGAACAAACGCATGGAACTGGCACAACTTCTTGGTTTCGATACATATGCCGATTATGTACTGAAAAAAAGAATGGCAGAAAATAGTGAAAATGTATACAAACTTCTGAATGACCTTCTGGATGCCTATTCGCCTACCGCACACAAGGAAATAGAAGAGATTGAACATCTGGCCAAGGAGACTGAAGGAGACGACTTCATGCTGATGCCCTGGGATTTCTCATATTATGCCGAGAAACTGAAAAACAGGAAATACAGCCTTGACGAAGAAGCTCTGCGCCCATACTTCGAACTTGAGAAGCTTAAGGAAGGAGTGTTCGGACTTGCTACAAGACTGTACGGAATAACATTCCGAGAAAACAAGGACATACCGGTTTATCATCCTGACGTACAGGCTTTCGAGGTGTTTGATATGGATGGAACATTCCTTGCCGTACTTTACACAGATTTCCATCCAAGGGAAGGAAAACGTTCGGGAGCATGGATGACAAGCTACAAGGAGCAATGGATAGATGACGACGGAACGAACAGTCGCCCACACGTATCGGTGACAATGAACTTTACCAAACCTACTGCCGACAAGCCTGCACTGCTTACATTCTCGGAAGTCAACACATTCCTGCATGAATTCGGACATGCATTGCACGGCATTTTTGCAAATACCAGATTCCAGTGCATGAGCGGAACAAACGTGTATTGGGATTTTGTAGAGCTGCCATCGCAAATAATGGAAAACTTTGCTGTGGAAAAGGATTTTCTGAATACTTTTGCACAGCATTACATTACAGGCGAAGCTATTCCTGAAAGCCTTATAAAGAGTATAGTAGACTCGCAAAACTTCAATGTGGCATATGCATGTCTGCGACAGTTAAGTTTCGGTCTGCTGGACATGGCATGGTATACCAGAAAAGAAACGTTCGACAGTGATGTAAAAGAATATGAAAAGAAAGCCTGGGAAAAGACACAGCTTCTGCCACAGGTGGAGGATACTTGCATGAGTGTACAGTTCGGACATATAATGTCGGGCGGATATTCAGCCGGATACTACAGCTATAAATGGGCCGAAGTGCTTGATGCCGATGCTTTTTCCGTTTTCAAGGAAAAAGGGATTTTCAGCCGCGAAGTGGCACAGTCATTCAGAGACAATATACTATCAAAAGGAGGGACAGAGCATCCTATGACTCTGTACAAGCGTTTTCGTGGTCAGGAACCGGGAATAGATGCGTTACTTAGAAGAAACGGTATAAAATAATATATCAAAACTGATGAAGAAGATTATATCATATATATTTGTGCTTATTGCATTGCCACTGGTTTTCTGCGGATGCAATCAGGAAGACGATGTGTTCGAGATTTTTGCTAGCGGGACATGGCGTGTAAACAACTATTACACAGACTGCAACTGGAACAATCTGGCATATAAACCGGGAAATCCGGTTTTCACAAATGAAAATGACCTGAAGATAGTAAACTCTTTCACCGTGGTTTTCGAGAAAGATGGAACTATGAAGGGCGAAATAGACGGAGGAACATTCACAGCCCAATGGCACGCCGAACCTAAAGACAGGAGTTTCAGCATAACTAATATTAATGCCAACATAAATCTGTCCGGAAAGAATGCAGAATTCATCACAAGGCTGAAAAATGTGAAATTCTATCAGGGAGACAGCAAGACAATGCAGCTTGCGCCACAGGAAAAAACTACTTATATACAGTTCAATCACAGATAATTATTATATGGAACAGGAAAACAAACAAGAGATATTAGACATCAGATATATGCGTATGGCGCGTATATGGGCCGAGAACTCATATTGTAAGCGCAGACAGGTTGGTGCACTTATAGTGAAGGACAAGATGATTATATCGGACGGCTACAACGGTACTCCTTCGGGGTTCAGCAATGTATGTGAAGACGAAAACGGACTGACAATTCCATACGTACTACATGCCGAAGCCAATGCCATAACAAAAATAGCACGTTCGAACAACAGTAGCGAAGGGGCAACAATGTATGTCACAACATCGCCATGCATAGAGTGTGCCAAGCTGATAATACAGGCAGGAATAAAAAGACTTGTTTACGGAGAAAAATACAGACTTGAAGACGGTCTTAACCTACTGAGGAAAGCAGGAATAGAAGTGGTATTTCTGGAAATCAAAGAATAAAATCTGTGTAACATAAAATCTATACATATATGGACAATAAGTACAAACGTTTCATGCCGATACTTCTGGCTGTAGGCATAGTAATAGGTATAGCAATAGGAGTTTTCTATACAAACCTTTACTCGGGAAACAAACTTGGGGTTATAAAAGGATCGTCTAACAAAATCAATGCACTGCTAAGAATAGTAAACGACTCTTATGTAGACACCGTAAAAATGACGGACCTGGTAGAAAAAACCATGCCGTTGATACTTTCTGAACTTGACCCTCATTCATCGTATATCCCGGCCAAAAGACTGGAAGAAGTGAATTCCGAACTTAAAGGACACTTCAGCGGAATAGGTATACAGTTCACCATAAAGGACGACACAATACACGTGAACAGCGTCATACCGGGAGGACCATCGGAAAAAGTTGGACTTATGGCAGGCGACCGCATCATAGAGGTGGACGACTCGGCGTTTGTAGGCAAGAAGGTTACAAACAGCGAGGCAATGAAAAGACTGAAAGGAGAAAAAGGAAGTAAGGTTAAACTGGGTATATTCCGTCCGGGAGAAACAGAGACTCTGTATTTTACTATCATAAGAGGTGACATACCGGTTAAAAGTGTTGACGCAGCCTATCTTATCGACGGCAAATGGGGTTACGTAAAGGTGAACAAATTTGGAGAAACCACCTACCCTGAACTGCTCTTTGCCCTTGCCAAACTTAACCAGGAAAATATGCAGGGACTGATAGTTGACCTCAGAGGAAATACCGGAGGATATATGGCAGCTGCCATCCAGATGGTAAACGAATTTCTTCCTGCCAACAAACTGATTGTATATACCGAAGGAAGAAAATATCCTAGAGAAAACTATACATCGAACGGTACTGGAAGCAACCAGAGCCTGCCTATAGTAGTATTGGTGGACGAGGGTTCGGCTTCGGCCAGTGAGATATTTGCCGGCGCCATTCAGGACAATGACAGAGGAACTATCATAGGAAGACGCTCATTTGGAAAGGGACTGGTACAGCAACCAATAGAATTTAGCGACGGTTCGGCCATCAGGCTGACAATAGCCAGATATCACACTCCTTCGGACAGATGTATCCAAAAGCCTTACGAACAGGGTAACGGAGCTGAATACGAAATGGACATTCTGACCAGATATGAACACGGTGAATTCTTCTCGGCCGACAGTATCAAGCAGAATACAGATGAGATATTCTACACCGGACTGGGAAGACCTGTTTATGGAGGAGGAGGTATAATGCCTGACATTTTCGTACCGCACGACACCATAGGAATGACTTCTTACTTCAGAATGGCAGCCAATCAGGGACTGATAATAAGATATGCATTCGACTATACTGACCAGAACAGAAACAAACTAATGGAATACAAGACTGGCGACGAGCTTACGGACTATCTGAAGAAACAGAACCTGCTTGTGAACTTCTCAAGATGGGCAGAAAAGAAAGGGCTGAAGAGAAGAAACAATATGCTTATCACATCGAAAGAACTTTTCGAAATAGGTATATATGGAAACATAGTCTACAACATGCTTGGCATGGAAGAATATATAAAATACCTGAACCACACAGACAAGACTGTAATAAAAGCGGTAGAAGTGCTTGAAAAAGGTGAGTCTGTTCCTAAAGCACCGGAAAATAATCCTGACACAGAAAAGGAAAAAGAAGCATAATGGAAGAAAAGACTGATATAAGAAAACGTATAGCTGACTTAAAAAGACAGCACACTGAGGAGGAACTGAAAACCTTATCATCGGCAGTGATGGGAAAAGTGGAAGAAAACGTAATACTGAAATGCGCAAAAACAGTATTGATGTACTACTCACTGCCAGATGAGGTACATACTCACGACTTTGTGGAAAAGTGGTGCAAGGAGAAAACTATCCTTCTGCCGGTAGTGGTCGGGGACGACCTTGAACTAAGAGTATACTCCGGAAAGGAATGTCTGACTAAAGGAAGTTATGGGATTATGGAACCTCAGGGAGAAGTTTTCAATGACCTTACCTCAATTGATGCTGCAATAATACCGGGAGTATCGTTCGACAGGCACGGAAACAGACTGGGCAGAGGAAAGGGATATTACGACCGATTCCTGAAAAAAATAAATACATTCAAGATTGGCGTCTGTTTTGAGTTCCAGCTAAGCGAAGAAATACCGCATGGAGAACACGACGTGTCAATGGATGAGGTATGGACGGAAAACGGATATGTCAGCAGAAAATAATATCAACAATGACCTGGGCTCCCACACGGGAGTTCAGGTTTTTTATTAATAATTCGCGTCCCATCTGCAATTCCTGACGTATGACCGACGATGACAGCTGTACATACAGAGTCTGATTTTTTATATATATATTTGTGGTATGTCGGAATATAACCGGACCCACCACATCCTTCCACGAATCAATAAGACGGTACTGATTAAGCGGAGTTTCCAGCCCTTCCTGACGTAATAGCTGCTTTATCACATCACCCAGTTTTTCTGTGTTATTCCTCTTCATCTTCTGTCTCCTTTCTCTCTGTTACATTACCGTTTTCTACTTCGAACAGTTTATAGTCGCCGTCTATTTTTTTCAGTATCTTGTCCAGGTGATCGCGATTGGTATCGGTTATGAAAATCTGACCGAAACTGTCGCCTGCCACAAGTTTTACTATCTGCTCTACCCTATGGGCATCAAGCTTGTCGAAAATATCGTCTAGCAATACTATCGGGGTGGTACGGCTGCCGGTACGTTTAAGGAACTCGAATTGCGCCAGTTTCAACGCTATAAGATAAGTTTTGTTCTGACCCTGCGAACCTTCGCGCTTGATAGGGAAATCGCCCAATTTCATTATAAGATCATCCTTATGTATTCCTTTCAGAGAATAGCCCATAATGAGATCGCGCTGACGGCTGTCGCGGATTATACTTAAAAGATCACCCTGCGATGCATGCGACTCGTAATCCAGACTCACTGTCTCCATATCCTCGGATATGAATGAATAATATGACTGGAATACTTTTACAAACTCGTCTATAAACTGACGGCGTTTTCTATACACCACTTCTCCGGTGGAGGCCATCATTTCCTCCCATACATTCATCAGTTCCGGCTCAGGTTCTACATCGGACTTCAACAATGTGTTACGCTGGAGCATTGCCTTGTTGTAGCGTATAAGTGCATCAAGATATTCGCGGTCGAACTGTGATATCACAACATCGATAAACCTGCGCCGTTCCTCACTACCACCTGAAATGAGTACGGAATCGGCAGGAGAAACCATGACAAGTGGTATCAGACCTATGTGGTCCGACAAACGGGTATATTCTTTCTTATTGCGTTTGAACTGTTTCTTCTGTTTGCGTTTCAGACCGCAGTACACTTCTTCCGGTTCGCATGTATCAGTCTGATAAAAACCCTGAACGACAAAAAACTCACGGTCGTGAAGTATGTTCTGTGTGTCAATGGGATTTGTGGCACTCTTGCAGAACGATAAATAATATACAGCATCCATAAGGTTGGTTTTACCCATACCGTTACGGCCTAGTATACAATTCATCTTATGTGAAAAAGAGAGTTCAGCCTGCTCTATGTTTTTGTAATTTAGTATGGAAATGCGTTTGAGCCACATAATTAAGTCCTGTTTTAGGCACAAAATTAACAATAAAAGCATGATTGATAAAAAAAGATGCCGACAAATTTCGTTTATAAACATAAATAAATTACTTTTGCTGTCCGAAATACACATTGAAATAATAATAAAAATAATATAACAATGAGTCAACAAAAAAACACAAATGATTTGCTGAACATGGAAGAAACTATCAGCAATTCTGAAGAATTCCTTATCAAAAACAAGAATTTGTTATTGGGTGCAGTTATTGCCTTGGTAGTTATAGTAGGTGGATACATGGCTTACAAGAAATTTGTATCTGAACCAAAAGAGCTGAAAGCTTCGGAAGCTATATTCAAAGGGGAACAGTATTTCGGTGCAGACAATTATGAAGCTGCATTAAACGGAGACAGCCTTGGATTTGCCGGTTTCGTGAAATTGGCTGACGAATTCAGCGGTACAAAAGCAGAAAACCTTGCAAACGCTTATGCTGGTATATGCTATGCCCAATTAGGAAAATATGAAGATGCTGAGAAATATTTGAGCAAATTCGACGGTGACGATCAGCTTGTAGCTCCTGCAGTTCTTGGTACTATGGGTAACTGCTATGCACAGATGGGACAGTTGGACAAAGCTGCTGCAACTCTTATTAAAGCTGCTAAACGTGCAAACAGCCTTTCATTAAGCCCAATCTACCTGATTCAGGCTGGACAGATTCTGGAAAAGCAAGGCAAGAACTCTGAAGCAGTTGAAGCATATAAGACTGTCAAGAAGGATTATGCCAACTCTTACCAGGCTATGGATATTGACAAATATATAGAACGCGCTTCTATAAAATAATTAATTTATACTGACAGGCACGGAGTTCCGGCATGATATATGCACAAAAAGGAGTTCCGTGCTTGTTTTTTATTTTATAATAACTAAAAATCTGAATTAAAATGGCAACAGCATACCACAACCTATCGGACTATGATTTCAATTCTGTACCAGACGCATCGGCTATGAGATTCGGCATAGTAGTGTCTGAATGGAACAGCAACATTACAGGTGCATTACTTGAAGGTGCAGTTAAAACCCTGAAAAAACACGGTGCTAAAGATGAAAACATACACGTACAAACCGTACCGGGCAGTTTTGAACTTACATATGGGGCTGCACAAATGATAAAGAGCAACAAATTTGATGCTATAATAGCTATTGGATGTGTTGTGAGAGGTGATACTCCTCACTTTGACTATGTTTGCGCCGGAACTACTCAGGGCATAGCACATCTGAATGCAACAACAGATACACCTGTAATCTACGGGCTGATTACTACCAATACAATGGAACAGGCAGAAGACAGAGCAGGAGGAAAATTAGGCAATAAAGGTGATGAATGTGCAATTACAGCAATAAAAATGATCAACTTTTCTTGTGAATTAAAAAAATAGTTGTATCTTTGCATCGCAATTGAAAAAAGCAGCATTACTTGCTGATGAATCAATAGCTAAAGGGCAAATACCAGAGTGGCCAAATGGGGCAGACTGTAAATCTGCTGGCTTACGCCTTCGGTGGTTCGAATCCATCTTTGCCCACAAAAATAGAGATGCGGAAGTAGCTCAGTTGATAGAGCATTAGCCTTCCAAGCTGAGGGTCGCGGGTTTGAGTCCCGTCTTCCGCTCTCATTATTGAAACAGTGTCTCGAAGGGCAAGTACCAGAGTGGCCAAATGGGGCAGACTGTAAATCTGCTGGCTTATGCCTTCGGTGGTTCGAATCCATCCTTGCCCACGAAATAGAGATGCGGAAGTAGCTCAGTTGATAGAGCATTAGCCTTCCAAGCTGAGGGTCGCGGGTTTGAGCCCCGTCTTCCGCTCTCATTATTGAAACAGTGTTTCGAAGGGCAAATACCAGAGTGGCCAAATGGGGCAGACTGTAAATCTGCTGGCTTACGCCTTCGGTGGTTCGAATCCATCTTTGCCCACAAAAAATAAAGATGCGGAAGTAGCTCAGTTGATAGAGCATTAGCCTTCCAAGCTGAGGGTCGCGGGTTTGAGCCCCGTCTTCCGCTCTATAAGAGTCCTGATATCAGGGCTCTTTTTTTATACTCTTCCCCACCCGGTCCATACAAACTGACGGAAATAAAAAAGACCATCCTTAAAAGATGGTCTCTTATATAATATCAGATAATAAACTTATTCTGCCTTTTTTTCTACAAACTCTGTTATACCATTTGATATCAAAAGATTATACCACTGTATGAGTTTCTTAATATCGCTAAGGTGTACTCTGTCTCTGTCATAGTTTGGAAGAACAGCTGCCATAAATTCGCCAAGTTCTTCTGCTGTAGCCTTCTTATAGTCAAGAGATGTTTCTTTTCCTTCTTCTTTTGTCTTTACAGATTCCAATACCTCAGACAATGGAACTTCATCAGCATCGGTATACATTGCAATATCACCCAATGAAATAACTTTATCAGAAGCATATATAGGTGAACGTTTCTTGTCTGCGCTTACAGATTCAACTATAAGCATATTCTTTCCTTGTGAAATCAGCTTATATAATCCTGGTTTTCCGGATATAGCCAAAATTGTTTTCAACATGTTTCTATCGTTTTTTAATTATTAATATTGGACAAAAATACAACTACCAATCGAA
Source organism: Bacteroides caecigallinarum (assembly GCF_021531075.1). Classification (GTDB taxonomy): domain Bacteria; phylum Bacteroidota; class Bacteroidia; order Bacteroidales; family Bacteroidaceae; genus Phocaeicola; species Phocaeicola caecigallinarum_B. The sequence goes on along the minus strand of NZ_JADYTJ010000003.1, from coordinate 106,612 downwards.
TTACACAAGATATTGAATATCTTTTATAATCTACAATTCTGAAATAAGCTTGTCTATCTGATCATCAAGCGGCACAAGGCCGTCATTCTCAATTACAAAGTCTGATTTAAGCATTTTCTGGTCATCTGGCATCTGCAACTTGATTCTTTCCATTACTTTGTCTTTTGAAGTATTGTCGCGCGCCATAACCCGGGAAATTCTTATATCCAAAGGAGCATGTATCATCACTACCTTATCGACTATATCATTGAATCCGGCTTCGAACAAAATTGCACTTTCAATGGCCACAATATTGTGCCCCATTGAAAAACATTCGTCCGCCCACTCAAGGAAAGCTTTCTTAACCCTGGGATGAACTATAGAATTGACTTTTAAAGCATTTTCGGGCGAACTGAAAACATAAGAAGCAAGAAGCTGTTTATTCAGGTTTCCGGAAATGTATACCTGTTCTCCAAGCAACTCCTTTAATGAAGAAACTATGTTTTCGTCTTCCAACATTAACTTCTTTGCTTCCGAATCCGAATCATAAACAGGTAGTCCACGCAATCTTAGAGAGGATGAGAAATACGATTTTCCACTTCCTATACCTCCTGTAATGCCTAATGTTACACGAAGTGCTTTCATCTTATAAAATTAATAGTTTCCTCAATCAAATAGTCTACTTTCGAAGGGTTCAGTCTGATATTGGACACCGCCGGATTTGAAGAAGTAACCACCAAATCTATCTGGTCTTTGTCGGAATTAATCAAATCCTTATAATTCACTCCAATGGTAAAATCAGAGGATGTTATTGAAGAATAATCGGACAATCCCACTTTAAAAGTTAGATTAACCTTGGAAGGAAAGGTACGCAGTGTTTTATTAGGAGGAAAATCCAAACCTATAATTGGTACCTCGACTGTTTTCTCCGAATATATATCCACCGATATATCTATATTGCAATATTGCGGTTCATACTTAACACCATCAATTTTTCTTAATGAGGTGCGTAACGAAGTATTTTCTGAAAGATTTTCACATTCTACAGGCATGGTATAGGCTGTCTGCATATTTGATAGAATCTCAGAAGGCGCATATACTATTACAGAATCAGGAGTAACATTTATATTTGAAATATAATATTGCATGGCAGGAGTAATTTTTCCTGATACAGACACAGGTACTTTTTTATATATGCCACGCGAATAAACAAACCCTATGGAATCGGGATATACAGACAATAACTTTGTTGTAGGATTTAATTGAGATGCAATTCTTTTCCGTAATTCCTCTTGAGGCAAGAGTACCTTGGAAGAACTATTGTCATAATCATCAAAATCAATAGATATAGGCAAGAAGGACCTTCCAAGCATATAATTAAGCAAAACAGTACCTCTGTCTTCTACCTTTACCTTTATCTCATCCTGAAGTTCAGAAGTTATTATAACATCCTTTGGAACGGATTTAAGTCTTAGAGGAATACTGAACTCTGTTTGGAAAAGCCCATCCAGAGTCTGCAACATCCAAAAACCGAACGAAATAGCTACGAAAAAAGAAAAAATCAGAAACTCCCTGAACTTTTCTGTAAGCAGGAAGTTTCTGATTTTCTCAAATGTTTCGTTAAAAATATCTTTGATGTTCTTTTTACCGAACAACATATCAAATTATTTTTTATTTGTTTGTCTGAGCCTGAGCATCAGCATAAATTGAATTTCTGTCAACTTTTATTTTTACACTTGGAGCTATTTCTACAATTACTGCGTTATCCTCCAGTTCCTTTACTTTGCCATAGATACCTCCGGCAGTAATAACAGACTGTCCAACTTCAAGATTCTTACGGAAATTAGCTATTTCTTTCTGTTTTTTGTTCTGCGGGCGAATCATGAAAAAATACATAATGGCAAAAATAGCTACCATCATTATCAGGAAAGAATAATCTGCTCCACCCTGAGCCTGCAGCATTACTGTCAATAAATTCATAGTTTCTTGTTTTATTTTGATTAATATTAGTTACGCCAGCAAATATATTATTATTTTGTCAGCTTATTCTCCTTTTTTAATTTGTTAACTATAGCATCCAACGTTCCGTTAATGAAACCACCACTCTTTGGAGTACTATACAATTTGGCTATTTCCACGTATTCATTCAATGAGACATTAACCGGAATGTTCGGGAAACTGAGGATTTCTGCAAGAGCAATCTGCATTATGACAACATCCATCAATGCTACTCTATTCAAATCCCAATTCTTCGATGTTTCACCTATCAGATGACGATAGTATTCCGAATTCATCAATGCGCGACGGAACAAACGGCGTGCAAAATCCTGATCCTCTTCATCCTTAAACTCTGGCAACAATTCCTGTTTTGCTCCATTTTTAGGATCAAAACGTTTTATAGTCTTAAGAACGAATGTATCTACTATTTCTTTATCGTCATTCCAATACAAGCTTTGATCTTCCAGAACTTCGTCAAGCTCAAAATTATTGAAAATTATATTCTTGTAGATTTTTCTCCAGAACTCACGGTCATCATCATACGAGGTAGTTTCTGCAGCCATATATTCTGCATAAATTTCGCTCTGCTGGATTTTTTCATAAAGAGATTTCACAAAATCCTCTTCGTTGTCCCATGTTTTCTTTTGGGCTACAACGAATGCATTAAGTTCATTATTTGTCTCTAGCTGAGCAATGAACTTGTTTTCCACAAACCTCATGTTAGGTGACAAATCTTCTTTTGTAGGTGCCAGTTTGTTCTTTGCTGCATCGATTTTTTTACTTGCATAACGCGTTACAGCAACCATAAGAAGTAAAAGATAATTGTACAAATCGTACGCTTTGGATAGACTGAAGAACAACTCTTTCTCTGCAGTATCCAAGTTTTTTCCGCCATTCTGGTAATAAGCGTAAATAATCTGAACTATTTTCAGACGAATAAGAACTCTGTTTATCATATTAATAAGATGAAATTTCAAGGCACAAAAGTAAGCATTTTATTCTTTTCCGGCAACATAACTACGTATTTTTCTATTTTTTTTCACTTTTCGAATAAATTCTATACATAGTTTCTTTGAACATAAAAAAAAAATATCCAACTTTGGGCACGATTTATTTATTATATATAGTGACTATGGAAGATTTAAAAAAGAAAGCTATGACTGAAACAGACAAAGAAATTGTATTCTCAAAAGCTATTAAAGCAGGAAAAAGAATTTACTACGTTGATGTAAGAAAAAATAAAAAGGACGATATGTTCCTTGCAATAACTGAAAGTAAAAAAGTTGTTTCCGGTGAGGGGAATTCTCCTGTAGTTAACTTTGAAAAACATAAAATATTCTTATACAAAGAGGATTTTGAGAAATTTTTATGTGGACTACAAGAAGCCATTAAATTCATAGACGACAACAATCAGCAAAATAATAATATTTTGCCAGAAAATAATGAAGAAAATAACTCTACAGACTTCAAAATTGATATTGACTTCTGATAGAGCATTTTAATCAAATAAGAACTATATTATATAAATAAAAAAGAAAAGCGGTGCATAATTTGTCTGTTTGGAATAAAAGACATATCTTTGCACCGCTTTTTTAAATTCATCGTGTGTATACCACATCGTGTGATGGCGAATTAAGCAATTTATTATTCAACTTAATTTAGAGTAACACAAAATTTTAAGAAAAATGAAATCAATTGAAATCAAAGGTTCTTTGAGAACTGAAACAGGTAAGAAAGCAACTCGCGAACTTCGTAAGTGCGACAGTGTTCCATGTGTATTGTACGGAATCAACAAAGACGAAAACGGTAATCAGGTAGCAACTCATTTCACTGTTACAAACGACGGTTTACGTAATTTGGTATATACACCACATATTTACGTAGTAGACTTGAACATTGATGGCAAAGTTGTTACTGCTATCATGAAAGATATCCAGTTCCACCCTGTAACAGACAGAATTCTTCACGTAGACTTCTTGCAGATTGACGAAACTAACCCAATTGTTATGGAAGTTCCTGTTAAATTGGAAGGTCTTGCAGAAGGTGTTAAAGCCGGTGGTAAATTGGCATTGCAGGTTCGTAAGCTTAAAGTTAAAGCTTTGTACAACGTTATACCAGAAAGACTTATCGTAGATGTTACTAATTTGGGTCTTGGTAAGACTATCAAAGTTGGTGAGTTGAGCTACGAAGGATTGCAGCTTTTGAACGCAAAAGAAGCAGTTGTATGTGCAGTTAAATTGACTCGTGCAGCTCGTGGTGCTCAGGCAGCAGCAGCTTCTGGTAAGAAATAAGTAATAGTTTAAAAACTAATACAAAACAACAAATCCATATTTAATGAAATATCTGATAGTAGGATTGGGAAATATCGGTGATGAATACCGTAACACCCGTCACAATATAGGATTTATGGTATTGGACGCCCTTGCTAAGGCGTCCAATATTGTTTTTAGCGATAAGCGATATGGAGCTATAGCAAACATGTCTTTGAAAGGACGACAATTGCTCTTGCTAAAACCATCCACATACATGAATTTTAGTGGAAATGCAGTACGATACTGGATGCAACAGGAAAAAATTCCACTTGAGAATGTACTCATAATAGTTGACGATTTGGCACTGCCGTTAGGAACTCTGCGACTGAAAGGAAAAGGAAGTGATGCCGGACATAATGGTTTGAAACACATTGCAGCAACATTGGGTACACAAAACTATTCACGTCTAAGGTTCGGTATAGGCAATGACTTTCCTAAAGGTGGACAAATAGACTTTGTACTTGGCCAGTTTGATGATGAAGCTCAAAAGATTCTTCCTGAAAGGATAGAACTGGCAGGTGAAATCATTAAAAGTTTCTGCCTGGCAGGATTGAACAATACAATGAACCAATATAACAACAAATAAGTATGTCAGAAGCCAGAATCGATAAATGGTTATGGGCCGCAAGGATATTCAAAACCAGAACCATAGCTGCTGATGCTTGTAAAAAAGGCAGAATTAGTATAAACGGTGCTCAAGTAAAACCGTCAAGAATGATTAAACCTGGAGACATTATCAACGTAAAGAAATCTCCAATTACATATTCATTTAAAGTATTGCAAGCCATAGAAAAACGTGTCGGTGCAAAACTTGTACCGGAAATAATGGAGAATGTCACAACACCTGAGCAATACGAACTTCTTGAAATGAGCAAAATAAGCGGATTTATAGATCGGGCAAGAGGTACAGGAAGACCAACCAAAAAAGACAGACGTAGTCTGGATGAATTTTTCACCCCCGAATATTTCGATGATTTTGACTTTGATTTCGAAGACGATGATGAAGGCAATGATCAGGAAGAAAATGATTAACCATAAAATAAACAAAAGCCGTATCAATAATATCCATGAGCTAAGATATTAAGATACGGCTTTCTAGCGATTAAAGATATAGAATGAAAATATATGGGTGTTTTGTGTTGTTTTTTCTTACAATGCAAAGATACATATCTTCTTCTTATCAGGTAAAAAACAAGATGTACAAGAATTAATATCAAACAGTTGATTATCAACATATTGATAATTTACATGATGTACAAATCAGAAAACACCCCCATCAAAAATCAGCAATAAACTCATCAAAACTAACATTCTCAATACCCATTTTTTCTTTTAGTCTCATTTTACGTCTGGAGATGCTGGCCTTTGCAATATGATATATTTCAGAGAGCAAAGACATGGACAATTCCATTTTAACCAGACAGCAGAAGCGGATTTCATCTTCCGTCAGTTGTGGACAATACTCCTTCAGTCTATGCGAAAACATATCAAAACATGCATCAGCATTACCTATAATAATATTCCAGTCGTCATCCGAAAGATGAAGTGCCCCCTGCGCATTTTGCCTTCTCATTATAATGGGCAGAGTTACATTATTCAGCTGCTTGTAATAATCAATATTACGGTTAAGTTTTTCTATTTCCTGCTGTCTTAATTCTTCCTGCTTGCGGGCAAGAGAAATCTCTACATCCCTTCGTTTTATAGTTTCTTCCATTTTAAGGCAAGTCTCTTCCCTCAAACGTTCGGTAAGTTTCCGTTTGTTGGAACGGTAATGATGCAATAATACAGAAAGAATCATTATCAAAATTAAAGCGATAAGAACAAAATTCGAGAACATCAACTGACTGGATGCTGCTTGCATTTCCGCCTTATTAGCACGGTCCTTCTGGATATTATATTCATGAATGCCATGCATCTTTTCCAGAAATTCGTCTCTCCTGTCCAATATTATGGAATCGAGTACATCTTTATATTTTATCAGATATTCATGAGCTTGTGGGAGCATACCAAGCCTGTCATACGTTTCTGATATAGTACGATATGCCCTTACACGAAAAGTCATATCAACATTATATATATTAGGACCGATATAATACTTTGCCGAATCCAAGACACCTTCTTTGGCATAAGCCAGACCTTTCAACATCAGGAATTCATTTTTTAACTTTGGAACAGTACATATCTCTATCCCTTTGTCTGCAAAATATGCTACACTGTCCGAATTGCCTGTTTGCATATATGCACGCGCTAGATGTTTATATATATCGCATTTTGTATTATTATTCTCATGCAGAATCCCCAGGGCCTTCCGTAAGGTAGAAAATACACTAACCATATCTTTTTTATTCAGATAATGTAATGCCTGTTCATGTAAAAACTCTATATTGGCCGACGAATCGTGCAATGAGTTAAGCAGCCGTTCGGCAGAATTCATATATTTCTCTTCCATCTCAAGCCTCATCTTGAAACGGTATATCCTGGCCAGTTCCAGATTTATCTTAAAATGCAACAGACTGTCGGCACCAGCAAATTTACCAGCCATTACGTAACTGTCTATAGCTCTTAACAGATAAAAATTCCTACGCTGAATTTCACCTTGATAGAAATAAGACATTGCAAGACAGGAATCCATTTCTTCTCTGGAAAAGACCTTGATAGAAAAATTCAATATCGAATCATTTTTGGGGAAACTGTCCTTTTCACATAGTTCCTTTACCATAGAAAGTGTTTCTACGGCATGTCTCACTTCTTTATTATTACTATGTGAGCAAGATAATAAGAAAAATACCAAAAGAAAGGGGAATATCAGATATCTGAAAAAACTGTATGACGACATAAAACGTATATAAGGTTAATATTATTACGAAGATACAAAACCGTATCAATATTAATATAATATACAGAATTTTCAGATATCTTTTTTTACTCTTTTAAGGGTTATATACAGGAATAAACTATCAGGAGGCAAATAAGCTATTAAGGGCCGATTCCTCCCCTACCACCCATACTATATCCCCAACATGCAATTCCGCATCCACGTCAGGCTGATGTAAAGAAATATCGTCCGATGACTCCACTCCTACCACAAGGCAGTGATACTTGTTTCTTATTCCACTTTCACGAATAGACTTTCCTGCGAATTTTGAATTTTCAGTTACAACAAACTGTTTGAGCAACATCTCTCTTTTCTCAAAATCGTCGTCAACACAGCCTTCGGATATTGCTTCCGCATGTTCGGCAAAAGCAGACAACTGTGAGTCGGAGCCTATCACCTGGATAGTATCACCCGGGAATATCCTTGTCTGTCCTCCCGGGATATTTATTCTGTGCGTACCTCTGATTATTGATGCCACATGAACTCCGAATCTTTTTCCCAGGTTCAGTTCCATAAGCGTAAGTCCGGCCCATAATGAATCTGCCGAAATCTTTATGTCCGTCAGGTGTATATCTCTGTCAAGCAGTCGTCCTGCATATTCAGGTTTCTTGTTTCCCCTATAAATCATAAACATATCCTTCGACCTCATGTTCTGGACAAAGGTTCTCTCCATCAGGATGGACTGTTTCTTCAGGAAACGCGAGAATATCATAGTAAGGACAACTACTATAGCAACCCCAACAACAATAGCCACAGACGCCTGGAACAAATGATTAATAATGTAGATAACAAATATCACCCCTATCACTATTCTGAGGATAACTACCGAGATAAGCGGAGCATGATTAAACCTGCTGTCTTTCCACAGAGCCTTAAACTCGATTGAATGATTCTTCTTCATAATCATGGCACGCAAGAAAGGAGATATAAGAATTATCGTAATTGCAGCACCAGCCCATCGTCCCCACTTGTCGCCCAGAGCCTCTGTAAGTAAAGGGAGGATAAAACTGAAAGATATAATAATAGCCGCCACCGTCAATACCGAATAAATCACCGTAATTCTTATTATGGCATAAATCAGCGACTTCCAGTTACTCTGGTAATTAGCCGGCTGGCTTGAACCAGAATATCTTTCTATCATATTCCTCCACTTCGGAGGCATACGCTTATCTACGAAATTATATGCCGGTACAGACAGACGTATCATATAAGGTGTCAGGAATGTAGTTATCACAGACACGGCCACAACTATAGGATACAGGAAATTGCTTGTCACGTTCAGACTCACACCCAACGACGCAATGATAAATGCAAACTCACCTATCTGTGTCAAACTGAAACCACACTGCATTGACGTCTTGAGCGACTGTCCGGAAAGCAGCACGCCACCAGTGCCGAATATAGTCTGCCCTAGCAGGATAGCCACTATTATAGCTATAATCGGCCATATATATTCAACTATAAGATTAGGGTCGACCATCATACCTACTGACACGAAGAATATGGCTCCAAACAAGTCTTTCACCGGAGCCACAAGCTTTTCTATACGTTCCGAATCAAGAGTTTCGGCAAGTATGGAACCCATAATGAAAGCCCCAAATGCCGGAGAGAAACCAACCTTGGAGGCAAGAACCACCATTCCGAAACACATTCCAAGAGAGAATATCAGAAGCGTCTCGTCACTCATCAGTTTGCGTGAGCGCTTCAGGAAAGTAGGAATGAGATACATACCAACCACAAACCACAATATGAGGAAGAACACCAGTTTCAGTATACTTCCCACCATCTCCATTCCTTCAAAATTCTTGCTCACAGCCATTGTGGAAAGCATAACCATAAGTACGATGGCAAGAATATCCTCTAAAATAAGAATACTCAGTACAAGCCCCGTAAACTTCTGCTGCCTGATACCCAAATCGTCGAAAGCCTTATATATAATGGTAGTGGACGACATGGCAAGCATACCTCCCAGATAGATGCAGTCCATCTGTTTCCATCCGAATATCCACCCCACAAAAATACCTACAACTATCATACACAGGATGATAGTACATGCCGATATCACCGCCGAACCTCCTACCTTCATCAATTTCTTGAAACTGAAATCCAGTCCAAGAGCAAACAAAAGGAATATCACACCTATATCCGACCACGTTTTAATACTGTCGGCATCTGTTACTGAAGGAGTAAAAGTGAAATGCGGACTGGCCAGAAATCCGGCAACAATATAACCAAGCACCAATGGCTGTTTCAGTTTCTTGAATACAAGAGTCATTATACCGGCACATATCAATATCAAGGCCAAATCGCTTATTAAAGGAGCCAAATGAGACATAATCGTTATAAATAGTTATTACAACTGCAAAATTACTAAATAAAATAATAGCAAAAGCGGAAATCTATGCAAAATATCACATAAACTTCCGCTTTATCATATCAAAAAGACAATACTTTTATTTCCTGAAAGGTGGTTTAACTACTACAGCCTTAAGTTTTCTTCCACGATTGTCCAGACATATTTCCGTTCCCGGTTTGGAGAATTCAGTCTTGACATATCCCATACCTATACCAATCTTGCGTGTAGGCGACATGGTTCCTGAGGTAACGTTTCCTATTACATTTCCATCCATATCAGTAAGAGAATAACCATGCCTTGGAATACCTCTGTCTATCATCTCGAAACCTACAAGTTTGCGTGAAACACCCTCCGCCTTCTGTTTCTCCAGTGCTGCACGGTTAGTAAAGTTCTTACCGTCTACAAACTTGGTTATCCATCCCAGTCCGGCTTCTATAGGCGAAGTAGTATCATCAATATCGTTGCCATACAGGCAGAATCCCATTTCAAGTCGCAGTGTGTCGCGTGCACCCAGTCCTATAGGTTTTATGCCGAACTCCTCGCCTGCCTCGAACACTGCATTCCAGATTTTTTCTGCGTCCTGCGGATAAAAATAAAGTTCAAAACCTCCCGCACCCGTATATCCTGTGTTTGATATAATGACATTCCCTACTCCTGCCAGTTCGCCAACCTTAAAAGTATAGTATGGAATATCAGCCAATGTAACATCTGTAAGTTTCTGAAGCGTGTCAATAGCTTTCGGTCCCTGAATGGCCAACTGCCCGATATTGTCCGACGAATTTTCAAGCTCCGCTCCTACCGTGTTATGAGAAACACACCAGTTCCAGTCTTTCTCTATATTAGCAGCATTCACCACCAGCATATACTTTTCAGGTTCGTACGTATACACCAGCAAATCGTCCACTATCCCGCCATCCTCGTTCGGGAAACAAGTATACTGTATTTTTCCCGGAGTAAGTACCGCCGCATTGTTCGATGTAACCTGCTGAATAAATTCCAGAGCCGACGGACCTTTAACCCAGAACTCTCCCATATGCGAAACATCAAATACACCCACACCCTGACATACAGTGAGATGTTCTTCTATGATTCCGGAATATTCAATAGGCATATTGTAACCTGCAAATTCATGCATCTTAGCTCCGAGTGCTATATGCTTCTCAGTAAATGGAGTAATTTTCATAAGTATAAGTTTTAAGTTTGTGAGTTTTCAGATTTGTGGTTCACGTTATTAATCAGGTTGATAAGGTTTCGTCTTTAATCAGAAACCTTATCAACCAAAAAGAGTTTAATATCTGTTTGCAGTGAGTTCTGCAATCTTTACTATCACCTTTACAGCCTTCTCTATAGACTGGACAGGAACAAACTCATATCTTCCGTGGAAGTTCAATCCTCCTGCAAAGATATTCGGGCAAGGCAATCCCTTGAACGACAGTTGTGCACCGTCAGTACCACCACGAATGGCCTTAACCTTAGGGTCAACTCCGGCCTCCTTCATCGCACCGAAGGCTATATCAATAATATGCATCAGCGGTTCAACTTCCTGACGCATGTTATAATACTGGTCTTTAATTTCCACAGCTACAATTTCACTGCCATATTTAGCATTGATCTTGCTTGCACAATCTGCCACGAAAGCCTTTCTGCTTTCGAATTTATCCCTGTCATGGTCGCGGATGATATATGCAAGTTCCGACTGTTCCACTTCACCCTTCATACCTACCAGGTGATAGAATCCCTCGTATCCTTCTGTAGTGGCAGGAGTTTCATTTGCCGGAAGCATAGACATAAACTCATTGGCTACGAGCATTGAGTTTATCATCTTGTTTTTCGCATATCCCGGATGCACGTTTCTTCCTTTTATCATCACCTTGGCAGCCGCAGCATTGAAATTCTCGAATTCCAGTTCGCCCACTTCGCCACCATCCATAGTATAAGCCCATTTGGCACCAAATTTCTCCACATTGAATTTGTGTGCACCCAGACCGATTTCTTCATCAGGGTTGAAACCAATTCTTATTTTTCCATGCTTTATTTCCGGATGTTCCTTCAGATAAGCCACCGCCGATATTATTTCAGCAATACCCGCCTTATCGTCGGCACCAAGAAGCGTATGTCCATCAGTCACGATAAGATCCTCCCCCTTGTGGTCCAGAAGTTCTGGAAACTGTGAAGGAGAAAAAACAATATTATCCTTGCTGCAAAGAACAATATCCGTACCGTCATAGTTCTCCACTATACGAGGTTTTACATTTGCTCCGCTCATATCCGGACTTGTGTCCATATGTGCTATAAACCCTATCACCGGTACAGGTCTGTCCACATTTGCAGGCAAAGTGGCAAACAGGTAACCGTTCTCATCAAGAGAGATTTCCTCAAGGCCTAGTTCCTGAAGCTCCTGCTGCAAGTATTTTGCAAAAACCATCTGTTTTGCAGTGCTTGGAGTAACGCCTGTATTCTCATCCGATTGGGTATCAAAAGTCACATACTTTAAAAATCTGTCTATTGCTGTCATGTTTTTTATATGTTAATTGTTGATTGACGTAAAGTTAAATAAATGCTTTAAAATAACAAAGTGACATATCTCTTTTTTGTTAATTTTTCAGACTAGGAAACTCATTTAAAAGAAATACATCATAAAAACCCAAAAGTATTATCAAAAGAACACCAAACTATTGAGTAAGTTTCGTACTTTTGTACCAAAATATATATAGGATGAAATTATATACTACATTATTACTAATAGCATGTTTAGTCATGCTTCCGGTGAGAATACTTGGTCAAGAAGCTAAAACCATAAAGCAGGAAGGATCTGCCATAAGCGATACTACAGCCGTTCTCAGCAAAAAAGAACTCAAGAAACAAAAGAAAGCGAGCAGAAACGTACATTACAATATACTTGGAGGTCCCAGTTATACACCGGACTTCGGGTTGCTGGTAGGTGGTAGTGCATTGGTCACCTTCAGTATAAATCCCAAGGACAGTACCATGAAACGTTCTGTAGTACCGGCCTCAATAGCATTGATGTTCAGCGGCGGACTGAATATAGTGGTAAAGCCTCAACTTTTTTTCAAGAACGACAAGTTCCGCATTTTCGGACAATTCATTTACAAGAACACTCAGGAAAACTATTATGGCGTAGGATATACAACCAACAAAAACTATATCCGCGGCAAAGAAACCAGCCAATATAAATATAGCGGAGTACAGATTAACCCGTGGTTCCTTTTCCGGGTAAAAGAAAGCAATTTCTTTGCCGGTCCGCAAATCGACTTGAACTATGACCATATGATGAATGTGGCACCAGGCATAACACAGGACAAGGACTATATAAAGGCAGGAGGTACTGCCGAAGGGTACAGTAATTTCAGTTCCGGCCTTGGTTTCCTGTTAAGCTACGACACACGCGACATCCCAGCCAATCCGTATAAAGGTCTGTATTTCGATTTCCGCGGAATAATGTACCAGAAATGGCTAGGTAGCGACGACAACTATTATCGTCTGGAGTTCGACTACCGCCAGTACAAGTCTGTAGGCAAAAGAAAAGTCCTTGCATGGACAGTGCAGAGCAAGAACGTGTTCGGCAATAATATTCCTTTGAACAAGTATGTGCTTAGTGGTACACCGTTCGACCTCAGAGGGTACTACATGGGGCAGTTCCGAGATAAGTCGTCGCACATTGCAATGCTGGAATACAGGCAGATGTTCAATACCGACAAGAGTAACTGGTGGAAGAAAATAGCCAACCGTTTAGGATATGTGGTATGGGGAGGCGCAGGTTTCATGGGACCTAACCCAGGCAAGATTGAAGGAGTTCTGCCCAACGCCGGAATAGGCCTGCGAGTGGAAGTCCAACCACGTATGAACTTCCGCCTTGACATAGGCAGGGACTTCGTAAACAAGCAGAACCTGTTCTATGTAAATATGACAGAAGCATTCTGATAAAACATTTCATATACACGAAAAAACTCCGCAAGGTACGATGACCTGCGGAGTTTTTTATTTTATATATCTTTCTGTAATTTATCAGAAACAGCTTGAGCCGTCGAAACAGTGTGTACAAACCTTACATTTAGGAAGTCCGATAGCCTCAATAAGAGTTTCAAGAGTATTGAACTTAAGCGAAGTCAGTCCGAAACGCGATCTTATGCGTTCCACCAGCTCCTTGTACTCAGGCGAATCAGTAGTAGCATACTTATCGAGTTTTGCATTCTCGTCGCCTTCTATTTCCTTGATAATACGACGTGTGATAAGCTCCATATCGCTCTTCGACGACGTAAACCCTATGAACGGACATCCGTAGATAAGCGGCGGACAAGCTATACGCATATGTACCTCCTTTGCCCCGTAATCATAAAGGATATTCACATTATCACGAAGCTGAGTACCACGTACTATGGAATCATCACAGAACAGAAGTCTCTTTCCCTGAAGCATAGAGCGGTTAGGGATAAGCTTCATCTTAGCCACCAGCGAACGTATACTCTGATTGCTAGGAGTAAAGCTCCGCGGCCATGTAGGAGTATATTTCGCTATTGCACGATGATAAGGTATACCCTTTCCTTCGGCATAACCCAGCGCCATACCCACACCCGAGTCAGGAATACCGCATGCGCAGTCCACTTCCGAGTCGTCTGTCTGTCCCATCTTGTAGCCTGACATGAATCGCACTTCCTCAACGTTTCTACCCTCGTACGAAGAAACCGGGAAGCCATAGTAAACCCACAAAAAAGAGCAGATCTGCATTTTATCATTAGGTTTGCGCATCTGCTCCAGTCCATCGGCGCGCATACGGATGATTTCTCCCGGGCCGACATATTTTTCTATTTCAAAATCAAGGTTAGGCAAACTGCTCGACTCGCTTGTAGCAGCATATGCCCCGTTCTTCTTACCGATGATAATCGGAGTACGTCCCCATTTGTCGCGTGCAACGATAATACCATCTTCAGTAAGAATAAGCATTGAACAGGAACCTTTTATCTTATTGAATACATTCTCTATACCATCCACGAAATCCTTTCCCTGGACAATAAGCAATGCTACCAGTTCCGTCTGGTTTGTTTTACACATACTCATTTCAGACAGGTGCATGTTCGATGCCAGAAGTTCTTCCACCAACTCCTCTTCATTATTGATTTTTGCCACTGTCACTATAGCAAACTTGCCCAAGTGAGAGTTTATCATTATAGGCTGCGGATCAGTGTCACTTATCACTCCAATACCTGCATTTCCCTTAAATTGTGGTAACTCTGATTCGAACTTGGTGCGGAAATAAGAACTTTCCAAACTGTGTATAGCGCGCATGAACCCCTCACCGGCAGAGTAAGTAGCCATTCCGGCACGTTTAGTACCGAGGTGAGAATTATAGTCTGTGCCGTAAAACAAATCGGTCACACATTCAGCCTTAGAGACTGTACCAAAAAAACCTCCCATTCTTTTTAAGCAATTAAATTAGTTTAAGCGGAACAAAAGTACAAAAAATTCAGAAAATATACATAAGCATGGAGATATAAAGGTTACAAAAAAATCGTTCAAACTACAATCAGAAGACAAAAAAGCAGATTTTACTTTGGATAAAACCCATAAAGCATTACCTTTACACAAAATATAAACTTATTATGCAGAAAACTTACAAGGCTTATCTTTTCGATTTCGACTATACACTGGCCGACTCATCGCGCGGCATAGTGATGTGTTTCAGAAACGTACTCGCCATGCACGGACATGACGGCATCAGTGATGAATCGATAAAGCGTACCATAGGAAAAACTCTTGAAGAATCATTCACCATACTTACCGGCATAGATGATAAAGAAACTTTAGCAGCCTACCGCAAAGAATATGTGGCGCAGGCCGACAGACTTATGACTGCCAACACCGTACTATTTCCGGAAACACTTGATGTACTGTCACGTCTTAAGGAAAGAGGAGCAAGAATAGGGATAATCTCCACAAAGTACAGATACAGAATCATGGAGCTTTTAGGAAAGAAACTTCCCGAAGGATTTCTTGACATAATAGTAGGTGGAGAAGATGTAAAGACCCCTAAGCCATCGCCCGAAGGACTGACGTTTGCCATAAGCCATTTAGGATTAGAAACAGCCGATGTTCTGTATTGCGGCGACAGCACCGTGGATGCGGAAACGGCACGCAACGCCGGAGTCGATTTTGCAGGAGTGCTGCACGGAATGACTACACGCGAGGAACTTGAGGCATATCCTCATGCAGGAATTGTGACTTCACTTGATGGTATACTATAAAGCCTCCGGCAACCGCCGAAGGCTCCTGTTTCTTTATTCTTATATCTCACTTTTCTATAACAATTATCGCTTTATCCAGTTCTCAAAGCCTGATACCAGAGAAGTTCTTGAAGTCATGGACGTTTTCTGTCACCATCACCAAATCGTAAACAATGGCGGTACATCCTATTAGCAGATCGAAATTGTCATCGGCAGGCGTACCCGCCAAACGCAGGCGCGCTTTCTCTTTAGCAAAGAGATCGAGTGTTTCGCCAATTGGCAGCACATGCATTGAATCTATAAATTCTTCCAAGTTCTGCGTTCGGCGTGTCAGCCCTTGTCTGCTCCCCAATTCGGCACCGTATTTTAGTTCGGCCACGGTGATTTCGGAGATATAACAATTCTCAATACCAACTTGGTCTATCTTCTTATCCACATCGTATTTACCACGCAGCAGGAAGATGCAAATGTTTGTGTCAAGCAGATACTTTTCCATATCGTCAGAATGCAGTTATGTCGTCCTTAAACTTCCTATCCATTCTGACTTTTGCCGCCAAACAATCGGCATCCATACTGTCATCATCATTCCACACACCATAAAAACGGCTGGCTGATATATGTTCCGTCTTATTCTTTTTACGCATAGAATTGCTCAACCTTGCAATCAAGTCCAGCTTCATTTCATCGCTCAGATCTTTCAACAGATTCCAGTAACGGTCTGCATTGCCAACAGATAGTTCCATATTATCTTTCAATTAAAGTTCCGAAAGCGAATATAAAAAAAATATCCGATTTGCAGTATGAATTTAACACTTTATTTTAAATTATAAGGTTCATCCACACCTATTTGTTTCATAAAGCACGAAGCCCCCGGCACTGCCGAGGACTCCTATTTTTATTCTCTTATCTCACTTTTTCAATATCCGCCAATCCTACTTCCATAAGTCCATCCTTAAAAATTACCATCCCATGTTTTTTCTGATGTTAGCGCATACCGTATCAAATCTGTCAATAAGCTGCAGCCATCCTGGTACATCCCTGTTCATCCACCCCATTACTACTATCATTTCACGGTGAATATCCTCCACCCGATTCAGATTCCAGCAGATGGATTCATTTCAAAAAATGCTTTGTTATGTTCCATATCTTTTGTACTTTTGTATCGCAGTCCCGGGCGTTCCTCTCCCAGCTTTCAGTTACTGGTGATGAATCCGGTTTTTTTATGCGTGTACGTAAAGATACAATTATTTCTTTTCCCATCAAATTCTTTAGTTTAGCATTTTTGAGTTAATTGCTTTTTTCTATTTCCTAACGCTATATGTGCAAACACACTAAGCCCCCGGCAAAATAAATCTGCCGAAGGCTCCTGTTTTTTTATTCTCTTATCTCGCTTTTCAATAACCTCCAACACAACCTTTCTCACAATCGGCATGTTCCTGACGGAAGCCGGAAGACAAATGGCTGGGCATTGCAGACGGCTTTAATATATGGATAGAAGAAGACCGCGAACAGCTGAAAGGAAAGGGAAAGGATAAGGATATACTGCGAAACCTGCAATTCACCCGGCGGTATATTAAAGGCAAGAATGTTGTCCTGCCGGATGATGTACTCACTACCGGAGAAAGTTTCAGGCAGCTGAAACGAAAAATGGAACAACTGGGAGCATTGTCCGTTGTCGGGGTGTTTCTGGGAAAGACAGTGTAATATTTTGATTCTTTTGTTTATTTCTTGTCTTTTTAGTCTAATGATTGCCCCTTCTTATTCTTCCACTTCACCGGCAACTAACAGAAATCCCATACTTACAGCATATTGTTTTTTTTCAATATGGCACGGGTTATTTTCAATCCAAAAGACCTGTTCCACCTTCCCCTTTTATCAAGAGAAGCGGGACAGGAAACCTTCTATGTAACGTAAGTTACAGCATGGCGGCATACTTGCGTACCTGCTTCAGACGCTCCATAAAAGAGGGATTGGCAGCGACCTGCCACATGTTATATTTCAACTGCAGACGCATTAGTGAATCCGCAGGTACATTCAGAGCTGCCTCGAAGAGCATTGCTGTCTGTGCCGTAACAGGACGACGACAGTTCAGAATGTCATTCAACATTTTATAGGAGATTCCCATCTGCTCTGATAACTTACGCTGCGAAATCTTGCGGTATTCAATCTCTTCTTTCAGGACTTCACCAGGGTGGGTAGGATATGCCGGAGTGAGGTTGTTGGCAATCATCGTAGGATCTATTCCTTGTTTCTCAATCATAAGCCGTCTGTTATTTATAATGGTTCGACAAATCTGTAATATTGCATATCGTTGCGATTGTTTCGCCTTCTCTTGTTCGTTCTTCGAACTCAATGCGGTACTTGTCGTTCACTCGCACGGACGAAAGTCCGGCTTTATCGCCTTTCAGCTTTTCGTAATTCAGCGAGTTGTATCTTTGAAGCCCCTGTACGTTCGAAGTCTCTATCATTATGTCAATGACGCGGATATATTTACGCACCACCTGCTGTTGATATCGGTGTTTCTTATCCGTCTGTCCGGTAACATACATTTCCTTCAAATACTTTTCGTTGAATATGATTTCCATGCAATTCTATATTGTTCACATGCCAAAGATAATAGATTATCCGTAATAATCCACTATATAAGTGGAAGTATTTTATATAACAGCCATCAGTTTCACCAATCATGGATAAATCCACTACCTTTATATATACCTCGTGTACATCCTTGCGGAGACTTCCTATTTTGTAGGTAGTAGCTTCCAATTCCTGTTGTCTGTTCTGTTCATTGAGCCCAATATAGACGATGCCGAAAATGACGAATAGTATCAGCACATATCCTGCCGCTATCTTGATGCGCAGGTGTCTGGTTGCTATTGTTTTCTGTTTCATGCGGTATACCTCATTTTTTATATTATTCTTTTCTCCTTATTAAAATGCAGCCCACTGACCTTGCGGTAGCGGGCTGCGGTGTCTGTATGATGTTACCGGGCAGAATGCTCCCGCCAGGAATGGGAGTTCTTTTCTTTTGGGGTTATACTTCGGTTATCTTCCGTTGCGGGCGGAACTTTTCCCGCCAGACGGTTTACTATTTCTTCAATGTTGGCAATGCTCCGTCGAGTGAGTACTGCCAGCCTGCGCTCTGCAGGGCGGCGTTCATCTGTGTAACGGCATTTGTCCAGTTACCGTCCGTCACTTGGTGGTTTCGATAGTGGTTCCTCCCTGATTGTAGCCGATGCCTGCGTCGGGATTGCTTCCCCAGTAGCAGGCGGTCAGGGTGCAGTTCAGCGAGAGGTCACCCTGTGAGGCTTCGTTCCATGCCAGCAGGCCGTCGGCGTTGTAAACCTCGTAGGTATTGCCATCAGCAGACAGGTTATATCCCTTGTCCTTATTCAGCGTGATGTTGTAGAACTTGCCCACCTCGGGGGTGATGGCGGTAGAGAGGGGGCGTTCTTTGTTGTCGTGATTTGCCATCAGCTTGGTTATCGTGTAGCCGGACACCACGTTCGCCTCCCAGCAGGTGATGGTGGCGCCGTTCTCGGTGTGTTCGCACTGCTTCATCTCTATCCAGACCTCGTTCGTGCCCTGTGCACGACTTTGCCTTTTTCGTAGGTACACTGTGTGTAAGTATAGAGCTGAAGGCTTTGCATCTCGCCGAGTGCATCGTCCGAAGGCGTGATGCATACCTTCGCCAAAGCGTGGGTGAAGTTCAGCGTGACCGGAATCTCATAGTTGCCACTGCCTGTGCTGTACAGCAGATAAGCAAGACTTTGACTCTGGTTACCGAGGTCGATGGTGCCGTCCGTGGCGGGGTACCAAGAATTAACGGTGTTGTCGTTGCGGTCGCTCCAGTATAGGGGCGTTTCGGCTTGACGGTGTTGTCGTCCTGCACGGTGTAGGTGCCGCCCTCTTCCTCGCCGTCAATCTGCACGGCGAACAGGTCGCCTGCGTCGAACACGCTGCCCGTGCCGTCCGCAATCTCGCTGACGCGTGTCTGCGGTGCGCTCCAGGGCTGCGCCTCGCCGCCCTCCACGCTGATGGTGATGCTGGCTATCTCAAGGGGATTTTGTCCTTTGGGCAGACGGTTGCCGTCCGCCAGCTCGTCCATCGTGCAGGCAGCCGTGGCAAGGAGCAGCGCGGCTGCTGCAAGAAGCAGATGGATGGAATGTATTTTTTTCATATCGGGTTGTTTTTTATTTGTTTTCGTTTTGTGCTGCCGCCTGCGAAGGCGGCCGTCGCACCATTCTGTCTATGGACAGCTCCGGCTTGACGCTTGCGCCGGGGCAGCTGTATGTGAAACTTACAGCGTGGTACTTGCATCGTTCGAATCTCCGGATTTCCACGGGGTAATCTCCGATTCTTCCACCGTAATACCCTTGTTATTGAGCGTTATGTCGTAGGTGTAGGCATAGCCTGCGGAGAACTGATTTGCTTCGGGCTTGGATGGATTCGGCAGTGTGGTTGTATAGTCCAGTCCGTTGAAAGACACTTTAAGGTCAAGAGAGGAGGTCACTCCTTGTGGGAGAATAATGACTTGCGAAGTGGTGGCACCGTTAAGCTGCATGGTAATCAGCGATTCGGAGGCTGCGGTTACGGCAGTCGTGCCCGTAGGTTCCGTTTCGCTGAACCTGAGGCCGTCGCCTGCCTTGAATGTGAACTTGATGAGACTCATGCTGTGGTGGAAAGAGTTGTCTGCGCCGCCTTCAGCCGTTTTGTCGGTGAAGCTCACCTTCGGGTTGTGTGTGTCGCCTGTGGATCCCGAGGCAAAGAGGAGGTCGATGCCCGTGCCCTGTTTGTCGGCTGCGGTGCTGACGGTCACCGTTCCGCCGTCAGCCTGATACGGATAGTAGGCATTGAAAGTCTTAGTTTCGTTGTCATTGAAATAGATGGTCGTACCCTCGGGCACGAACAGGCCTCTCTCTCTCACGTAGGGCACGTTGGTAAAGCCTGCGCCGGTGACGCCGATGCGGTCGCCGTCGGTCCAGTCGGTTCCTTCCGAATTGACTCGGGTAGCGGGCGTAATGTCGGCAATAAACTGAGCGGCTACCGGGCCGTCATTCAGGCTCTCGTTGTCGTTGTTACAGGCGGCAAGTGTCAATGCCAGCGCTACGAAAGCAAAAAATCTTGTCTTCATTATATTTATAGTTTTTAATTGTTAAATTGCATAGTTCCCGTTACATTTCCGCACTGGCATCGCCACCTTCCACCGTTTCCCTTCCGGTAATTTTGCCCTTGCCTTCTTCCATGCCGACGAGGGTCTCCAGCGTTCCGGTTATGCGATAGACGGTAATCATGTCACCGTAAAAGTTGGCGAGAGCTTCGGTCAAATCCACCTCGGTGTGTTGTGTGCGTCCGCCATCGGTAAAGACGATGTCCAGCACCAGTGTCTGAACGGCTCCCATCGTACCCAGCAGGTGGGCGTCGGCCGTGAGCTTGCTGCCTTCACGGGTGAAGGAGAAGACCGTGGAGGTCGGTTCGCCGATGGTCTGTCCCTTCTCCATATCAAAAATTCCGGCTATGCCGCTGAGGGTGGCGGTAACGCTCTGTATCAGTTCGGGGCGTCCCTGTGTCACTTCCAGTTCCAGTTGCAGGTCACGTACGCGCTGCTGCGGAACAGGACTGACACGCAGCGTGTCGTCAGCAGTTACGGTTATCTCCTGACTGACGGTCTTCAGATAGCCCGGAAGTGGGATTACGGATGCACCGTCCGCACAGCTCTTGCCATCGGGGGCATTGACCCGTGCCATCCGTCCGTTGAAAGTGAAACCTTCCGCACGGTTATAGATTACCATACTGTGTGTTCCCGGATTGAGCAGGTCAGGATTGGTGAATGGCGAACCTGTAATGTCGGCCACCTTCCCGTCCATGTCGAGTACATAGTTATCGTCTGCCGACAGTCCCGTCAGGCTGATGGTGACAGCTACCTTGTCGGAATGCGGCGTGTCATAAAGCGTATCTTTCACACAAGAGGCAAGCAGCAGTGCAGTCAGCAAGACTGACGCAAATTTGACTTTTTCCCCGAAAAGGTGAAAATTCGTTTTACGAACGACTAATATTCTTGATAAACGATATCTGTATTTTGTCTGTTCCATAAAATTCCTCCTTCCTTAGAATAATTTCCATACCAATGTCACACCGGCATTGATGGGACCCCACCAGTCCTGAGTCCCCGTGCCGCGGCGTACTCGCACACCGTCGATGACCTCATATTTCTCATAGTCGGCATTCAGGTAGCCCAAGCCGAGGTTGAAATCAATAGCCAGTGTCTTGTTCAGCCGCAGCTGGTAGCCGGCGGTAATGCCGCCACCCATCAGGTCGCCTTGCTTGCCTGTTTCGGAGAGTTTGTTGTTGAACTGTCCGGCCTTGAACATTGCGCCTACATACCAGTATTTCTTCTCACCCATGTAGTAACGCACTTCCGGAGCCACTTCCCAGAGTGCATAGCGGCGGTCTTTGTCGTTCCACGTCCAAGAAGTCCACGAGCCGTTTACGGCAATGCCACACGACGGGCAGATGCGCCATTCAAGTCCTAAATCGGGTGTCAGGGTAGCCCAGCGCAACAGGTTGGCACGCAGGGAGAGATGATAATCATTTGTGATTTTGGTTTCTGACGGAGTGTCGGCAAGTGTATTTTGTTGAACCTCTTTCTCGGCTTCCGCTTTTTCAGCGGCAAGTCGGGCTTCTTCCGCCTTGCGCTGCTCTTCGGCAAGACGTTCCTGTTCGGCACGCTTCTCGGCTGCCAGTCGTTAGGCTTCCGCTTTGCGTCGGGCTTCCGCATCCGTATCCATTACGGCTGTCTCTTTTACCTGTACCGTCAGGCGTACGGTGACAAAATCACCCTCAGTTGCATGGTTGCGGGTGATGAAATTCTCCTCTTTTATATCCGCACGTGTAATCAGTTCGGATTTCACACGATTGGCACGGATCTTTGCCGTAGCAAGATTTTCGGCTTCACTGCCCCGCGAGTTGCAGTAGTCATCAACATAAAGCGGCAGCTTGCCGTCAAGAATTGTGGTTTTGTTGCTTTCGATACATTCCAACAGACGGGCAAGTTCCGTGTCATTGCCGTTCCAAGGCACGTAAAACATGTCCTTCTGCGGAACGAAGCGGAAGGTGTAGGTCGTGTCTGCTTTCTGTTGCGCAATGACAGGAAAAGTTACCGTCATCAGCCACAGAAACAGGGTAAGAAAAGTGATTTTTCTACTCATATTTTATATGTATTTGATATTCACAATGAATTACGACATATAAAATAAATTTAAAAATTCCATTAGTATATTATCAGAATCTATAAAAATTGTATTAATTGTCAAAATCGCTTTTTTTGCTGTTTAGACTATTCGTTTTTTGTAGAATAGGATATTTTTATGACAACAGTCTATTGCATCCTTGTTTTCCTCCATCTGGCAGGAGAACACCCCTCTCTTTCCCTGAACAGACGTATGAAATGGCTTGGAGACTGAAAACCTGATTTCGAGGATATATCGGCTATTGTCATCTCCGGATTATTGCCGAGAAAATATTTTGCATACTCTATCCTCATACCGGTAATCCAGTCACGGAAGGAAACGTTATATTTTGATTTGATATATCCGGAAAGATAAGTACGGTTTGTCTGCAAAGTTTCGGAAAGTTCCTTGATTGTAAGTCCGGGACATACATAACCGTCGGCCTGAATCCATGCGGCTATCTTCTCTGATATCTCGGCATAATGAGACGGAGCCCCGACATCTTTTGGCTCTTCCGGAAAGACATCAGTAACGACTACAGAAGACATTTCCGACTCGAATACTCTTTCCACCTGCTCATAAAACAGCAGATAGTTCATATACGAACAGAAAAGATATATATAGAAAGGAACTGACGAGAGAATCCATATAAACACATAATCATCGGGCAGAAAAGTTAACAGGCCACACCCCACACCGAATATAACAGCCCACCATGTGAAAACCGAAAGCCACCTGATATAGGTTCCTATATCGTCGGAATGGGTATCCTCGAACAGAATGACGGCACGTTTATAGGCCTTTATAAGACGCAATGCGAGAACTATGCCATAGACAACAAGCCAAAGAGCCAGACACAAAAGCCCGACATTCTGCATTGTTCCGTCCGGAAGGAAAAGCAATACTACGGATGAAAGGGCTGTAAACAATATCCACAGAAACAGATGGACAGTAAATCTGCGGCGTGTGATATAGAAACGGTCGAGCAAAGTAGTAAGGGCAGAACTGAAGAGCCAGTAGCACAGAAAATATGTGGAAAGGTTCATCGTTATGGCGGCATTAACGTCAAGAAATCTTATTCCGAAAAAGAAATGTACGGAATAATTGACGGCAAGCATAAGAAGAGCTGTACCCATAATGCGACGCGAACGAAGATAATTACCGAAAATAGCTTGTCGGGAGTTCTGCCGAAAAGTAAATAAAAACCGAAGAAAAGCATCAGGGGTAATGCTATGCAAAGTGAATAGCTGTATATAGAATGTTCCATATTCTATTGATTTAAAGTGATTTCACAAACAAATTTAAATATAAATCTTTATTTATGTATAAAACAGCGACAAAAAATTACATCCAGCATACGGAATCACCTGATTTGAGCCGGCAACAGCTTTAAGCGTACATTTTTAGTGTGACACGTTCGTGTAACGCGTGCAACACATTCGTGTGACTCGTGTGACACGTTCGTGCAACGAGCGTAACACGTACGTGTAACGCTAATCTTAACGGCTTGTTTTATTAAACAAACTTGCATACAATTTTCCCTGATAATCAATCATAAGATATACACATTATATATATAGCATGCAAAAGCCTAATAAAGAGGGTAAAAACGCTATATAAAGAAGTCAGTATTACAAAAAGTGTCAAAACAACACTTTTAATGTTGTAAAACATATAAATATTCAAACGAGTTAAGAAAAAAAGTGTTATTTTTACACCGTAAAAAAGAAAACACCATAAATAACATATAATGAGAAACATGAAGAAGTCATTTTTAAGCGTCGGTGCCGCAGTAATCCTGTTAAGCGGATGCGCATCACAAGAGAAAAAAACAGAACTTACACTGTCTGGACTAAATCCTAGTAACTTTGAAACAACAATCGACGGCAGTAAGAAAACAGCTCTTTACAAGCTTACAAACAAAAACGGAATGGAAGTTTGTGTTACAAACTTCGGAGGTAGAATAGTATCTGTAATGGTACCGGACAAAAACGGCAAAATGACAGACGTTGTGCTTGGATTCGACAACATCAATGATTATCAGAATATACCAAGTGATTTCGGAGCAAGCATAGGAAGATACGCCAATCGTATCAATAAAGGAAAGATAAATATCGACGGACAGGAAATACAGCTCCCTACCAACAATTTCGGACACTGTCTGCACGGCGGACCTACAGGATGGCAGTATCAGGTGTACGAAGCTAATCAAACTAACGACAGCACTATCGTTCTTACAATGAAGTCGGCCGACGGCGACAATAATTTTCCGGGAAATGTTACCGCAAATGTTACTTATACATTGACTCCGGACAATGCCATTGACATAAAATATGATGCAACTACTGATAAGACTACAATTATCAACATGACAAACCATTCATATTTTAACCTCAGCGGAGACATGTCTAAACCAGCTACAGACCATATCCTATATGTAGCTTCGGACAGCATCACTCCGGTAGACAGCACTTATATGACAACAGGCGAAATGATGGCCGTTAAAGACACTCCTTTCGACTTCAACACGCCTAAAACAATTGCTCCGGACGTAACAGCTTTTGACAATGAGCAGGTTAAGTTTGGAAACGGTTTCGACCACAACTGGGTATTGTCAACCAAAGGTGACGATACAAAGGTTGCAGCCAAACTTACAAGCCCAACAAGCGGCATAACACTTGAAGTTTATACCAACGAACCGGGAATTCAGGTATACACCGGAAACTTCCTGACAGGCAAGGTAAAAGGCAAACATGGTGTAGCATATCCACAACGTGCTTCAGTATGTCTTGAATCGCAACATTATCCAGACAGTCCTAACAAGACTCAATGGCCTTCTGTAATCCTCAAACCTGGAGAAAAATACTACAGCCACTGCGTTTTCAAATTCGGAGTTGAAAAATAACATATAGTATAATATCATAAAAACACTTTTATCATGAATTGGAGTTCAAAAGAATTTATTTGGTTGGACTGGGCTGTTCTGGTCATAGGTATTTTGGGAGTGGCTTGGGCAGTTTGGCGCGCAGTACGCAAGGACAAACTTGCAATGCAGGGAGCCGACAGTCAGGATTATTTGTTTGGAAAAGGTGAACCTTGGTACGTTATCGGTGCTGCAATCTTTGCAGCCAACATCGGTTCGGAACACTTGGTAGGACTTGCAGGTACAGGAGCAAAAGACGGTGTAGGTATGGCACACTGGGAAATGCAGGGTTGGATGATTCTTATTTTGGGATGGTTGTTTGTTCCATTCTATCAGTTGTTGAACAACAAAATGGGCAAGATTATCACTATGCCTGACTTCCTGAAATACCGTTATACTCAGAGAACAGGCTCATGGTTGAGTATCATCACTCTTATCGCCTATATTCTGACAAAAGTGAGTGTAACAGCATTCACCGGTGGTATCTTCTTCGAATACTTGTTCGGACTTCCATTCTGGTGGGGAGCTCTAGGACTGATTGCAATCACTGCTGTATTTACTGTTTTGGGAGGTATGAAAGGTGTGATGACAATGTCTGCCATACAGACTCCTATATTAATTATTGGTTCGTTCCTGGTACTCTTCCTGGGACTTTCGGCTCTTGGACAGGGAAGCATTGCCGATGGATGGGGCAATATGATGGAATATGCACGTTCTGCCCACGAAGGATATGGTATCAACCATATGTTCCACTGGGACGAAGGAGATCCAATGTACTCTAAGTTCCCTGGATTTGCTGTATTCATCGGTGCTTCTATCATCGGTTTCTGGTATTGGTGTACAGACCAGCATATCGTTCAGCGTGTACTCGGACAGCAAAAAGGCGAATCTGATGATGTAGTAATGAAACGTGCACGCCGCGGTACTATCGCAGCCGGTTATTTCAAGATTCTTCCTGTATTCATGTTCCTTATCCCTGGTATGGTAGCAGTAGCATTGGCACAGGATCCTAACAGCGGTATCGTAATGGATCTTACAAACCAGCATGATACTGACGGCGCTTTCGCCATGATGGTTAAGAACATTCTTCCTGCCGGAGTGAAAGGATTGGTAACAATCGGTTTCATCTGCGCACTGGTAACTTCACTTGCTGCATTCTTCAACAGTTGTGCAACTCTGTTTACAGAAGACTTCTACAAACCTATGCGTCAGGGCAAGAGCGAAGCACACTATGTATTCGTAGGCCGTGTGGCAACGGTGGTGGTCGTTATCCTTGGTTTGCTCTGGTTGCCTATCATGATGAACATGGACAATCTGTACAGCTATCTGCAGGACATCCAGTCACTGTTGGCACCTGCTATGGTAGCGGTATTCACATTGGGTATTTTCTCTAAGAAAATCACTCCAAAGGCAGGCGAATGGGGACTTATCGGTGGTTTCATCATCGGTATGGTAAGACTCGTGACAAACGTAATAACAAAGAGTGGTACAGCCAATATGGAAGGAGCATTCTGGGATGCTACAGCATGGTTCTGGCAGACTAACTGGTTGATTTTCGAAATATGGTTACTTGTATTCCTTATGATAATGATGGCAGTAGTGTCTTGCTTCACTCCGAAACCAACAGCACAACAGATTGAAGCAATCACATTCACCAGCAGCTATAAGGAACTTATCAGAAAGAGCTGGAACAAGTGGGACGTAATTGCAACACTTGGTGTTGTGGTTCTCTGCGGATTATTCTACGCCTATTTCTGGTAAAAAACTTAAATATTGTTCTACATTTGCAACAAAATAATGTAGAACAATATAAAATCTGTATTACATGACAGCATACTACAAACAAAATCCAAAATTCTATGTTGGCATTGACTGTATTATATTCGGTTTCGAAAAAGGCGAACTGAATCTGCTCCTTCTAAAGAGAAATTTTGAACCGGCTAAGGGAAAATGGTCTCTTATGGGAGGATTTATACAAGAAAACGAAAGTGCAGACGATGCAGCAAAACGCGTACTTAGCGAACTGACAGGACTTGAGGACGTATATATGGAACAGATTGGTGCATTTGGTGCCGTAGACAGAGACCCGGGAGAAAGGGTAATCTCGCTGGCATACTACGCACTGATTAACATAAACGAATACGACCGTGAACTGGTTCAGCAGCACAATGCACACTGGGTGAACATAAACGAAGTGCCAGACCTGATTTTCGACCATTCGGAAATGGTTACGAAAGCAAGAGAGATGATGAAGGAAAAGGCATCGAACAAACCTATAGGGTTCAATCTTCTTCCGGAACTGTTCACACTGACACAGGTGCAAAACCTGTACGAAGCTATATACGGAGAAACAATGGACAAAAGAAATTTCCGTAAGCGTATAGCTGAAATGGATTTTATAGAACAAACAGACAAAATAGACAAGACAGGATCAAAAAGAGGTGCACGTCTTTACAAATTCAACGACAAGGTATACGAAAAAGATCCTAAATTCAAAATCTGATTTTTTAAATAACTCGAATATGTTAGAAGCATTAAAAGAAAAAGTATTCCATGCTAATCTGGATCTGGTGAAACATGGACTTGTAATCTTCACATGGGGCAATGTTTCGGCAATAGACCGCGAAACCGGACTTGTAGTGATAAAGCCAAGCGGAGTATCATATGATGAGATGAAAGCTGATGATATGGTGGTAGTAGACCTTGAAGGCAATGTAGTGGAAGGTTCTCTTCGTCCGTCGAGCGACACCCCTACCCATCTGGTACTTTATAAGGCATTCCCTGAAATCGGTGGTGTGGTTCACACTCATTCCACTTATGCCACTGCGTGGGCTCAGGCTGGACTTGACATTCCAAACATAGGAACAACTCATGCGGACTATTTCCACGAAGCTATTCCTTGCACAGCAGATATGACTGAGGCTGAAGTGAAAGGCGAATATGAAAAGGAAACAGGCAACGTGATAGTGAAACGTTTCGAAGGTATGAATCCTGTACACACTCCAGGAGTTTTGGTAAAAAATCATGGTCCTTTCTCATGGGGTAAGGATGCAAACGATGCTGTCCACAATGCAGTGGTTATGGAACAAGTGGCAAAAATGGCAAGCATTGCTTATGCTGCAAATCCTAACCTTACAATGAACCCTCTGCTGGTAGAAAAACATTTCAACCGCAAGCATGGTCCTAACGCCTATTACGGACAGAAAAAATAAATAAATAAGTAAATAAAGGAGGTAGAGGAGATAAAGGAGATAAAGTAGGTAGACAAGATAAAGTAAGAGGCATTACTTCTTAACTTCATTAACTTCTATAAATTCTTAACTTCTATGACTTCATACTTCCACAACTTCCAATAAAATTAATAAACCCTTTAATAAAATCAAAAATTATGAACGCATTCAGTCAGTATGAAGTATGGTTCGTAACCGGAGCTCAGCTCCTTTACGGAGGCGACGCTGTAATAGCAGTCGATGCACACAGTAACGAAATGGTAGCAGGTCTTAACGAAAGTGGAAAACTTCCTGTTAAGGTAGTATATAAAGGCACTGCAAACTCTTCAAAAGAAGTAGAAGCAGTATTCAAAGCAGCAAACAATGATGAAAAATGTGTCGGTGTAATCACATGGATGCACACATTCTCTCCTGCCAAGATGTGGATTCACGGACTTCAGCAGTTGAAGAAACCTTTACTGCATCTTCACACTCAGTTCAACAAGGAAATTCCTTGGGACACTATGGACATGGATTTCATGAACCTGAACCAAAGTGCACACGGCGACCGCGAATTCGGTCATATCTGCACTCGTATGCGTGTACGCCGCAAAGTAGTTGTAGGCTACTGGAAAGATGAAGAAACTCTCAGCAAGATTGCTGTATGGATGAGAGTATGTGCTGCATGGGCTGACTCACAGGATATGCTTATCTTGCGTTTCGGCGACCAGATGAACAATGTAGCCGTAACAGATGGTGACAAGGTAGAAGCTGAACAGCGCATGGGTTACCACGTAGACTACTGCCCGGTAAGCGAACTGATGGAATACCACAAGAATATCAAGGACGAAGAAGTTGAAGCTTTGGTAAAAACTTACTTCAGCGAATACGACCACGATGCAGAACTTGAAGACAAATCTACTGAAGCATACCAGAAAGTATGGAATGCAGCAAAAGCAGAACTTGCTCTTCGCGCTATCCTGAAAGCTAAAGGTGCAAAAGGATTCACTACAAACTTCGATGACCTTGGTCAGACAGACGGTAGCTACTTCGACCAGATTCCTGGACTTGCATCACAGCGCTTGATGGCAGAAGGTTACGGATTTGGCGCTGAAGGTGACTGGAAATCTGCAGCTCTCTACCGTACAGTATGGGTAATGAACCAGGGACTCGCAAACGGTTGCTCATTCCTTGAAGACTATACTTTGAACTTCGACGGAAAGAACAGCTCAATTCTTCAGGCACACATGTTGGAAGTTTGTCCGTTGATCGCTGCCAAGAAACCTCGTCTGGAAGTTCACTTCCTCGGTATCGGTGTACGCAAGAGCCAGACTGCACGCCTTGTATTTACTTCTAAAGTTGGTACAGGATGTACAGCTACTGTTGTTGACCTAGGAAACCGTTTCCGCCTCATCGTAAACGATGTAGAATGTATCGAACCAAAACCATTGCCTAAACTTCCTGTTGCTTCTGCACTTTGGAAACCAATGCCTGACTTCGAGGTTGGTGCAGGTGCATGGATTCTTGCAGGTGGTACTCACCACTCTTGCTTCTCATACGACTTGACAGCTGAATACTGGGAAGACTATGCAGAAATCGCAGGTATCGAAATGGTTCATATCAACAAAGATACTACTATCAGTGAGTTCAAGAAAGAGCTTCGTATGAACGAAGTTTACTACATGCTGAACAAAGCTCTTTGCTAATTCATAAGTTATATATAACCCTAATTAAAAGTGCTCGGCGAGCAATCGTTTGAAGCACTTTTAATTTTTTAAAACTTAAGAGTTCAAAAACTTAGAAACTCGTAAACTTAAAAACTTAAAATCTATGAGTCTTAATGCAAAATCAACAATAGAAAGCGGAAAAGCCATATTAGGTATTGAATTCGGTTCTACAAGAATCAAAGCCGTACTGATTGACGAAGAAAACAAGCCTATCGCCCAAGGAAGCCACACATGGGAAAACCAACTTGAAAACGGTTTGTGGACATACAGCATCGATGCTATCTGGAACGGAGTACAAGATTGTTATGCTGACCTCCGCACAAACGTAAATAAAGAATACGGTATCGAAATTGAAAATCTTGCTGCAATCGGTGTAAGTGCAATGATGCACGGATATATGGCTTTCAACGACAAAGAAGAAATTCTCGTTCCTTTCCGTACATGGAGAAATACTAATACAGGTAAGGCCGCTGCCGAATTGTCTGAACTGTTCGTCTATAATATTCCTTTGAGATGGAGTATCTCGCATCTTTATCAGGCAATACTAAACAAAGAAGAACACGTAAAAGACATAACGTTCCTTACTACACTGGCAGGATATGTTCACTGGCAGATAACAGGAGAAAAGGTTCTTGGTATAGGCGACGCATCTGGTATGCTTCCTATCAATCCGGAAACTAAGAACTATTCTGCAGAAATGGTGAAGAAATTCAATGATCTTGTAGCTCCATACGGATACAGCTGGACACTGGAAGACATTCTTCCTAAGGTTCTTCTGGCTGGCGAAAATGCAGGCTGCCTGACAAAAAAAGGTGCAAAATTGCTCGACGTATCAGGACATCTGAAAGCCGGTGTTCCTGTTTGTCCTCCTGAAGGTGATGCCGGAACAGGTATGGTGGCAACAAATGCTGTAAAACAGCGTACAGGTAATGTATCTGCAGGTACCTCTTCATTCTCAATGATTGTACTGGAAAAAGATTTGTCTAAGCCATACGAAATGATTGATATGGTCACTACCCCTGACGGTAGCCTTGTGGCAATGGTACACTGCAACAACTGTACTTCCGACCTTAACGCATGGGTAAACATATTCAAGGAATATCAGGAACTAATGGGTATGCCTGTAGATATGGATGAAATATTCGGAAAACTTTACAATAATGCATTGAAAGGCGATGCTGACTGCGGCGGACTTATCTCATATAACTACTTCTCAGGTGAACCTGTAACAGGACTTGAAGAAGGACGCCCACTGTTCGTTCGTAATGCAAGCGATAAATTCAACCTTGCAAACTTTATGCGTGCACATCTGTATGCCTCAGTTGGAGTTTTGAAAATAGGTAACGACATCCTATTCAACGAAGAGAAAATCAAGGTAGACAGAATTACAGGACACGGAGGTTTGTTCAGAACTAAAGGTGTAGGACAGAGAGTTCTGGCTGCTGCCATCAACTCACCTATATCAGTAATGGAAACTGCAGGTGAAGGCGGTGCATGGGGAATTGCACTACTCGGCTCATATTTGGTAAACAATGACAAGAATCTGTCGCTTGCCGACTTCCTGGATGAAAAGGTATTTGCCGGAAATACAGGTACAGAAGTATCTCCTACGGCAGAAGATGTAGCCGGATTCAACAAATACATAGAAAACTACAAGGCTTGTATCCCTGTGGAAGAGGCTGCTGTAAAATACAAAAAGTAAAGAGTATTTTTGACAATAAGTATACATGAAACAGCCTGAATATCTGATAATTCTATCAAATTAATGATAAAAAAACCTTTTATTCAGGTTGTGATTTACATATAAATGTTATATTTTTGCTCAAAAATTCAGAAAACGTAAGAAAACGAATAGAAACATTCAACAAAATAATCAATTAATATGAACAGCAAACAAGTAATGAACCATGCTGCCGACAACATTCGTATTCTGGCAGCTTCAATGGTAGAAAAAGCTAAGTCAGGACACCCAGGTGGTGCTATGGGTGGTGCAGACTTTATCAACGTTCTGTATTCAGAATATCTGCAGTACGACCCTAAAAATCCTAAATGGGAAGGAAGAGACCGTTTCTTCCTCGATCCGGGACACATGTCTCCTATGTTGTATTCTCAATTAGCTTTAGCCGGAAAATTCACTATCGACGAATTGAAACAGCTTCGTCAGTGGGGCTCTCCTACTCCAGGACACCCTGAAGTGGACGTAGAACGTGGTATTGAAAACACATCCGGACCACTTGGACAAGGACATACTTTTGCTGTGGGTGCTGCTATTGCTGCAAAATTCCTTGCTGCACGTACAGGTAACCCTACTTTCGCTAAAGAAACTATATACGCATACATCTCTGACGGTGGTATCCAGGAAGAAATCTCTCAGGGTAGCGGACGTATAGCAGGTCACCTGGGACTTGATAACCTTATCATGTTCTACGACTCAAACGACATCCAGCTTTCTACTGAAACTAAAGATGTAATGACAGAAGATACTGCCATGAAATACCGCGCATGGGGATGGAACGTATTGGAAATCAACGGTAATGACTGTGATGAAATCCGTAAGGCTCTTGACGCTGCTAAAGCTGAAACAAAACGCCCAACTCTTATCATCGGTAAATGTATCATGGGTAAGGGTGCACGTAAGGACGATAACTCTTCATACGAACGCAACTGCAAGACTCACGGTGCTCCTCTTGGTGGTGATGCTTACAAGAATACAATGATCAACTTGGGTGCTGACCCTGAAAATCCATTCGTAATCTTCGACGATGTAAAAGAACTTTACGCAAAACGCGCACAGGAACTTGAAACTATCGTTGCTGCAAGATACGAAGAAGAAAAAGCATGGGCTGCTGCAAACCCTGAAAAAGCTGCTCAGCTTAAAGACTGGTTCAATGGTGTTGCTCCTAAAGTAGACTGGGCCGGAATCCAGCAGAAAGCTAACGATGCTACTCGTAATGCATCTGCAACTGTTCTTGGTGCTCTTGCTGAACAGGTTCCTAACATGATCTGTTCTTCTGCCGACCTTTCTAACTCTGACAAGACTGACGGTTTCTTGAAGAAAACTCACGCATTCCAGTCAGGTGACTTCACCGGAGCATTCTTCCAGGCTGGTGTTGCCGAACTTACAATGGCTTGCTGCTGTATAGGTATGGCTCTTCACGGTGGTGTAATCGCTGCATGCGGTACATTCTTCGTATTCTCAGATTATATGAAACCAGCTGTACGTATGGCTGCTTTGATGCAGTTGCCTGTTAAGTTCATCTGGACTCACGATGCATTCCGTGTAGGTGAAGACGGTCCTACTCACGAACCAGTAGAACAGGAAGCCCAGATTCGCCTGATGGAAAAACTGAAAAACCACCACGGAAAGAACTCTATGCTTGTTCTTCGTCCTGCTGACGCTAAAGAAACTACTGAAGCATGGAAACTTGCAATGGAAAACATCGACACTCCATCTGCATTGATACTTTCTCGTCAGAACATTACTGACCTTCCAGAAGGTACTAAATATGCTGAAGCTGCTAAAGGTGGTTACATCGTAACTGACTCTGAAGGTACTCCAGACATTATCATGGTTGCTTCAGGTTCTGAAGTTTCTACATTGGTTGCAGGTGCTGAACTGTTGCACAAAGATGGTATCAAGACTCGTATCGTTTCTGTTCCATCTGAAGGTCTGTTCCGCAGCCAGAGCAAGGAATATCAGGAAAGCATAATCCCAACAGGCGCTAAAGTATTCGGACTCACTGCAGGTCTTCCTGTAAACCTCGAAGGACTTGTAGGTCCTAACGGAAAGGTTTGGGGTCTTGAATCATTCGGTTTCTCTGCACCTTACAAGGTTTTGGACGAAAAATTGGGATTCACAGCAGAAAATGTATATAACCAAGTAAAAGCAATGTTATAATGAAAACAATAGGACTAGCATCCGACCACGCAGGATTCGAACTGAAACAGTATGTTAAGCAATGGTTGGAAGCAAAAGGATTAGAATACAAAGATTTTGGAACTTACTCTACTGACAGTTGCGATTATCCTGACTTCGCACATCCTCTGGCAGAAGCCGTAGAAGCCGGCGAATGTTACCCAGGTATTGCCATCTGTGGTAGTGGTCAAGGTATCGGTATAACTCTTAACAAGCATCAGGGAATACGCGCAGCACTTTGCTGGATTCCTGAAATAGCCAAACTGTCACGCCAGCATAATAATGCAAACGTACTTGTTATGCCAGGCAGATTTATCGATACTGATATGGCAGACAAGATAATGACCGAATTCTTCAATACTGAATTTGAAGGCGGACGTCATCAGAACAGAATAGATAAGATTCCAGTAAAATAATCCTTGTCTTATGACATATTTAAAGTAGGAAGGAAGCTCGTACGAAGCTTTCTTCCTACTTTTTTTATTTCTGCATATCATCTTCCTGCATTATAAATAGGAAAATCTTATCTTTGCAAAAAATTATACCATAGATAATGGCTACTACACAGAAAAGACCCGCACGAACAACAAAGGTAAGTAAGGAAAAGCTTACGGATGAATATGGACACCTTCAGCCTCAGGCTCCGGAGTTGGAGAAGGCTGTGCTTGGTGCACTGATGATTGAAAAGGATGCATACTCGCTTGTCAGTGAGATTCTTAAACCGGAATCTTTCTACGAGCACAGACATCAGCTGATATATGCCGCCATAACAGACCTGGCAATACAGCAGAAACCTATAGACCTGCTTACGGTGACAGAACACCTGCGCTTCAGGGGACACCTTGACGAAGTGGGCGGTCCGTTCTATATCACTCAGCTGAGCGGTATGATGGCATCGTCTGCCCATATCGAATACCACGCACGCATAATCGCACAGAAATATCTGGCAAGAGAGCTCATCACTTTCACCAGCAACATTCAGAAAAAGGCTTTCGACGAGACAGAAGACGTGGACGACATAATGCAGGAAGCTGAAGGACGTCTGTTCGAAATATCACAGCAGAACATGAAGAAGGACTATACGCAGATTAACCCTGTGATACAGGAAGCGTATGAGATGCTTCGTACTGCTGCAGCACGTACAGACGGTTTGAGCGGTCTTGCAAGCGGTTTCCACAAACTAGACAAGATGACTTCCGGATGGCAGAACTCCGACCTTATCATCATTGCAGCACGTCCTGCTATGGGTAAGACTGCATTCGTGCTTTCTATGGCTAAAAACATAGCCGTAAACAACAAGGTGCCGGTAGCATTATTCTCGCTTGAAATGAGTAACGTCCAGTTGGTCAACCGTTTGATAGTAAACGTGTGTGAAATACCGGGCGAGAAAATCAAGAGCGGACAGCTTGCTCCTTATGAATGGGGGCAGCTGGACTATAAGATTAAGGAACTGTATGATGCGCCTCTCTATGTGGACGATACTCCTTCACTGTCGGTATTCGAACTCAGAACAAAGGCACGCCGTCTGGTGAGAGAACATGATGTGAAAATCATCATCATCGACTACTTGCAGCTGATGAATGCCAGCGGTATGTCGTTCGGTAGCCGTCAGGAAGAAGTCAGTACCATATCACGTTCGCTCAAAGGGCTTGCCAAGGAATTGAACATACCTATCATAGCCCTGAGTCAGTTGAACCGTGGTGTGGAAAACCGTGAGGGTGTAGATGGCAAGCGTCCGCAATTGAGCGACCTTCGTGAATCCGGAGCCATCGAGCAGGATGCCGATATGGTTTGCTTCATCCACCGTCCTGAATACTACAAGATATATACCGACGAAAAGGGTAACGACCTTCATGGTATGGCCGAAATCATCATTGCCAAGCACCGTAACGGTGCCGTTGGTGACGTGCTTCTGCGATTCCGCGGAGAGTTTGCACGATTCCAGAACCCGGAAGACGAAATGATAGTGCCATTGCCTACCGAAGAGAATGCTACACCTGTCATCCGTTCGAAGATGAACAAAGGAAGCGGTTCCATACCTCCCCCACCGGCAGATATGGCTCCTGTGCAGGATGGAAATCCGTTTGGCGGACCATTGCCTGACGTACCGTTCTGATTTCGCAAAAAAACTTTTACGCAGTCTTGTAAACCAAATATTTATATTAACTTTGCGCATCATTCATAAAAATACATAAAACTATCAATATATGAATATTTCTTATAACTGGCTGAAAGAATATGTCAATTTCGATTTGACTCCAGATGAAGTAGCAGCCGCACTTACCTCAATCGGTCTCGAAACCGGAGGCGTAGAGGAAGTTCAGACCATAAAGGGGGGCCTCGAAGGACTTGTAGTAGGTGAAGTCCTGACTTGCGAGCCTCATCCAAATTCAGACCATATGCACGTAACTACCGTAAACTTGGGACAGGGTGAGCCTGTACAGATTGTTTGTGGTGCAGCCAACGTAGCAGCAGGTCAGAAAGTAATCGTAGCAACTCTTGGAACAAAACTTTATGATGGCGACGAATGTTTCACCATCAAGAAATCAAAACTCCGTGGTGTAGAATCAAACGGTATGATTTGTGCAGAAGATGAAATCGGTGTGGGAACAAGCCACGACGGTATCATCGTTCTTCCTGCAGATACTGTTCCTGGAACTCCTGCCAAAGAATACTACAACATAAAGAGCGAATACGTACTTGAAGTCGATATCACTCCTAACCGTTCGGATGCATGCTCACACTATGGTGTGGCTCGCGACCTTTATGCATGGTTAATCCAGAATGGCTACAAAGCTGAGTTGAAACGTCCTTCAGTAGATGCATTCAAGGTAGACAGCAATAATCTGAATATCGACATCGAAGTGGAAAATACTGAAGCATGTCCAAGATATGCAGGAGTTGCAATCAAGAATGTGACCGTAAAGGAAAGTCCTGAATGGCTTCAGAACAAACTTCGCCTTATCGGTGTTCGCCCTATCAACAATATCGTCGATATTACAAACTATATACTTCATGCTTACGGACAGCCAATGCACTGTTTCGATGCAAACAAGATTAAAGGTGGTAAAATAGTAGTGAAGACTTGTGCAGAAGGTACTAAGTTCGTTACACTGGACGAAGTGGAACGTACACTTTCTGAACGCGACCTTATGATTTGCAATGCAGAAGAACCGATGTGTATTGCCGGTGTATTCGGTGGTCTTGACTCAGGTACTACTGAAACTACAACTGACGTATTCCTCGAAAGTGCATACTTCAACCCTACATGGGTTCGTAAGACAGCACGCCGTCACGGATTGAGTACAGACTCTTCATTCCGTTTCGAACGCGGTATCGACCCTAATATCACTATCTATGCTCTGAAAGAAGCTGCTATCCTGGTGAAAGAACTTGCCGGTGGTGAAATAGCTTCTGAAATAAAGGACAACTACCCTGCTCCTATCGCTGATTTCGCAGTAGAACTTTCATACGATTATACTAACAAGCTTATCGGAAAGGTTCTTCCGGCAGAAACAATCAAGAGCATTGTAAACAGTCTTGAAATGAAGATTGTTAACGAGACAGCAGAAGGTCTTTCTCTGCTTGTTCCTCCTTACCGTGTAGACGTACAGCGTCCATGCGACGTAGTGGAAGATATCCTCCGTATATATGGATATAACAATGTAGAAATACCTACAAGCCTGAAATCAAGCATCAACGTTAAGGGTGCAGAAGACAAGTCTGTAAAACTTCAGAACATCGTTTCAGAACAGCTCGTAGGATGCGGATTCAACGAGATAATGAACAACTCGCTTACTGCAGCTGCTTATTACGAAGGACTGGAAACTTACAAGCCGGAAAATCTGGTTCGCCTGATGAACCCGTTGAGCAACGACTTGAACGTAATGCGTGCAACTCTGCTCTTCGGTGGTCTGGAAAGTATACAGCACAACGCAAACCGCAAGAATGCTGACCTGAAATTCTTCGAATTAGGTAAGTGTTATCACTTCAACGAAGAAAAGAAAAATCCTGAAAAGATTCTTGCTGCATACTCTGAAGAACTTCACCTCGGTATGTGGGTTACTGGTAAACGCGTAAGCAACTCATGGGCACACGCAGACGAAAATTCTTCTGTTTATGAACTTAAGGCATATGTTCTCAATATATTCCGCCGCCTAGGTGTAAACTTCGATGGTCTTGTATTCGGAAATCTTTCTGACGATATCTACTCTGTAGCAATATCAGTACACACTCGCGGAGGAAAACTGCTGGCTACATTCGGTGTATTGAGCAAGAAGATTCAGAAAGCATTCGATATAGACAATGAAGTTTATTTTGCCGACATCATGTGGAATGAACTGATGAAGTCAATCAAAGGTAACAGAGTTACTTATAAGGAAATTTCCAAGTACCCTGCTGTTAAACGTGACCTTGCATTGCTTATCGACAAGAAAGTACAGTTTGCTGAAATCGAAAAGATAGCTTACGAAACAGACAAGAAACTCTTGAAATCAGTCGAACTGTTCGACGTTTACGAAGGCAAGAACCTCGAAGCAGGCAAGAAGAGCTACGCTGTTAGCTTCATGCTTCAGGATGAAAATGCAACATTGAACGACAAACAGATAGACAAGTTCATGCAGAAACTTATCACAAACCTGCAGAACAAGCTTGATGCTAAATTGAGATAATACAACAATAAAAAATAACATATAAAATTATAAACCAATGGGAAGAGCGTTTGAATATAGAAAAGCTGCCAAATTGAAAAGATGGGGTCACATGGCAAAGACCTTTACACGTCTGGGTAAACAAATTGCTATTGCAGTAAAATCTGGTGGTCCTGAACCAGAAAACAATCCTACACTCCGTTCTATCATCGCTGTCTGCAAGCGTGAAAACATGCCGAAGGACAACATCGAACGTGCAATAAAAAACGCACAGGGTAAAGACCAGAGCGACTACAAGAGCATGACTTACGAAGGATACGGACCTTTCGGTGTTGCAGTATTCGTTGATACTCTTACAGACAATACAACACGTACTGTAGCTGACGTTCGTTCAGTATTCAAC
Source organism: Bacteroides caecigallinarum (assembly GCF_021531075.1). Lineage (GTDB taxonomy): Bacteria > Bacteroidota > Bacteroidia > Bacteroidales > Bacteroidaceae > Phocaeicola > Phocaeicola caecigallinarum_B. The sequence continues at coordinate 66,797 of NZ_JADYTJ010000003.1, read as the reverse complement.
AAGTTCTCAGGTAACCTTGGAACAACAGGTTCACTTGCATTCCTTTTCGACCACAAGTGTGTATTCACTTTCAAGAAGAAAGATGGTCTTGACATGGAAGAACTTATCCTCGACCTTATCGACTACAATGTAGAAGATGAATACGACGAAGATACAGAAGAAGGAACAATCACAATCTACGGTGATCCTAAGAGCTACTCTCTTATCCAGAAGCACTTGGAAGAATGTGGTTTCGAAGATGTCGGTGGTGAATTCACATATGTACCAAACGATTTGAAAGAAGTTACTCCAGAACAGCGCGAAACTATCGACAAGATGGTAGAACGTCTTGAAGAGTTCGACGATGTACAGAATGTTTACACTAACATGAAACCGGAAGAAGAGTAATCATTCTTTAATGATAATTACTAAAAACAGATTTCGCATAAAGTTTTCTTCGTGTGAAATCTGTTTTTTTATAATCACTATAATTATAATACAAATGAAAATAAACTACAGAACACAAGGTACATGCAGCTCTTTTATCGAAATTGAAGTGGAAGACAACAAAGTAAAGGAAGTTAGTTTCACTGGCGGATGTAACGGTAATCTTAAGGGTATCTGCTCTCTGGTAAAGGGAATGGATGTCAACGAAGTTATCTCACGACTTGAAGGTATTCATTGCGGAAACAAAAACACTTCGTGCCCTGACCAGCTTTGCAAAGCTTTGAAAACTTTATAAGCTTCATCATTAATATAGCCCATAGTTTCATTACTATACAAAGAAACAATGGGCTATTATTTTTTACAACTTTGAAGCGATACTACTTTTCGGCAAACTCAATAGATTTATTATCCCCCTGCATGGATAGTATGAGATTTTTTCCTTTTCCACGTATATCAATGAAAGGATTTTTATAACCATAGCCCGAAGCTGTAGGATATTGGCGTAAAAGATAATCAACACCTTTATACTTCACTTGAGCCATACCAATAGTGGTAAAAAAAGTAACATCAAGCATATCACCATTATCGCTGGTAAATTCCACAATACGAGTATTATCCATTCCTGTGGTTACAAACTGCAGTTTATTTCTCTTACTCACCAACCATTCGTCATAACACTTTTCAAGCATATAAGTATCGTCATCCTCTACATTCCAAACCGCTGTTCCATCAGGTCTTGTACGCCTGTCAAGAATAACAGTTCCCTCCGGTAGAAACAATTCAACTTTGGAAGAATCCTCTGAGAATATCACATAACCTGCCATGCCAGCATTTGAGTCTGTAGCCGACAATAAACGTTTACCGTCCTCAAATATCCGTATTTTCTTATCAAGTACCTTGGAGTAAGTATATCCCATAGAAGCATCACTTCCTCCAATTACTTGTCTGTCTGCCACTACATTCTTGATATATTGTATCCTATACATGTCACCCTTACCAAGAGTCAAAGTATCTCCGCTAAGAGATATTACATCAAGTGTATCTGAAAACTCTATAGTCTGTCCGTTACCAATACTCTCGCCGGATAATACCAAGCAACATTTACCATCATTCTCCAGCAACTGCCAACCGTTATATTTCAGCGTTGCCATTCCAACAGACGAAGCTTTTCCGTCCTTCTCCAGGACTATTCCCTGAAGGATATGCTTGTTTACAGGCATTATCTCATGCCATTCGCCAAGGAATGATGTTTCATTACATAAACTGCCATTTCCCGTACACGACACCATAATCATTAGTGATGCCGATAATAACATAAATCTATTCTTCATACTATTGATTTTATTGAAACACTCCAGATAATTATCACAGTGGATTTACTGATAAAATTTCCCTTACTAAATAAACTCCAGAATACTCAGCGGCAAAGCCATCATCCCACACACCATTGTACTCCAGTTTCAATGTTGCACGGACTGGTTTGCCATTCTTTTCTCCTTTGGTAACCTTATCATAGGTATCGTTAAGTCTGCCGGTCTTATCAACAATCCAAAACTCTTCATCGCCCCCATCCGGTTTGAAAGAACGGACCTCATGACCGATACACAACGTACCGCTTAATGTGTACAACTCATCAAAAGACTTTTTTGTAGCAGAAGAATCTGTATTATAGAGTTGAATACTTGTTTCATCAAACAAAGGTGCATCCTGTCCTATTTCAACAAAAATGGCTTTCGCCGGATTACTCTCGTACAACTCAAAGTATCTCATTCCACTATTGCCAACTCCCCAACCATTGCAAGTGACAGGAACAGGACTTTCTTTCATTTCTGTTTCTATTTTCTGTGCATACTCACCATCAGGAACCATCAGAAACCTTTTTACACCATTCCTTCCGGATTCGACTTCCTTGAATCGGCATGTCTGATTGTTGTCCCAACCTTCTGATTTCCTCAATACATCTATAACATCATTTATACTCTTGTTTGGCAAATTGAAAGCCTGAATGACTTTATGTGGCGAAGGGTCACCATTTCTTACCACTACTATACCGCGAAGTGAAGAATCGGCTATCAAACGTATGTCATCATTAGCCTGATACCATAATTTCAGTCCGGCACCAGATAATTCTTTCCACTCAAATCCATCGTATGCTTTACGCGATGGTACATAATTCACAGCTATATCCGTTCCAGCAGACTTAGCTTCCTTCCTGCTCCCCGAACATGCACACAAAGTCAGAGATAATAAAAACAATACTTTTTTCATAATACTGAAGATATTTATTGGTTGTTTATGCTATTATACACTACAGACGATATTTCGGTTATTACCCTTTCCGTAGTTTCATAATCCTCGGCAGAGTCTTTTACAAATACAGCTATCAGATATCGACTACCATTAGGCAGATCTATAAATCCGATATCATTTATTCCAATATACCGTCCATCGGAGTTCTTGTCACCGGTTCCTGTCTTATGCCCTATTATGGCACCAGTGTTATTCAGCGGATATGGCAGCCTGGCAGTACCAGTAGTACATTCCGTCATTGTTCTATATATAAAATCATAATATTCACCGGAAACTGCAGCTCCTTCAAGAAATAAATTTATCAGGTGTACGGCTGCCATAGGTGTAGTCCAGTTGCTGTAACAGTTATCAAGATTCTCATGCATGTCGTTTTCATCCATTTCTATTGAAAAATCATCAATACCCAATGAACGGATATATTTGTCAGTATCTTTTACACTGAGAATACGGTTGAACAGAATGTCGCAGGCATTATTGTCACTCATCTGGAGAGTGTATTTCATCAGTTCAGATATGCTTATTCCGAAGTTTCCTTCCGGATATCGGTCGCGCAAAGGACTGTAAGTATTCTCCCTAAGCTCATCTTTTGAGATATTCAGGACTGAATCCAAGGCTATTCCGTTCTTCTGCATGTAGTCACATACAGCTAATGCCTGATGAAACTTGAAGACGCTCATCATGGGATATTTTTCGTGGTTATTTACCGTCATAGTATCAGTATCGTTTATCATAACTGCTACCCCAATCTTAGCATCGTATTTTATGATACTTTGTAGGATTTCATCTCTTAATGAGTTCAAGGAATTGGCATTTGAGACAACAGAGGCAAAAACCAACAATAAAATAGCAACTGATTTTAGTTTCATATATGTTTTTACTTAAAAGGACACAAAAAAATAATTGACAAAATTAAGCATCTGAATGATTAATTCTGCCAATTATTTATATTATAACATTTGTTATGTAAATTTATTATTCAGCCGAATTCTTTTTCAGCCATTCCTGTCTGCGCATATCCGGAAGATGTTTAACTGTAAAGTTCTCGAATTTGGCTTCAAATCCGTTTCCGTCCGGTGATGCAGCCATAATGCCAACCTTCATCGGAACATTGTCCTGCATCCACGCATTGCGCATCATGGTGTATTCCTTGTCATCGAAAGAATAGAACACTTCTACGGCATCAAGTCTTCTCACAGCCTTAATCCAGATATAAGGAACAGGTTTGTCAAGAGTAATGACACTCCAGTCGGATGTCTTATGAGTAACCACTGTACTAAGATTGTACTTGCCATCGACAAATTCTATTCCTGCCTTGATATAATTCTCATGATCTATCCTCAACATTATACCGGCCTGATCAAATCGCGTCTTGTATTCTCCTGACACCTTTACTTTTGCTTCAAACTCACCGCCGTACGTAGCATAATAGAAAGGAGCGTCATCTACTGTAAAACCATAATGAGATATACGCCAATAGTCACTCTGAGGAGTAACGAACATTGTCATGGTTTTACTGTCCTTTATCTCCCAACTTTCCGGTTCATTAAACCAGTTCATTTTCTCCAGACTCTGTGCCGATACCGACGAAAGAGACATCATTCCAAACAAGCTTAAAATCAGTTTCTTCATACTTATAATGCTTTATGTGTTTATTCCATTTTGTATTTGTTTTTATCGTCTTCAGTCAGTTCACGAATAATCATGCAAGGATTACCGGCAGCCAGAACTCCCGAAGGAATGTTTTTCGTAACTACGCTTCCAGCTCCTATCACCGCATCATCTCCTATTGACACTCCTGGCAGGACCGTCACGTTCGCTCCTATCCACACATTGTTACCTACCGTTATAGAAAAAGCATACTCCAGTCCAGCGTTTCTTTTCTCAGCATCAAGAGGATGACCTGCCGAATAGAAGCCACAATTAGGAGCGACAAATACATTGTCACCAAATGTCACCTTTGCACCATCGAGGATGACGCAATTCACATTCATATAGAAGTTCTCACCTATTTCGATATTATAGCCATAGTCGCAATAAAAAGGCTGCTCTATCAGAAAGTTATTTCTCGTTTTTCCGAACAGTCGTCGTATTATTTCAGTACGTTCGGCAATCATTGACGGTCTCAAAGAGTTATATTCATAGCATAAATCTTTACATACTGCCCTCTCACGTAACAGTTCTTCATCGTAATTAGCATCATAGAGCAGCCCTTTATGGCATTTTTCCTTTTCAGTCATTTCTTTAAAAGCTTATATAATTATTAAATACAATATTCATTACTTGAGAGTAATCCATGTAAGTTTCTTCCATATCCACTCCAACGGTCCATTTCTGTGAGATGAAAGCCACCACCTGCTAAATGACAACTGTATCATAAATACAAATATCGCTATAACCAAGCACGAAGTTGCTCCTGTATATTTATATAATCCCAAGCCGAAGCCATAAAATAAAGACACACCTATTATTGACTGCACAATATAGTTTGTCAGACTCATTTTCCCATAAGGGATAAATATACGTTGGAATCTATATCCGTTTCCTGCTCCGAACCACCATATCAAAACAAAGAATGAAACCAGCAATGCCATAAAAAGAAAGTTGCATATAGACGGTACTGCAATATTCAACGGTACCATTAGAGCTTCATTACCGGCTACCATTTCCGGATATGTCATCTTGATTATATTGAAAACTACAAACAGGCTTACAGACCACAACAATACTTTTTTCCATATCATGACAGAATAATCAGATTTCTTGAATAAAGAAAGCCTTCCCGCTGCCATTCCAAACAGAAACAGTCCTCCTATTTGAAAAACACGACCGTTTTCTATCTGCCATAAATTACCATACAACTGCCCGTCGGTGATATTTGACCTCAGAATTTCCAGGAAACTACCGGACTCCATTACAGGCTTTGCCAGATTACCATACACTACCCAGTTATTCCCATATTCCAGAAAAGGAATATCGCATCCGATACAAATCAGCCTTATCCATTCAACAGGCTGCATAATCATAACCGAAGCCAATATAAGCACAGATTTTGTGGAAAGACCTGATACTGATACAAGGAAAATTCCCATAACGGAATACAACAAAAGAATATCCCCGTTATAAAATAAGGAATGAAGCTGAGAAAAAAGCATCAAAAGGATCATTCTCCACACAAATCTCCACCGGAAAGGAAGTCCACGTTTTTTTGCATTATCAAACTGAATAAAAAAGCTAAGTCCAAAAAGAAGAGAAAAAGTGGAAAAGGCTTTTCCTCCAAACAAGAACCATACCGTATCCCAAACCCCTTTATCAAGAGCCGTAAGCCAATGAGGCTGACAATCCGGCATATAATAAAGATTATAATGCTCAAAGCAATGTAAAATCACTATTGCAAACAATGCAACACCTCGTAAGGCATCGACAACTTCTATTCTGTCGCTTTTCAATGTGTTATTCATATCTATAGTTTATGGTTTATTTATTATCATTTTCCTGCAAGTACCGGATGAACATATCTTCCCTTACCCACCGACACCTTGCCAAACTCAATAGCCTTAGCCGGACAACGGTGTATGCATGCCGTACACTGTACACAATCCTTTCCTTGCCATACCGGTTTGCCGTTCTGCATAACTATCGTACCTGTTGGACAGACTTTAGCGCACAGTCCGCAAGAAATACACGCATCAGTACTCCGAAAAGACTGCCTGCCTATAACAAATCTCTTAAATACAGGATAGACCACATAACTCTTCAGCCACGACATTCCTGTACGGAGAATCTGAGATTCAGAATAACTACGTGTATTTATAGCTTTTACAATCTGTTCCATACTACTTGGAGCCATAGCAAGTTTTTCATCCTTCACCGGCTCAGGATCTACACCGAAACCACGCATAAGAATATAGTTATTTGGCATTTTCAGAGAAAAGAAGGCTTCCAGAGGAATACATTTATCTGCAAGTTCCTTACGCACTATCCGGTCTGTATATCCACAATCGTCACCACATGTACCAATGGCGAATACACAGTTTCCTTTCAATCCGGACAACTGTAACTCCCTGATAAAATGCAGCATGACCAATGCCGGTCCCCAGGAATGTACAGGGAATACGAAAAACAACATTTCCGCCTCATCACGCAATGTATATCTCAGACCTTCAGCCGAATGTTTCCGTATAAACCCGGAGACTTCACATAAAGGTTCATTGAAAGCATTGGATATGTATTGTGCAACCCATAAAGAATTGCCTGTAGCTGAAAAATAAAATACCATATTTTAAATTTAATCTTTCGTATTCTCCGTTATAAACAATAATTTGTCACCTACATGCAGTTCCATCTGTCCGTTCGGAATCAGGAACTCGTTTCCGCGTTTGATGAGCATCACTAGCGACCCCTTAGGAATATTCATATCAGCCAGACGGTTACCGTGTACCAACATTTCTTCATTGAGAGTAATATCATGCAGCTGCGAATCTATCTCGTCAGGTAATTCCACTCCAAACTCGTTTCCTTCCTTCTCCAAAGGCAAGTCAAGTTTAAGCCAGCGTGCCACTGAAGATATTGTCATGCCCTGAATAACGAGTGAAAGCAAAGTGATGAAGAACACTATATTGAAAAGCTGGTTCGAACCCTCGATATTCGCAATAACAGGGTATGTGGCAAATATGATAGGCACAGCACCGCGCAATCCTACCCACGACACAAAAAGTTTCGCCTTGGTACTTATTTTTCTGAAAGGAAGCAGGCATGCAAATACACTCAACGGACGCGCAACTACAATCATAAACACACCGATAAGCAATGCAACTACAGCCGTATCAAGCATCTCATGAGGGTTTACCAACAATCCCAAAGTAATGAACATTATAATCTGAAACAGCCATGTGAGACCATTCATAAATGTATTTATCTCCTTTCGATATGACAGTTTCATGTTGCCTACCACAACACCTGCAATGTAAACTGCCAGATAGCCATTTCCTTTCAGCATATCTGTAGCCGTAAAAGTGATGAAAACCATACTGAGAAGAAGTATGGAATAAAGAGATGAATTTGACAGTCCTATCTTATTGGTTAGCCACGACATGAATCGTCCCATGGAATATCCCAAAGCACCACCTATAAGAAACTGCACAAACAAGTCTTTAATCAGAAGACCAATACTGAGAGAACTGCCGCTTGAAATAACCTGAATCAGAACTATAGTAAGCATATATGCCATAGGGTCGTTACTTCCACTTTCCAACTCCAGCATAGGACGAAGGTTTTCCTTTAGATTCATTTTCTGCGAACGAAGAAGACTGAACACAGAGGCTGAATCGGTAGATGACATTGTAGCCGCCAGAAGCAGCGATACCATGAATGTCAGCTCGATATTCGTGCTGTTCCATCCCGAAATATAGAAGATAAACAGTCCGGTAAGTAAAGTCGTCAGAAGAACTCCTACGGTAGAAAGAACTATACCTTCTTTAAGAACAGGCTTAATGTCTGTGAACTTAGTCTCCATACCTCCGGTAAAAAGAATGATACTGAGTGCCATCATTCCTATGAACTGGGCATCTTCGGCACTGTTGAACTGCAACCCTAATCCATCGCTACCGAACAGCATTCCGACAAGGAGGAAAAGCAACAACGTAGGTATTCCGAAACGATAACCAGTCTTGCTTATCAATATACTGGTGAAAATAAGTACCGATCCTATCAAAAGGATATTCTCTGCTGTAAATATCATTGTTATAGTTTTTAATTATGGTTATTATAAAAAATAGGAAAAACAACTGTTCGTTTTTTACGTAAAACTGTAGTGTGCAGTGCGTAAAACTATTGTTTGTAATGCGTAAAACTGTAGTTTGAAGTGCGTAAAACTATAGTTTGAAGCCAGAGACATGAGCACATCAGGTTATGTCAGGTTTGAAACACATCACTCAAATAATGTGCAGACTTCCGCACGGCTCACCTTAATCAAATCTGCAGGAGCTATCTTAACCTGCAATCCGCGTACTCCAGCACTAACATAGATATAATCGAAATCATTACATGTGTGATGGATATATGTAGGGAAATGTTTCTTCATACCTATCGGCGAGCATCCACCGCGAATATATCCCGTAAGCGGAAGAAGTTCTTTCATCGGGATAAGGTCGCATTTCTTGTTTCCGGACAGCTTGGCTGCCAGTTTCAAGTCTATTTCATGTTCTCCCGGAATCACACATACGAAATATCCAGACTTATCGCCATGAAGGACAAGTGTCTTGAATACCTGTTCTATATTCTCACCGAGCGTAGCGGCTACATGCACGCAACTCAAATCATTCTCATCGACCTCGTATGGCACGAGTTCGTATTTTATCTTATCCTTGTCCAACAGTCTTGCCACATTGGTCTTGGATATTTTTTCTTTAGCCATAACTTTATAATGTTATAATTTTAAACAATGTTTAAATGCCGTTTAAAAGCTATTTAAATACTTTTTAAAAGCTGGTTAAACAGCATTCATAATTACGTCTGTATAGATTAAACAATTTATTTCTGATTTAGTTCTTCTTTAAGGAATTTAGGTGTATATCCTTTATCAGACATAGCCACTTCCTCAGGTGTTCCGCACGAAAGCAACTGTCCTCCACCCTTTCCGCCTTCAGGGCCCATGTCGATGATATAGTCAGCCATCTTTATAACATCAAGGTTATGCTCTATCACAAGGACTGTATTTCCTTTGTCCACCAGACGGTTGAGTACGTTCATCAGTACACGGATATCCTCGAAATGCAATCCTGTGGTAGGTTCGTCAAGGATGTAGAAAGTCTTTCCTGTATCTTTCTTCGAGAGTTCGGTAGCAAGTTTCACACGCTGGCTCTCTCCACCGGAAAGAGTGGTTGAGGGCTGTCCCAACTTGATATATCCCAAACCTACTTCCTGAAGTACCTTTATCTTGTTCAGTATCTGAGGGACATTCTCGAAGAACTCAACAGCACGGTTTATGGTCATATCAAGCACATCGGCTATCGACTTGCCTTTGTATCTCACTTCCAGTGTCTCACGGTTATAGCGTTTTCCATGACATACCTCGCAAGGCACAAGCACATCCGGCAGGAAGTTCATTTCTATGGTCTTATATCCGTTTCCTCCGCAAGCCTCACATCGTCCTCCGGCTACATTGAACGAAAAACGTCCAGGCTTGTAACCACGTATCTTTGCTTCCGGCAGACCTACAAACAGGTTTCTTATATCTGAGAACACTCCGGTATATGTAGCAGGATTTGAACGCGGAGTACGTCCAAGCGGCGACTGGTCCACATTCACCACCTTATCTATATTCTCAAGTCCTTCTATACGGTCGTACGGCAAAGGGTCCTGAAGTGAGCGATAGAAATGCTGCGATAGTATAGGCTGGAGAGTATCGTTGATAAGAGTTGACTTACCGCTTCCGGAAACACCGGTCACACAGATAAGTGTTCCCAAAGGAAATTCCACATCCACTCCTTTCAGATTGTTTCCCTTGGCTCCGAACAGAGACAGTTTCTTGCCGTTGCCCGGTCTCCTTCCGGCAGGAACTTCTATCTTCATCTCGCCGTTCAGATACTGCGATGTCATGGTGTGAGTCTTTAACATCTCTTCAGGAGTTCCGGCAAACACCACTTCACCACCAAGTCGTCCGGCCTTCGGTCCCATATCCACTATGTAATCCGATGCAAGCATCATGTCCTTGTCATGCTCTACCACTATCACCGAATTGCCTATATCTCTTAGGCTTTTCAGGGAGTTTATCAGCCGGACATTATCTCTCTGATGAAGTCCGATACTCGGCTCGTCGAGGATATAAAGCACATTTACAAGCTGCGAACCAATCTGTGTGGCAAGTCGGATACGCTGGCTTTCACCACCTGAAAGGCTTACAGATGTTCGGTTTAGAGAAAGATATTCCAGTCCCACATCAAGAAGGAATTTCAGTCGGGTACGTATCTCTTTCAGAATTTCCTGCGCTATTACCCTCTGTTTGCTGTCAAGATGATCCTCCACGCCATGCAACCATTCGTACAGTTCGTTTATATCCATCGAAGCCAAATCATAGATATTCTTGTCGTGCAGACGGAAATGCAGAGCCTCCTTGTTCAGCCTCATCCCTTTACATTCAGGACAGACATCGGTTTTGGCAAACTGTTCAGCCCATTTCTGAGCAGTGGCCGAAGCATCCTTCTCCTGCATCATCTGTATATATTTCACTATACCTTCGTACTCCACAAAATAGTCGGACGAAGTGTGTACAAGAGAACTGTCTATCTTCAGGCGCTCGTCGCAACCGTAGAGAATCTCATTGATGGCATCGTCAGGCAGTTCGCTTACAGGCGTTTTCAGTGTAGCCTCATGACGCTCGAGCAATGCGCTGAGTTGCCAGAAAATCATGGCATTCTTATACTTGCCGAGCGGTGCTATAGCCCCTTCATATACAGAGAGAGAACGGTCCGGTATAACCTTGTCAACATCAATCAGATTGACATATCCAAGTCCCTTGCATCGCGGGCAGGCTCCCTGCGGAGAGTTGAAAGAGAAATTGTGGGGTGCAGGCTCTCTATAAGAAAGTCCGGTCACCGGACACATCAGACGTTTGCTATAGTGGCGAACACTTTCAGTCTGACCATCGAGAATCATTATCAGCCCGTCGCCAAGACGCATGGCTGTGGCCACACTCTGGCGCAGCCTTTTATCTTCTTTCTCTGTCACTATAGTCTTGTCCACCACAACCTCTATATCATGGTTCTTGTATCTGTCAAGCTTCATTCCATGAGTGATTTCCTTCACTTCGCCATCGACCCTTACATAAAGATATCCCTTCTTACGAACCTGTTCGAACAGTTCCTTATAGTGTCCCTTACGGGTACGCACCAGCGGAGAAAGTATAAAGATACGTTTTCCCTTATAATCTCGGTTGATAAGTTCTATAATTTGCTCTTCGGTATATTTCACCATCTTCTCGCCCGAAAGATAGGAATATGCTGTGGCTGCACGTGCATAAAGCAAGCGCAGATAATCGTATATCTCGGTAGTAGTACCAACAGTGGAACGCGGATTCTTGTTTGTAGTCTTCTGCTCGATTGAAATAACCGGACTAAGTCCTGTAATCTTGTCAACATCAGGACGTTCCATTCCACCGAGAAAGTTTCTGGCATAGGCAGAGAATGTCTCTATATACCTGCGCTGTCCCTCGGCAAATATGGTATCGAATGCAAGCGACGACTTACCGCTTCCACTAAGCCCCGTAATGACTGTAAGGCTGTTTCGCGGTATCTCGACATCTATATTTTTCAGATTGTGAACACGTGCTCCCTGCACGCTTATCGTTTCTTTTCCTTCTGTCATATCTTAATATTCAGTGAAACATTGCAAAGATAATGCTTTTTTCGTACTTTTGCCCGTAAATAATCATATAGCTGAAAAATGAAATTTATTCAATCTGTATTTCTTGCATTGGCTATCATGGCCGGAAGCAGCACCAAAGTAATGGCTCAGGCGACAGCCGAGAGCGGATATTTCCTACACACAGTAACAAAAGGCCAAAGCCTATACTCTATATCAAGCATGTACAATGTAAGCATAAACGACATTGTAAGTCTGAACCCTGGCAGCGACAAACAGATTCGAGAGGGAGCTGCACTGAAAATTCCACAGGCTACTACAACCAACTCCGAAAAACCTGTATTTCATACCATACAGGCCGGCGAGACCTTGTATCGTCTATCTGTAAAATACAATATCACGACCCAAGCCATTTGCGAAGCCAATCCAGGGCTAAGCAGTGAGAACTTCCGTAGCGGTCAGGTTATTATAATTCCAGTCCAGCAGGCTTCTAAAGTGGAAAAAGAAACTCCAAAGCCTACTGCCAAAGAAGAGACTACAGTGAAAATGAATGACTGGAAGGACATGCACAAGGTGGAAAGAAAAGAAACTATCTTCAGTATCAGCCGAGAATACGGCATAACCGAAGAAGAACTTATTGCTGCCAATCCGGAACTGAAAAACGGTAAACTGAAAAAAGGCGCATTCTTATTCATTCCATATGGGAAAAATGACATAAAGGCCCAACAGACAGAATCAGAGCCAACAGCAAAAGAACTTACAAATGAAGAGATTTTCAATCAGCTTGAAGATTCCAAGAAAGACATAAAGACTATAAAAGCTGCTATCATGCTTCCGTTTATGGCTGGCACAAGTGCAAACATGGACGAACAGATAAGAATGGTGGAATACTACGAAGGTTTCCTTATGGCTGTAGACAGCCTGAAAAAACAGGGTGTTTCTATAGATCTTTATACTTACGACACAAAGGGAAGAGAGGCAACCCTAAACAGTATACTTGCCAAAAAGGAAATGAAGAATATGGACATCATATTCGGACCGGCAAAAACACAGGACATTAATGCTTTGGCATCTTTTGCCGACAAAAACAATATTCGTCTGGTTATACCGTTTGCTCCAAAAGTAGACCAGGTATTCAATAATCCTCACATCTATCAGGTGAACACTCCTCAGTCATATCTGTACTCTGAAGTGTACGAACATTTCAACCGTAAATTCAGTGGCAGTAACGTGATATTCCTAAATGCAGGCAATGGTGATAGAGAAAAGGATGAATTTATAAAAGGCATGAAAGCTGAGTTAAAAGACAATGGAATAAGTTACCATGACTTTACAGTTACAGATAATTTCTACGAGATAATAACCGTTATGGACACGCTGAAAAATAACGTATTCATACCGACATCAGGAAAAAGCACTGCTTTAGTAAAAATCCTGCCTCAGCTGACACAAATACGCCGGGAAAGGCCTAATTGCCAGATGAATTTATTCGGTTACCCTGAGTGGCAGACATACACAAACGACTATCTGGCAAGTTTCTATGAAATAGATACATACTTCTATTCGTCATTCTATACAAACAATCTATTCCCTGCGGCTGTAAATTTCACTCAAGCGTATCGCCGTTGGTATAGCAAGGACATGGCCAATATCTACCCTAAATACGGAATGCTGGGATATGATACAGGCTACTTCTTCCTTAAAGGTTTGTCGAAATACGGAAACAAAATGGAAGAAAATCTGGGTTCAATACAAGTTACCCCGATACAGACCGGTTTCAAATTCGAACGCGTAAATAACTGGGGAGGATTTATAAACCGTAAGGTATTCTTCGTACACTTCTCAAAGGATTATGAACTGATAAAACTTGACTTTGAATGATTAAAAAAACATACATACTCATATTGCTGAGCATTATATGCTGGTTTAACCTCACTACGGCCAAAGCTCAGTTACAGGAGCAAAAACGAAATTTCTCAATAGGAGTAAGTGGAGGTGTAAACTTCGGTAATGTAGACTTCTCGCCAAGAATAAAGCAGGGATATCTTATAGGTCCGCAGGGAGGATTTACAGCCAGATACATATCCGAGAAATATTTCAGCATGATATGCGGTATTCAAGCAGAAGTAAACTATTCACGCCGTGGATGGAAAGAAGTGATAGAAGACGGTAGCGGTGACAGTTATCACAGATCAATGGACTACATAGAAATTCCGCTTCTGGCTCACATGGCTTTCGGAAAAGAATACGGAAACGGTGCACGTTTCATCCTTAACCTAGGTCCGCAGGTTGGTTTCCTGATAGGTGAAAAGGAAACTCATGCAATGCCCTCAATACTTAAAGAGCAATATGGCAAAGCTGCCGAAAACAGTTTCGACTATGGTCTTATTGGTGGAGGCGGAGTAGAAATAAGGACAGGTATAGGACACTTTCTGCTAGAAGGAAGATATTACTTCGGACTTAGCGATTTCTTTAACACTACAAAGAAAGACTACTTCTCACGTTCGGCACATACTTACATATGTGGGAAAATAACTTATCTTTTTGATATAACAAAGTGATTTGTTAATTGTTAGTTGTTAGTTTTTAGTTGTTAGTTCCTGTCCGCATGGCTCTAACAACTAACAACTAAAAACTGATAACTCGTAACTTTTAATTGTTAATTCTTAATTATTAATTCAATATGCGTCTTATTTCATGGAACGTAAACGGAATCCGCGCATGCTGCGACAAGGGTTTCCGAGATTCATTCAAGGCATTTGATGCCGACTTTTTCTGCCTGCAGGAAACAAAAATGCAGGAAGGACAGTTAGACCTCAGTTTCGAAGGATATACATCATATTGGAACTATGCCGAAAAGAAAGGCTATTCCGGTACAGCTATATTCACACGCCATCAGCCACTGAATGTAACATACGGTCTAGGTATTGACGAACACGATCATGAAGGACGTGTAATCACACTGGAGATGGAAAACTTCTTCCTTGTAACGGTATATACTCCTAACTCACAAGACGGACTTAAACGTCTGGACTACCGTATGACATGGGAAGACGATTTCAGGGCATATCTACAGAAACTTGACAGCAAGAAACCTGTACTGGTTTGCGGCGACCTTAATGTGGCTCATAAAGAAATAGACCTGAAAAATCCTAAAACAAACCGCATGAATGCCGGATTTACCGACCAGGAAAGAGAAAAGTTCCAAACACTGCTTGATGCAGGTTTCATAGACACTTTCCGTTATTTTTATCCTGATATGGAGAATATATACTCGTGGTGGTCATACCGCTTCAAGGCTCGCGAAAAGAATGCAGGGTGGCGTATTGACTACTTCGTAGCATCAGCACGTCTGGCAGACAAGCTTCAGGGAGCAAAAATACATACCGAAATATTAGGTTCGGACCACTGTCCAGTGGAAGTAACCATTGATTTATAAGAAGATGAAGAACGACGGGTTTACACTCAGAAAAAGACTTAGAAGTTTCAAATTTGCCTTTAATGGTATAAAACAGCTTATCGAAAAAGAGCACAACGCATGGATTCACTGCTTTGCGACAGTATGCGTAATAATAGCAGGATTTGTGTTTGGTATTTCCAAAACCGAATGGATAGCCGTTGTGTTTGCCATAGGAACTGTTCTTGCAGCAGAAGCCGTAAACTCGTCCATTGAAGCTATAGCCGACCTCGTTTCGCCCGGATATAACGAAGCTATAAAACGTACCAAAGACCTTGCTGCAGGAGCTGTGCTAATTCTAGCTATAGCCGCAGCAATAGTAGGACTGATAATATTCGTTCCCAAAATCATGGAAACGATATGTTAATTCATAACACGACAAACATCGCTTTTAACAATTGGAACAAACTTATGATTAGAAGAATTACTATATTATTCATGGTGTGTGCATTGGCACTATCAATGAATGCACAGACATTGGAAGTGACCGGCAGCCGTAAAGCAGTACGAACATCGGGAGACGTGGGTGCAGTTCTTCTCCCAGTAGCCGGGCTGACAGCTATTTTGATAAACAAGGACTGGGAAGGACTTAAACAAGGAGTTTTTTCGGGCATCACTACACTTGGAGTGACATACGCACTGAAATATGCCGTAAAGAAAGAACGACCGGACCACAGTAATTTCCACTCCTTCCCTTCTATGCATACATCTGTTTCATTTGCTGCAGCATCTTTCATACAGCGCCGCTATGGCTGGAAATGGGGAGCACCGGCATATGTACTGTCAACGTATGTAGGCTGGAGCCGTGTCTACGGCAAGAAACACGACTGGTGGGATGTTGCAGCCGGTGCAGTTATAGGTACAGCCAGCTCGTATATCTTTACGCGCCCGTTTGCCAAGAAACATAATCTTACTATAAGTCCTGTTGCAGGTGACGGTCATTACGGTGTTTATGCTTCTATGAATTTCTGAAATTACTTATAAATCTTTTCAAAATCACTTTCGAAAGTTTCGAAACCACCGGGATAAGTGCGTGCTATTTTCTCTGATACTTTCGACTTATCCGTATTATCATGTAACAAATCGATTAAATTTACAAAAACCTGACGTGAAACGTTTTCTATCATGAAAGTGACAAGTAAATGTGACAGAATATAGGCATACTGTTCATCTGTTCTCTGCTTTTTCATGAAAAGCCTCCTGTCAGAATCTACGAATTTTCTTAAATCCATCTCGCCCAGCATATACATAGTGCGTATTCTACCCTTTTCGTACGATGTGATAGTATGTTTTATATCCTTTTTGCCAACCTCACAATTCTCGAAATACTCGCTCAGTCCCTCCATAAGCCACATTGGAGGATTTACATTGGTTATCTCTCTTGTAAAATAATGACTCAACTCGTGGTAAATGACAGGAAGCATTCTTTTGCGGTCTTCATCCATACCCAATATTACAGCTTCCTTTCTGTTATGCATATATAAGGCATTTACATTTTTCAACGGATGACGCTTGCTTACTCCTATAGTATCAAGATAGAACATTCCTTCGCTACGCTCATCAAATACCGTCAGCCTTACTCTCAGGCTGTCTTCCAGTCCGAACATGCTGTAAAACTCAATCTGGTAGTCCATCATGCGTTCTATCCGCATACGTTCCTTTTCCGTCAGGGCATCTCCTCCGTAGTCTATGATCAATCTTCCATCGGCAAATGAATACGACCCATATAATATGAACACTAAGAGTAATAATATATGCTTCATTTCCTGTTCTTATTTTTCAGATATCTTTTCTGTTCGCGTTTACTCATATCCTGCATTATCAGTTCATCATCAATTACTGCCGTGTATTTTCTTTTTTCCTCCATCTGTACATCACCTTCATCTGTTCTGAAAACAGGCATAAAATGAGAATATGGATAGCCTGTAGCCTGAAGAGACTCAAACTTATTCTCGTCGAGGAAAAAATATGAAATTGATACTGTCCATCTGCCAGCAATTCCTATAGGCTGACCGGTCATCACTTCCTCACCCGGCACGATAAAATTCTCATCCATACCAAGATAAGCAGCAAAGGTATGGTCGGAATGATATATCAGTAATTGACGAGGATCAGAAGTCTTGCACGCCATTCCACCTCTTGTGGAATACACTGTATCTCCCTGATGCATAAAGAAATTAAGAGTCTTCTTGCTTTCGCGTATATCTGTCTTCCATGCAGTCTTTACACCGTTCTTCACAGGAAGAGCATACGGACGTTTGACATCAAACTTTTCTACAAAGATTCCTCTATAAAACCTATATGACGAAGGATTCTTGAACGGATTATCGAAGTTCGATCCTTTTGGTATTTTAAATATAGTGTTTTTTCCAGGATGTAGTTCGTATGAACGGTCGTCTATACGATAAACGTAATAATCGCAAAAATCATTATTGGTATAAACCAAAGACAAGTCCTGATTTGAATTCCTCTCCCAATCCGATTCTATTATATTAAAAGGCTGCTTCATCATTGACATTAATGATTGAGCTGTGCTATTGCAGGTAAATAAAGAAAACAGCAATAAAATGCATGTTTGTGTTTTTCCATGTTTCATATCAAAAAAATTTATGTAAATTCCAAATTTTAGATTTATGGTTTCAAAGATAATAATATTTTTCAATAAATAATATTCTTTTTTTTTATTTAACATTTCTGTCATTCTCCTATCGTCCCTGTTTCGGAAGAGAAACTTGCACCAATCCTATACATAGCACGTGTATCCGAAGCGTACTCATATGCATAACCTTTTTCTTCTATCTGACGCTGAGCCCCATCTGCCGTTCCGTCAAGCTTGAACTCGAAGATATAAACATATTGAGGCGTTTCTATAACGCAGTCCACACGACCATGACTCTGCTACTCCACATAGACGGTATAGACGCTTATCAGGCGGAGAATCAGGTAGAATGTATATTGGAAATAACGTTCGCGCTCCCTCTCATCATCCTTGCGGCGCATAGTATAGGAGTTCTACAGTTCCCCTGTATCCTTGTTGTTAACCCCGTAACCGAACAATGAGAAATCTCCCATACAAGGGTCGCCGGGAAATATCTCTGCCAAGGCATTTGTTATTCTCTTGGCATTGGTGAGGGAAAATACAGGTTTATCTGTAAGTTCTAGAAGATGTGCCACACGGCACACGTGGGTGTCCAGAGGAATAATCAAGTCGGCTGCATCCATCCTTTTCCACACACCGAAATCTACAGGAGAATTCTGTCGTACCATCCAGCGCAGGAACATATTGAGTTTCTTTTGTGGAGAACGGTCCGACACTTCAAGAAATGCGCAGAGTTTCTGCATCGGTGTTCCTTTATATTCCAAAAGTTTATCCTCCAAAGTTTTTCCTTCCGAGTAAACAGAATATAATTTCTCAAGATAAAAACGAAAATCGGAGTGTGACACCATTCTGTAGAAACTATTCTTGTCATCTGTACGGAAATCATCCTTCCACTTTTCAGAAAGAATATATTTCAGAGGCGAATGTCCCATGATAGTATCAAGTTCGTCTGCCTTACGGAGTATCATCTTGCGGTTACCAAAACTTAGAACCGCTGTAAGCAGGCCTGAAATCTCAATATCACGCTGTTCGGTATATCTGTGAGGAAACTGTACAGGGTCGTCGGGAATAAACGATGTACAATGATAAGTGTATGCCCACTCTTTCAATAGTTTTATAGTTTCTGCTTCCATAATAATCTGTTTTTATACGTTTATAAAAAAACGCTTTGACGTTTTACATAAAATGTCTTGTCGTTTTAGTCAAAATGACTTGACGTTTTCCTTACGAAAATAAAAGGCATAAAAAAAGGGAATCTTCCCAGACTCCCAATCTTCATTAACCTTAAATCTAATACCATGAAAAACACAGTGCAAATATACGGGTTTTATGTTATGTAACACATAAAACATCGAGAAAAATTCGCATATTTAACTTTATTTTACAATACAATATTAAATAAGAAGTAAAATACATATTTATTAACATTATATTTTACCTTCTCTTCTTGATATCTCATCGCGCAACATTGCAGCTCTTTCATAATCTTCATTATTTATTGCCGCCTCCAGATCCATCTTCAACATATCAGTTCCTACTGAATTAAGAGGCATACTGAATCCTGAACCATCGGGAGTGACAGTCCTTATCTTTTCCTTCTCCAACAAATCTTCGAGTACATACACAGGAAAACCTATCTTTTGAGACAGTGACAATGCATCAGTAGGACGCGAATCGACTCTAAAAGTTGTTTTATCCTGACGTATAAAGTAAATATATGAATTGAAGATACCATCATGCACATCATATATCACAGCTTTTTCTACACTGATACCAGCCTCGGATAAAAGTGAAGAAACAAAATCGTAAGTAAGTGGTCGAGGAGACTTGATACCCAACATGCAAGACCTTAAATCAGAGGCCTCCCTGTCGCCAATAATCATTGCCAAACGTCTTTTGGTTTCATAACTGAAAACCTCCTCCAATATCAAAGCATGCGATGTAGAAGGTTTCAAAAGATCAGAAACACCTACTATTCTAATTTCTACTTCATTCATACATAACTAATTTATCATCATACAATACAACAAAATTAATAAAAAATACATACCATACAACATGAATTAAGGAATATAATAAGGAATACACGAAAAAAGTTATACCAAACAAAGTTCTTCTATTGATTATTATTTATACTTTTGTGATTATTTGCAATAATAAGTCTATCGAACTAAACAACATATATAGATGGAGACTGAAAACTGGTATGCGATGTATGTAAAAATGCATCACGAGAAAAAGACAGCAGAAAGACTTAACAGCATGGGGATAAGAAACTTTCTCCCTATACAGGAAACTGTAAAGCAATGGAGTGACAGGAAGAAAAAAGTAAAAGAGGTTGTCATTCCTATGATTATATTCATAAAGTGTGATGAAAAAAACAGAATAGAAGTCCTTAAAAGTTTACCGTCAGTGAACGGCACTATGATAGACAAAGCTACACATAAACCGGCCATTATAAGAGACGAGGAGATGGAAAGATTTATGTTTATGCTGGACTATTCGGAAAATTCTGTATATTTTACTTCTGAACAACTTAAACCGGGCGAGAAAGTGGAAGTAATAAAAGGTCCATTATGCGGACTAAAGGGAGAACTTATCAATATAGACGGAAAGTTTCAAGTTTCCATACGCCTGAATATGCTGGGATGTGCAATGGTAGAAATGCCGGCAGGATACCTCAAAAAGAGAGAGACTACATAACAAATATCAATTTGAAACATTACACTAATTATAAACAGCAAAAAATAGATAGTTTCTTGTATTTATAATGATTTTTTCTAATTTTGCAGTCATTCATGTTTCAATATGAGAACAAGAGCTCATTACGTGGCATATTATAGTGTATATATAAACCTTACAAACAATTATTATAATGGAAAACGACTGCAAATATCTCCATCCAGAGATGGAAACAATGACTAGAGAGGAAATAGAGAAACTACAACTGGAAAGACTGCAGAAGACAGTGAAGCACTGTATGAACTCTCCTTTCTATAAAAAAAGATTTGAAGAACACAATCTGAAACCTGAAGATATAAAATCACTTGAAGATATCAGAAAAATACCGTTTACGACAAAGCAGGACTTGCGTGACAATTATCCTTACGGACTGGCAGCAGTGCCATTGAAGGAGGTGGTAAGACTACACTCTTCAAGTGGTACCACAGGAACACCAACTGTTATACTCCACACACAAAAAGACCTTGACGAATGGGCTAATGCGGTGGCAAGGTGTCTGCACATGGTGGGATTAAGAGCGGGTGACATATTCCAGAACTCATCAGGCTACGGTATGTTCACTGGAGGACTTGGTTTCCAATACGGAGCAGAAAGACTGGGGATGCTTACAGTACCGGCAGCAGCAGGAAATACCAAACGACAGATTAAATTCATTACCGACTTCGGAACAACTGCCCTCCATGCCATTCCAAGTTATGCGGGACGTCTGCATGAAGTTATGGAAGAGATGGGTATAGATCCGGTTAAAGATACAAAACTGAGAACACTGATAATAGGCGCAGAACCACACTCCGATGAACAAAGGAAAAGAATAGAAAAGATGCTAGGAGTGAAAGCATACAACTCGTTCGGCATGTCGGAAATGTGCGGTCCGGGAGTGGCTTTCGAATGCACGGAACAGAACGGTCTACATATATGGGAGGATTACTATATAGTGGAAATAGTAGACCCGGAGACTCTTGAGCCTGTGCCCGACGGTGAAGTGGGTGAACTTGTACTTACCACCATTAACCGTGAAGCTATGCCACTACTGAGATACAGGACAAGAGACCTTACAAGGTTCCTTCCGGGAGATTGCAAATGCGGACGACACCACAGACGCCTGGACCGCATGAAAGGAAGAAGCGACGATATGATCATACTGAAGGGTGTAAACATCTTCCCTATCCAGATAGAAACTATTCTTATGCAGTTCAAGGAACTTGGTTCTGACTATCTGATTACGCTGACAAACCTGGATGCAAACGACGAGATGACGGTGGAGGTGGAACTGAACGAATTTACAGACGACTTCGGCTCACTGCAGAAGCTTACAAAAGAAATTACACGTCAGCTGAAAGATGAAATTCTGATTACACCAATCGTGAAACTCGTACCAAAGGGAAGCCTGCCAAAACAGGAAGGAAAAGCTGTGAGAGTGAAAGATTTACGAAAAACATTAATTTAAAAGACATATATACCATGACAGTACATCAATTATCTGTTTTTGTAGAAAATAAATCGGGAACACTGCTGAAAGTTCTCGAACTGCTGAAAGAAGCTGAAATACAGTTAATAGCTTCAACTATTTCCGATACAGTGGAATACGGAATATACAGAATAATATGCTCTGATCCTGAAAGGGCATTTCAGACACTGAACAAGGCAGGAATATCTGCCAATGTTTCGGAAGTTTTTGCTATAACACTAGACAATTATCCAGGAAGAGCAGCAGATGCCATAAAAAGCTTTACTGATGCAGGCATAGGCATATCATACCTGTATTCATTTCTTCTTGCAGGAAAAGGAATTCTAGTATTCCGTACTGACGACACAGAAAAGACCAGAGATGTAATAACAAAAAACCAGATGAGCTATCTTGAGGATAAGGATTTGAACAATATGGCATAGACAGATGCCATGTTACTCACTTGAAAGTTATCATTTTATTGCTTATAAAGTTTACAGCACCATATACAAAAAGCCCGAGAAACTGAGCCAGATACTCATTAAGGTGAAGAAGTTCCACCAATATAAGAAGGAACACAAACTGGGCGCTGTATGCCATGACAAAAGCTATAAGGAAGAACAGTATCTGACGCTGGATGCTGTTCTTTTTTGTTTCCCTATCAAGAGGAAATATCCAGTATTTGCACCATAGAAAATTGTTTATCTGAGCAGCAGTATAAGCCGTAATATTGGCTATCATATAGTCAATACCGCATATATGCATAAGTACCCACACCACCAATGCAGCAATCATGGCATTTAGGGTACCCACAATGATAAACCTTATGATACGTACTGTTTCTTTCATCAATTAAAATCAAAAATATGGCACGGAAACAGGTATAGCCAAAACACACCTATATCCGTGCCTTTATATGATATAAAAAATTTTATCAGTTCTTTTCCTTGATATCAACTATCAGATTAAGTTCGTCAAGCTGCTTCTGGTCAATAAATCCAGGAGCATCAAGCATAACATCTCTACCAGAGTTGTTCTTAGGGAATGCAATACAGTCGCGGATTGAATCCAAACCGGCAAAGAGTGATACCCAACGGTCAAGACCGTAAGCCAGACCACCGTGAGGAGGTGCACCGAACTTGAATGCATTCATCAGGAAGCCAAACTGTTCCTGTGCCTTTTCTGGAGTAAATCCGAGGATTTCGAACATCTTGGCCTGGAGCTGAGAGTCATGGATACGGATAGAACCACCTCCTACTTCAACACCGTTTATAACCATATCGTATGCATCAGCACGTACTGCAGCAGGATCTGTGTCAAGAAGCGCGATATCTTCATCCTTAGGATGAGTGAATGGATGATGCATAGCCATCAAGCGGCCTTCTTCTTCGCTCCATTCGAACATAGGGAAATCAACCACCCAGAGACAAGCAAACTTGTTCTTATCGCGCAATCCCAACTGATTACCCATTTCAAGACGTAATTCGCAAAGCTGCTTGCGTGTCTTCATCACATCGTCACCGCTAAGGATAAGAATCAAGTCACCCGGTTTAGCTCCGAATGCTTCTTTCATCTTCTGCAGAACTTCCTGTGAATAGAACTTGTCAACGCTTGACTTCACATTGCCGTCAGCCTCAACACGTGCGTAAACCAATCCCTTGGCACCAATCTGAGGGCGTTTCACGAAGTCAGTAAGCTGGTCAAGCTGCTTGCGTGTATATGTAGCAGCACCTTCGGCACAGATACCGCCGATGTATGCAGCATTGTCGAATACTGAGAAACCATAACCTTTCAGAACATCCATCAACTCTACAAACTTCATTCCGAAACGCAAATCAGGCTTATCACTACCGTAGTATTTCATTGCGTCTGCCCAAGGCATACGGATGAAAGGTTCAGTAAGCTCAACACCGCGCAATTCCTTGAACAAATGCTTGGCCATACCTTCGAATGTATTGATGATATCTTCCTGCTCAACGAAACTCATCTCGCAGTCAATCTGGGTAAATTCAGGCTGACGGTCGGCACGAAGGTCTTCATCACGGAAACATTTCACAATCTGGAAATAACGGTCGAAACCAGAAACCATAAGCAGCTGCTTAAGTGTCTGTGGAGACTGTGGAAGTGCATAGAACTGTCCAGGATTCATACGTGATGGAACGACAAAGTCGCGGGCACCTTCAGGAGTAGAACCGATAAGCATAGGAGTTTCCACTTCAAGGAATCCCTTGCTGTCAAGGTAGCGGCGTACTTCCATTGTCATGCGGTGACGCAATTCCAAATTCTTGCGTACAGCTGTACGACGAAGGTCAAGGTAACGGTACTTCATACGAAGGTCGTCACCACCATCAGTATTGTCTTCAATAGTGAAAGGAGGAGTCTGAGCCGAATTCAGAATGTTGAGCTCAGAAACGATGATTTCAATATCACCGGTAGGAATATTATTGTTTTTGCTTGAGCGTTCGTTCACGGTACCTTTTACCTGAATAACGAACTCACGTCCCAGATGATTAGCTTTTTCACAAAGTTCGGCATTAACATCTGTATTGAATACCAACTGTGTGATACCATAACGGTCGCGGAGGTCAACAAATGTCATTCCTCCCATTTTGCGTGTACGCTGAACCCATCCGGAAAGCGTTACATTTTTGCCAGCATCGGCAAGTCTCAACTCGCCACAAGTATGACTTCTAAACATATTATGAATATTTTAATCTTTTGAACGACAAAGTTAGTACATGTTTTTGATTTATGCAATTATATTCAGTTTTGAGTTTCTTCCAGCTTATTCTTAAGACGTTCAAGCAGATAAATAGGTCCCTGCATTTTAGGATTGTCGCAATTTATATCTGCCTGCACAAATAGTTTAGCAAGAGTATCCTTAAGATTAGGAATATATGTTGCTTTATCCAACTGAATAGAATCGGGTATTTTTTTGCCGTTAAACCATTCTTCCAGTTCTTTCAGTTCATCACGTGTATAAATTTTAGAAACAATCTTTGCCATATATCTTTTACAATTCTAAACATATTTAATTAAAACGGATATCCCACAGCGAAATGGAAAGCAAAATCTCTTGACAAATCCGGATTAATAACAGGGAATCTGTAAATTCCTTTACCCATTGGATTTATAGCTTTCATACCACCATCAAATCTTAAAATAAGGAAGTCAAGGTCGAAACGTATTCCCAATCCATAAGAAACGGCTATTTCTTTATAGAAACGGTTGAAAGCAAACTGTCCTGTAGAATCGGAATACCTGCTTTTCAGAGTCCACACATTTCCGGCATCAATAAAAGCTGCCGCGTTCAATTTCCAGAACAAGTGTGTACGATACTCTACATTCAAATCAAGCTTGATGTCTCCTGTGTGATTAACATAATCAAGCGTTCCCGACTTTCCGCTGTATCCCCCCGGGCCTAGAGAACGTACACTCCATCCCCTCACACTGTTTGCACCTCCTGAAAAATAGAGCTTTTCGAAAGGTAAACTCTTAGAGTTTCCATAGGGTATTGCCACACCTGTTCCAATATGGAAAACCAATGAGTTCCTATCATCTATCATGATGTTCTTTGCATAATCCAAGTCTGCCTTAACATATTGGGCAAAACTGATATTACCCATTCTGAAAGATTCTCCGTCGGATGGTTGCTTGTGAATCAACTTCGAGAAACCATAAATGAGATTTCCGGACTCCTCTATATTAAAACGGATGGAATAGGAACTTTTCTTCGCTGTCTGCTGCGTGGAAACTCCTGCACTATTATATGTGTAAGTATATCCCAGTCTGACAATAAACAAATCCTCATAACTGTATCTCAACAATGGATTTATCTCATCCATATAATCGAGATACTCAATAAAAGTCTTCGACCTGTATGGCATATAGATATAGTTTATGTCAAGTACATCAAGTCTGTGGCTGGCCCTTTTTCTGCTATTCCACCTGTAACTCCATGCCGCAGATGCCAGTGTTCTTTCAAACTCAGGTCTGATCTGCCAATTATATTTCGCACTGACCTGCGACCTGGCATTCACACTTTTCTTGAAATCGGACTTTAGGAAAGGAAACATAAACTCAGGAAATTCCAGTCCTGTCTCTATTCCGTATTCTGTATAATTATTATTGGCATATCCTTCAAGCCCGGTAACAGCCTCGTACGCTCCTCTGACCTTGATATTAAAAGTTTCTGAACCTTTAAACAGATTTCGATGTGTATAAGTAACAGATGCAGCCGCCCCCAAATCGCCGGCAGAGTTTGTTCCCTCTACCTGAAAAGAAAGTGTCTTGTTTTTATTCCTTGATAAGGAAACATATGCATCCAGATACGATGTATCATTCTCAAGATGCTCTACAAATCTGATATTGGAATATTTCAGTATACCAAGACGCGATAAAGATGTATAAGTAGACATCACATCACGATTGGAATACAGTTTTCCGGGAATAAGCCTGTTGTGAGAAGAAATAACACCCGGACGAAGGAACAAGTCATCATCGTACAATATATTTATGCCATCGTATTTTATAGTATCAGACATATTGCCTGACTGAACACCAGGAACATTATCAATATCCATAAGATAGTTCACATTCCTAATCATATACTGACGATGTAAAGTACCTTCGTCACCAGTACGTTCTGTATTCAAATCGATATTCATCAGCAAATCTATCAGAAATGTACCGTTTACCGTATCGGCCTGGAAAGTTATATAATCCTTATTGAACCTGTAAAATCCCCTATTGAGAAGATACTGGGTAATTCTGTTTCTCTCCTCTTCCAAAACATTTACATTAAAACGCATACCTTCCTTCAGACCACTGCCGATGGAATCATTCATAAGCAATCCTCTTATGACATAGTCCTGGATATTATAACTTATTTTTGATATATTATACGGTTTACCTGAAGATATTTTATAATTTACCTCCAACTTTTTGTTCTTGATTTTTTCTTCAAGAGTGACCTGTGCACCAAGATAACCCTTGTTTTGAACTGCACTTAGAATTTGCTTGCGTGTTTCCTCTGCCATTTTGGAATCATAAATCCTTGGAGCATCTCCCACCTTACGGAGAATCCGGTTAATCCACTTGGTAGAATCTTTACCGGACGAACAATATATATACATTGGTAATTTTACGAGACTGAACCATTTGGCATTCGGCCGTTGACGTACATACGAATACATCTCGGATGACTTTAACTCTTTATTGTCACTACTGATATGTACTTCATCGAGCATATATTCTCCCTCCGGTATAAATTTGCTTACAGAACATCCACTGAGCACAAATGCCACAGTTACAATATATATATATATGCGAAGCAAATTAACCATCAAGACAAGCAATTTTATTTGCAAATGTACACAAAATTCCACTAACGGCATAAATGAAAATGTAAAATATCCAATTATAAACATCAAGATAACCAATAATTGAAAATATCTTCTTAGATTTGCCAATGAAATAGTTCAAATTCACTATATGATAAGTAAGAATAAAATAAAATTTATACGTTCGCTTGAACAGAAAAAATTCAGAAAAGAGAATGGAGTATTCTTGGCAGAAGGAAACAAATTGGTATCTGATCTTTCTGATTTCTTCAAATGTAAAATACTGGTAGCCACACAACAATGGCTGGATTCTAACAGAAACATTATAGCTGATGAAAAAATATATGTAGAAAAAGACGAGCTTTCACGTGTCAGCCTACTAAAAACGCCTCAAGACGTTTTGGCCGTATTCGAAATTCCGTCATATACATTATCAATGGATTGTCCCAGAAACGAGCTATGTCTGGCTCTGGATGATGTACAGGACCCAGGCAATCTTGGAACAATCATTAGGATAGCGGACTGGTTTGGAATTAAAAATATATATTGTTCGCACGGAACAGCAGATGCATTCAGTCCAAAAACGGTTCAAGCCACTATGGGAGCTCTTGCAAGAGTAAAGCTTCACTACTGTAATATCAAGGAACTTATTTCAAGCCTTAATGATGTGCCTGTTTTCGGAACATTCCTTGATGGTGACAGCATATATAACAACACTCTGTCATCTAATGGACTGATAGTTATGGGAAACGAAGGAAACGGTATAAGCAAAGAAGTTTCGGAGCTTATCAACAGAAGAATCCTTATTCCCAATTATCCTCAAGGCAATGAAACTACAGATTCTCTTAATGTTGCGGTTGCTACAGCCATTGTGTGTTCAGAATTCAGAAGGCGTCAACTTTAAAGCAAAGGCAAAACCCGGCTATCTTCTGCAAAGGAAATCTCAAAAACATTAAATGGAGTTATATAATATGCTTTAAGAATAAGGGGTGTTTTATTATATGCAGACGATAAAACACTCCTTATATTTTTTCCCTCATCAACACTAATTACAGTAGTTTCTGAAGAAATATTCAATTCCTTTTTAAATGATATTACCGGGACATCGCACGATAAAACAATCAAGCCATTTAGCCATTCCGTAAAACTGACTTCTTCAGTAAATGGGAAGTACCTTGTAACGGCACCAGTTATATCGTCAATCTCTACAACATGATTTTTCAACAACAGATTCAAATGTGAGATATACAATCTGTGAGAAGCAAATCTTTTCATGTTATTCTCCTTTAGCCGGTTTCAAAGCTTGAACATTTTCTGTACGAATTTTCCTTTCAGAAATTTTCACCTCTTCCCTTTTCTCTATACTGTTTTTTTCCTTTATACTCTCTTCCGGTTTGTTCTTATTACTGCTTACTGACTGTACAGAAGATGGCAATGAGGATTTAAAACTGTTCTCTCTATAACGTACCAATTTTATATTGTTCAATAACAGAGATACATCAGCACTATCAGGATTATTGAAATAAACAAATCCACTTACACTTTTATACTCATAAGCCGAATCAGATTGCAGAACCAATTGTTCTTTACCGGAACGGTCAATAACTTTAGATATACCTAAAGTGCTGTCGTTCTTGAATGTTATATTAACTGCAACTACTGCTTTAGCTGCATTTTTCTGATAAGACAAGAAGTTATAATCTGCTTCAAAAACCAAAATATCCCTTTCATGGAATGTTGTGTCAGCCTTAAGGTCGAAATTAAGCCTGTTCGTCAAAGGAGAGGTTGTAAGCCAATAAAGATTTCTGTCCGACCATACGTCTACAGAATCCCCTGAAAGTGAAACCGTAATCTGTCCACTGCGTTTATTCAGTTCAGATCTCATTTGTTCTTCCGCCAGTTCGTATCGTTTCTGCAGATTCTTATATATATCAGTCAAAACCGTACTATTTCGTGTATACCAAACCATAGAAGAATCAAATTCAGCTTCAGTAACCCCATGTTTATCGAAAACATAATTCTTATATGATTCACGTTTATACCTGTCGGAATAACTCAAGTCATTGCCCATAGTAAGAGCCAAATGATAATCATACAGAAGTTCTTCCATTTCGGATGGCTGTATAATATCATCAGGTATTTGCTTTCCGCAAGCAACTCCCATAAAAACAGTTCCCAAAAGCAACAAACGTAAATATTTGTTCATAAGATATAAGTGTTATTTCTTTTCGACATGTGATAATGAATTCAAGTATCCGCTATAGAAAATAAGCAAAGCTATTATTCCACAACTTATAGCAGCATCTGCAAAATTGAATATAGGGCTAAAAAATATAAAATGCTCCCCACCAACAAAAGGCATCCATTCAGGCCAATATGTATCAATTATAGGGAAATAAAACATATCAACTACCTTGCCGTGAAGCCAATCAGAATATCCTGTGCCTATTGGGACAAAACTTGCAATCTGTGTTCTTGTACTTTCACTGAAAATCTCACCATAGAACACACAGTCAATAATATTTCCTATTGCTCCGGCCAATACTAATGATAGGCACACAATATACCCATTTTTTACTTTATTAGGCTGTTTCACCAACTTACATATGTACCATGTAATTAATATTACTGCTACAATACGGAATATGGTGAGAAACAGTTTGGCAAAAATCTCCAGTCCAAATGCCATTCCGTTATTTTCAGTAAAATAGATATAAAACCAGTCTGTTATCTTATAATTCTGATGCAAAGCCATAGTTGTCTTTACCCAAATCTTGATAATCTGGTCTATCATCAACACTACAGCCACAATAACGATAGCCATCCTACCTTGAGAAAATTTATTGTTCATACAGAAAAACTATGTATTATTAAAAACTTAATGCACTATGAATTGTATAATTACCCTAAAAAATTGAGAATCGAAAAAATTTCGATTCTCAATTACATAAAACAATAAAAATTACTTCTTTCCTTGTTGTTTTGCTTCAATGCTTAATGTGGCATGTGGTACTGCACGAAGACGTTCCTTAGGTATAAGTTTACCTGTTTCACGGCAAATACCGTATGTTTTGTTTTCTATACGTACCAAAGCTGCCTGCAGGTTCTGAATAAATTTAAGCTGACGAGATGCCAGACGTGTTGTTTCTTCCTTCGACAAAGTGCTGGCACCTTCTTCCAATACTTTATACGTAGGTGATGTATCGTCTGTATCATTACCGTCAGCATTCATAATGCTGCTTTTAAGTTTCTCATAGTCGCGTTCTGCGAGCTGAAGCTTTTCCATTATAATGGCACGGAACTCTTCGAGTTCTGCGTCAGAATACCTTGTTTTCTCAGCCATAGTGTTTAAGTTTTAAAATTAATAATAGTACCTGCCAGATGTTACAACACCCAGCAGATGAGAACATTTATCACTGTTTGGTAACCTTCACAAACAGAGAGAAGTCGTCAAAGTTAAGTTCTGTACCTTCGGCAACTTCATCTGCCAATTCAAGTGAGTTAGCCAAAACTTGGTTGCAAATATAATTATTATATTCATTTACAGCATCATCAGTGTTGGAATTTCTTGATAAAGTGATATTTATTTTATCAGTTATTTCAAATCCGCTACTCTTTCTGATGTTCTGAATACGATTTACAAGTTCACGTGCTATACCTTCGCGTCTGAGTTCTTCAGTTATAGTCACTTCAAGAGCTACAGTCAGACGACCTTCGTTGGCAACAAGCCATCCCGGGATGTCTTCGCTGAAGATTTCAACATCGGCAGTTTCGATAACGGCGTTACCTCCGTCAAGAGCAAATGTGTAAGAACCGTTCTTTTCAAGTTCTGCAATAGCTTCCTGCGACATTTCTGCAACAGCAGCGGCTACAGCTTTCATCTGTTTTCCGAACTTAGGACCAAGTTTCTTGAAATCACACTTAACTTTCTTGACCAATACGCCTGACGCTCCTTCAACGAACTTGATTTCCTTAACGTTTACTTCACTAAGGATCAAATCCTTAACAGCCTCGATATGACGTTTCTGATCTTCGTCAACAACAGGAACCATGATACACTGCAGCGGCTGACGCACCTTGATATTAACCTTACGGCGAAGTGCAAGCACCATTGAAGTGACATCCTGTGCCATCTGCATACGTGCTTCAAGTTCCTTGTTTATCAGACTTTCGTCAGCAACAGGGAATTTAGCAAGGTGAACAGAAACCACATTGTCGCGTCCTGTAACATTTACAAGATCCATATACAGACGGTCTGCATAGAACGGAGCTATAGGAGCCATCAGTTTGGCAACTGTCTCAAGACATACATACAGAGTCTGATAAGCAGAAAGCTTGTCTGTTGACATTGAACTTCCCCAGAAACGCTTACGGTTCAGACGTACATACCAGTTACTCAAATTGTCGTTCACAAAGTCTGTAATCAGACGACCTGCCTTGGTTGGTTCATAATCATTATAGCAAGCATCAACATCCTTAATCAAAGAGTTGAGCAATGACAATATCCATCTGTCGATTTCAGGACGTTCTTCCATCGGTACATCTTTCTCTGCATAGCAGAAACCATCGACATTTGCATAAAGTGCAAAGAATGAATATGTATTGTAAAGTGTTCCGAAGAATTTACGTCTCACTTCGTCCACACCTTCAGTATCGAACTTCAGGTTATCCCATGGAGAAGCATTTGTAATCATGTACCAGCGCAATGGGTCTGAACCGAACTTTTCGATTGTAGCGAACGGATCTACTGCATTACCAAGACGCTTAGACATCTTGTTACCGTTCTTGTCGAGTACAAGACCATTAGAGATAACATTCTTATAAGCCACACTGTCGAACACCATAGTAGCGATTGCATGAAGTGTAAAGAACCATCCACGAGTCTGGTCAACACCTTCAGCAATGAAATCGGCAGGATAGTAAGTACGGTTGTCAACTATTTCCTTGTTTTCGAACGGATAGTGAAGCTGTGCATATGGCATAGCACCAGAGTCGAACCAAACGTCGATAAGGTCTGATTCACGTTTCATCGGCTTGCCGCTTTCAGAAACCAGAATGATATCGTCAACGTAAGGACGGTGCAGATCTATCTTATCGTAGTTTTCCTTGCTGTACTGTCCTGGAACGAAACCAAGTTTCTTATATGGATTTTCTGTCATGAAGCCAGCAGCTACAGACTTTTCTATTTCATTATAAAGTTCTTCTACAGAACCGATACACAATTCTTCGCCTTCATCGTTACGCCAGATAGGAAGCGGAGTACCCCAATAACGGGAACGGCTCAAGTTCCAGTCGTTCAGGTTTTCAAGCCACTTGCCGAAACGTCCTGTACCAGTTGATTCTGGTTTCCAGTTGATAGTCTTGTTCAATTCTATCATACGGTCTTTAGCTGCAGTAGAACGGATAAACCAGCTGTCCAACGGATAGTAAAGCACCGGTTTGTCTGTACGCCAGCAGTGAGGATAGTTGTGTACATGCTTTTCAATCTTGAATGCCTGATTGTTCTGCTTCATCATCATGCAGATATAGATATCAAGCGATTCTGCAGCCTGAGCAGCTTTTTCGTCATATTTGCCGTCAACAGTGAACTGAGGGTCGTATGCATTCTTAACCCAACGTCCCTGATATTCTTTGTAAGCGTCAACATTTACACATTCCTTCACGAAAGCCTCATCAAGTTCGTCCAACAAATAGAACTTACCTGTCAGGTCAACCATAGGACGAGTCTCGCCCTTCTTGTTGATCATGAACAATGAAGGAATTCCTGCGGCACGAGCCACATTGGCGTCATCAGCACCGAATGTAGGAGCGATATGTACGATACCTGTACCGTCTTCTGTTGTTACATAATCACCAGGGATTACGCGGAAAGCCTTAGCAGATGCCTCAACCCATCCATCAGCTGTAGCCTCAACAGGCTTAACCCATGGTATAAGCTGTTCGTATTCCATACCTACAAGGTCAGTACCCTTGTACTCGCCTACCACCTTGAACGGTATAAGTTTGTCGCCCGGCTTATAGTCTTCAAGAGCTATTTCTTCTGCTTTCTTGTTGAAATGAGTATATAGAAGAGCTTTAGCCAGAACCACAGTCATCTTTTCGCCAGTATAACCATTGTAAGTCTGCACAGCTACGTAGTCAATCTTAGGACCAACACAAAGAGCTGTGTTTGAAGGCAAAGTCCAAGGAGTAGTAGTCCAAGCAATGAAGTAAGGGGTACCCCACTGTGCCATTTCAGGTTTAGGATTCTTCATCTTGAACTGTCCGACAACAGTTGTATCCTTCACATCGCGGTAGCAACCAGGCTGGTTTAGCTCGTGCGAGCTAAGTCCTGTACCGGCAGCAGGAGAATATGGCTGTATGGTATATCCTTTGTACAGCAATCCTTTTCCATAAAGCTGTTTCAGAAGCCACCACAAAGTTTCGATGTAACGGTTATCGTATGTGATATAAGGATTTTCAAGGTCTACCCAGTAACCCATCTTGTGAGTAAGGTCAGTCCATTCCTTAGTAAATTTCATGACGTCGGTGCGGCAATGATGATTATATTCTGCCACTGAGATAGTTTTACCAATATCCTCCTTAGTGATTCCAAGAGCCTTTTCCACACCAAGTTCCACAGGAAGTCCGTGAGTATCCCATCCTGCCTTACGCTTTACCTGAAAACCTTTCATGGTTTTGAAACGGCAGAACGTATCCTTAATAGTACGAGCCATAACGTGGTGAATACCCGGCATACCGTTAGCCGATGGAGGTCCTTCATAGAAAACAAACGAAGGATAGCCTTCACGTTCAGTCATACTCTTTGAGAATACATCATTCTCATCCCATTTCTTCAGCACTTCTTTATTCACCTCAGACAGGTTCAGCTGAGAATATTCAGTAAATTTACTACTCATAGTTTTATGTTGTTTTATCTTATTATCTTTTATCCAGGCTACAGCCTTCCCAAATTTAGGCTGCAAATTTATAAGAAAAAAATAGATAATTAAAAGAAAAGTGGATAAGTTTATGATTTTCACATAATTCTTATCCACTTTTCTTTTTTTAAAGAAGATTTTCAAACACTTTGCAAAAAGAATAAAAATTGTGAGTTAATGCTGTTTATCTTTTTTCATATCTGATTTCATATCTGAAACAAAGCGAAAACCGTCTATAAAAAATCATAAGTAAAATTCTTCTTCTCCGACATCTCATTCTGAAACCTGTTTATAAAGTTTTTAAAGAAATTATCGCTTGCACTAGTTTTCGGTGCATCCATTCCGTAAATTTGCAATACTATCAGAAAAAACCGAATTTATGAAGAACAGGATATGTATCTGGCTTGTCAATCTGCTTCTAAGAAGAAAAAGAATGACACTTAATGAAATCCAGGAAGAATGGAGAGCACACAATGCGGACTACGATATTACCTTACACCGCAACACCTTCATGTCGTACAAACGTACAGCCGAAGAGATGTTCGATATCAACATCAATTGCGACCGTAGCACTAACGAATATTATATCGAATATCCGGAAGAAATAAGCAAGTCCCCTATCAACCAGTGGCTGATACAGACGGCATCATCCACTGATGTTATTTCCAGACGTAAACGCCTTGCCGACAGAATCATCCTTGAAAGCACTTTCGGAGGCGAAGAACATCTTGACGCCATAACCGATGCCATGTCGCGCAGCAAATGCATAAACATCACCTATCATTCGTACTGGATGGATGCACAGAATTTCACTGTAGAACCTTACTTTATAAAATTCTTCCGCCAAAGATGGTATCTT
The DNA here is from genome assembly GCF_021531075.1 of Bacteroides caecigallinarum. Classification (GTDB taxonomy): domain Bacteria; phylum Bacteroidota; class Bacteroidia; order Bacteroidales; family Bacteroidaceae; genus Phocaeicola; species Phocaeicola caecigallinarum_B. The sequence goes on along the minus strand of NZ_JADYTJ010000003.1, from coordinate 31,338 downwards.
ATTGGCCATTGCCACGAGAGAAATGCCCTGCGTGTATATTCACTCGACAGGATGGACTGTGCGACAGTCAGCGACAAAAGTTTTACGATGAAAGAAAAGAACTATCCACAGGTATTATATAATGACAATTTCGGGATTATCCATGGCGAAGAAGAAACCAAAGCCCACGATATTCTTTTAAAATTCACAACCAAGCAAGGACAATACATACAGACAAGACCGCTACACCATACACAGGAAGTAATCTCTCACGATGAAAACTTTATTATCTTTAAACTGCACATGAAAGTTACTCTCGATCTGGTTCAGGAGCTATTATCCTACGGCTCCAGCCTTCAGGTCCTCAGTCCGGACTGTCTGATTAAAGAAATCCGCAAGACTATAGGTGAGATGAACGAAATGTACAAATAAAACGGAAAGAAGAAAGACTGATTTACCTGAAACCAATCTTTCTTCTTTCCGTTTTTCCTATATGCATAATTTCCGATTCGCAATGATCTTTCAGCTTTTCAAAATCCAGATTTTCGCTTCCCCATAAAATAGAATCTATAGTTCTTTTCCTACAGATATTCTCAATCTGCCCTCCACTGAAATCATATCTCGATGCCAGACATTCAGCCTCATCCTCATTAAGTTCAGGTATCATCGACTTCCATATAGCACACTTCGCCTGAATATCCGGTCTTTCGAACTCAATCTTGTATAAAAACCTCCTTTCAAAAGCCTTATCCAGATTTCCCGCTATATTCGTGGTAGCAATCAGAATACCCTCCATATTCTCTATTTCTTGCAGGATGATATTCTGGATTGAGTTCTCCATCCTGTCCACGGCACGCTCAGCCCCCTCCATTCTCTTTCCAAGAATAGCGTCAGCCTCGTTGAACAACAGAATAGGAGCCACCTCCGATCTCTCCACAAGATACCTGTACTTATTGAATACATTCTTTATATTCTTCTCGCTTTCGCCCACCCAGCTACTCTTAATCTCAGAGATATTCACACGCATGATGTTTCTTCCCGTCCGTCTCGCCAGCTGATAAACCGTCTCCGTCTTTCCCGTTCCCGGAGCGCCGTAGAAAAGACATGCAAAACCACTGCGAAGCCCCTTTTCCTTCAAACGTCCGCAAATGTCAGAAAAATTGTTCTGTTCCAGCAGACCTGCCAGCTGGTTTATCGAATCAGTCACCCTTCTGTTATAGAACAGCTCCTTTGCGGGCAAAGACCTGCAGTCCATAAGTAAAGAGGAGAAATTTCCGGATGAGTTGTCCGAGCCACCGGCCTTCACTCCGAACAGAAAAGTTCTCTTCGTATCCTCAGTAAGCTTATATTCCTCCCTGTTCACCATCCCGTCCTCATTGCAGAACTCTATCAGATTCAACTTCTGAAGACAGTGCTTACCCTCCATCAGCAGATTGCAGACAGACTTGAAATGATATTTGTTACAACACATATCAGCAAGGTCCTGCTGCCTTACATTTTCCTCTCTGTTCTGAATAAATGCGTCACATATAAAAAGGAAGAGAGCCAGATTATTGACGTCAAGTTCCAAAGCCTTAGTCCTGCTTGCAAAATCCAGATGCAGATTGTTCTCAATCAACTCCACCACATCGTTCTGAAAGCCTTCTATACTGCACTCTTCATTTACTCGGCAATCAATATACTCGTTTAGTTTACCGAAAAACTCGCTTGTTGTCAAACTCTTAGGCACCTCATACTTATACGCCTTGTTATTCTTGAGATGCTCTATTACCACAGGAGGTACCCTGTAAGTAAGATTATCATCCCTTCTTCCCCTTGTACAGGCAATAAGATGAGATTTCACAAGCCCCTCCACATCGGCCGAGTACTTGAGCATCTTTATATACTTACAGTTCAGATAGTCCGACAAATCATTAAGTTCAATCCTTGTATCAAAACTTCTGTTCACCATCAGAGCCAGCACAACAGCCTGTATTCTGTTGATACCCAACTTGCGCGATACATATCCAATCTGTCCTTCAACCTCATTGAAGAACTCATCACTCAGATGTGAATTCTCAGCCTTATCGGCAATCACCTCTATACACTCCAAAAGATTCATACGCTTTGTGCTCATGATTATAAGTATTAATGTTATTTACTTCCTTGATTATGACACAAAGGTACAGCGGGCTTGCACATACATCATGTGCATAAGAGATAAAAAACGCAAATCAGATATCTTTCTTCGATATCTAAATTGTTTATTACATTTCTTTAGCAAGTGACATCATCAGAGGATTTATTCTGATAACGCTTATGCTCCGCTTTTTCATACGCAACAGCAAAACAGAAGAACATAAACTCTATTGTCATTAAATTGTAGAACTCCCATGAAGTCATATTTTTTATAATACCATCGTAGCCGGATGAACCACCTGTTGTTACAACCAATATGTATGCCATAAACATTACAAATACTCCTAATACAAATCTGGAAACGAGGAAAGCAGTCTTACCTTTATTTATATACCTCACATATAGCTCTATAAGTGTCTGCACTGTAATGAGGCTTAATAATATTCCAATCACCTGAAACAACGAAAGTGATTTTAAGAAAACATCCATACCGTCTATAACCTTTCCCATCACCAACAAGATGTAACAGTTGATAGTAGCGATACATCCCAAAACGATAAGGTCAGAATGGAGGAATTTGTCATTTACATATTTCATAGCGTCGCAAAATTCATTTACATTCAAAAATCTCCTTCAAAATCAGAAAGAATATAACTCCAAAGTTCATAATCATCCACCATCCCCTTATACTTCATAACAAGCGAAGTCCAATTACTCTCCAGAACAAGGAAATTATCCCCTTCAGGCTTAAAAATAAGATTTTTACCGATTATCAGAATTTTACCGTTAGAAATTTCATAATCATAATAATCCAATCCCCCTTCAGTCGCCAGCAATACAGTATTTTCATCTATAAAGCACATATACATATTACCGTCATCGCCCTTCGACTCATAAGATTTACCTCCATACTTACCCACAGGCTTTATATCCTTAAAACGCTTGTCCGGTCTGTAAACATCAGCCTTATACCTGATACCCCCATCCTTCTGAACAATAATCTTATCAAAAACTTCATACTCATTCTTTATGTTAATAATACTGTCTATCCTACTATAAGAAGCCCCGATAATATTTTTACCTTTATACATATAAATCTCATCCTTGTCTTCAACATCCCATTTTGTAAATTTATTAATAAGCACCTTGCCTCCTTTATAAAGACGGATGACAGTAACATCACCATTCGACTTGTTGGTATAGCTATAAGCCATATCCTTCAGTTCACTCTCGCAAGCAGTTGTCATAATAACACATACCACGACAAACAAAAAATTAATCAGTTTCTTCATATTAACATAGTTTTAGTTCGATGAAGCAAAGGTATGTGTGGCTTGCACCTGTTTCGTTGGCAAGCGAAAAGATAATTATCAGAATGCACTTCTTTATTCTATGCTTTCTACCTTCCGTTATTATACCAGATGTTTTCTGTTCCAAGTATATGAGCCACCGGTATGCGAACATGCCGTATGCAACTTTTCATCCACAAGTTGCATAATTGGACTTTCTCCATCCAATTCCTCGTAATGGTGCCAAATTAATCCGGAAATCTTTTCTTTCTCAGCTTCAATATCCTTAATTTGTTCAACAGAGAAACGATCTCTTATTTCAGATTTAACTTTCATTAGCTGCTTTAGCTTTTTCGTAGCCAATCTCATCGTTCCATGGTAAAACGAATAATCTGTGTTACCTAATTCCTTATAGAGTGAATCAACAGTACCGTCTAACGTCACTTTTATTCCCTCAAACACAGGGAATACACCACAAACTTGTATTCCGTAAAGAGTGAAACACTTCTTTATGTATGGAACACCATTGCTTGTGGTATTGACCAGATTTTGATTTTTGGTTTTAAGTTGTATCATAGTTATGAGTTATAAATCATGATTACTTGCGATCAGTTTTTCCAAAGCCTCCTTTGCTTTTTACAACCGTTTCCAGCTGCCATCTTATACCATTCTATACTACTACGTGATAACTTCCAGTACCAAGTCCACGTAAATGAAGCGATGCATAATAAAGCGGTGCATCAATCACTCCTTGTTCAGCTAGAGAACGGAACATAATAAACTTCTTTTCGAATTGACTGAATTAAATATATTCGCAACCGTCCTCCAAAAATTTTGGTATTATATTTTCTTTATTCATGGTCAATCTTGAAATCCTTAAATATAATCAAGTTTTATTTTTCTCCATTTGTTCCCAGATCTTTTTATATGAGGACTTAAACAAAAAGCTTGACAATGGATATGTTCTTATACTTCCACAACGCTTGCAGGGTTGAGGCATAGAAAAAATTGTTGCATTTAGTTCTATATCTGGTGCAGAAAATATTTTTCCACACTTAGTACATCGGAAAAGTGTAATACCTCTAATCATAATGTTTTGAATTATATAATATTCTCATAATCGGAATTATTGTATAACAAATTTTATTTCTCACTCCAAGAATGAGAACATCTAGGACAATTGAAATATATTTTACCAACCTCCTCTACCCCATTACTAGAGTCATCATTAACTACATTGTCTACAACATTTCCAACTGAAATAAAAGTAGGATTTCCAGTAGTTACGGTTAACACAGCACCTGCAATCTTTCCTTTATTCTTTATAATTTTATCAACAATCTTATTTTTATAAACATTTCTCTCACACATTACCCAACGGCCGCAGTTAGGACAACGCATTATTATGTCAGTAGAAGACTCTTCTCCCGCCTTAATCATACAAGAATCCGTATCAATTTGTTCTTTTCTTACTCCTCTTAGAAGCAAACCTACGTTATCTCCCGCTTCACCTCTATCCAATAACATTCTGAACATTTCCACTCCTACTACAGTAGAAACAATGCTATTATTCAGATTCTGAATAATCACAGTATCACCAACATTAATTTCACCAGTTTCTATTCTACCGGTTACAACAACACCTCTACCTGTGATTTCAAATTTATCTTCTATAGACATGAAGAAATCTCTATCTATATCCCTATTATTTCCCATATTCAACAGTTCTAATATTAAACTATATCTTTTTAAAATCAAAATAAGCACCGCTTAGAATACTCTCATGACCAGAAATGTCTATTCCTCTTGCCAACAAGCAATTCTTAACCATATTCTTAGATGATATAGAATCAAAAGGAAGATGATTTGTTGGAATCTCTACAATAAACGGCAGAGTTCCTTTCTCTATTTTCATTCCATGACTGAGAGGAATGTTACATTTAGGAGTTAATATAAATGTTGCCATATTATAATTCTATTTTATTCCTCTATTAATACTTCTAATTGCATTTTCTGGTTCTTTAATCAACCAATCCATTGTCAATAAAGCAGCAGGATAAGTCATATCAAATTTAAGTTTTAATTCTAATAAGCTAAATCCCTCTACATGGTAATCATTTTCTTCTTCAGAAACCAACCATTTATTTAGAAGTGGCTTTAAGCTATCATCTATATCATGCAATTCAGCAGCTACCTTAGCTGATTGTTTCTCAGAATAGCCACGTTTTTGTAATATATTCGAAATATTTTCCATCATACCCTATTCTTAAAAAATTCATTCAATACATCTTCAGCAAAAGCCCTTGCGTCAGCTTCCAAAGGTTGCAATGCATAAGCTCTGAATCCATAATGCCCAACATCCTGATAACCATAACTAAATTCATTCAATTTCCAGTTGGATATCTCTCCTCCTCTTGGATGCACTTCCCTTTCATATAAATTATAGTTTTGGTAAGCATGACGTCCTTCATGAACTAAAGTATCCAATGTTTCTCTATAATCATTAAAAGAGTTAGACTTTATAACATCGCTATTTATAACTATCAGATTACTATTCTTTGAATAATATCCAAAATGTCCGTTACCCAAATCTTTAGCAACCAACTCACAAAAAGGCCTATGAGCAATCACAGATATTTGTTCTTCCAATTTTTGCAAAACACTCATCCGTTCATCAAAAGATAATTCTTTCCAATCATTAAAATCCAATCCTTCTATGGTTTTCATTTCTTCCGAAATATCTTTTATTTGAATACAATCCTGTGGAGCTTCTAAATAAATTGGCGAAATATCTTCACCTGCGCTCTTCAGCAAAGAAGCTATTTCCTTATTAAAGTCAATAGCTTTTGGAGGAACATCAGTCGATAGTTCATCAATTCTCGCTACAATGGCAGTACTATCTTTTGTTCCTAACACTTCAGAAATATATGCTTTTTCAGCCTTTGTTACAAAAGTCTTTTTTTCTATACCTTCTGAAAATTCATTAGATTCCAATCCATTATAATATTCCATCATAGACATGTCATTTAACCTTATCAACTTTCACCCAATAAGCTTCTGTATTCAGAGAACTTGAAACGATGCATTGTCCTGTAAGCAATTTTGAAATCACTTTACGCTGATCATCATTCAATCCCATAGCTTCACCGATAGCCTTACAATCATCCTCAGCCACCAAACGATGTGTTATCTTCAAGTTCGTATTTTTAATAGCATCCGGTATCAGTCTTGTTGGAACCTGATCAACCAAAAGCATACCTTCTCCGTACGCACGAATTTCGGATAACATATTACTAAACATCATAGCCGATTTGTATTGTGGCAACTCCTGATTATCACATTTAGCCATGACTCTATGCGCTTCCTCTATAATAGTCAAATGACGACAGCTATTATCGTTAAAGTCAATTCTTTGCGTTTCAGCTAACGCCGTACAATATTCATATAAGAACTGAAGAATTAATGCCATGAAAAACGATTTATCCACATCATCACCCACATACGACAAGTTTATGATACAAGGCTTTTGGAAAAGTTCATTCCAAGGTGTTGAATGGACAGTATTAAGCATTTCTCCTTTCCAACCACGTTTTAGGCTGTCAATACGAGTATGAAAACAAGCCTTCATATTTCGTTCAATCCTTTCCTCATATTGCCTGTTCGCTATTACCTTATCTACACTGACGCTCATACTATTCAACGTAGGTGGCAATGTACTTCCCAAAACAGGTTCTTGAGTAAGCCAATCTGTAGACTTATTCTGATAAACTGTATAAATCAAATCCTCCATTAGAACCGGAAGAATGTCGTACATAGGGAAAGCGGCAGCAAAGGTAGATTTTAACCTGTCTATATGACTAAGCACATTAGGCTCTTGTTCTTTATCCAGCCATACTAATTCAAACGGATTCAATTTCAATTGTTTTGGAACAAACCCTGTTTTATATTTCTTACAACCTGGAATATAAATATCTATTGGAGTGTCTGGATGCTCATTGTTGTATTGAATTGCCCAGTCCACATATTCAGTTTTAGCAGGTTCTATAACAAGGAATGGAAGTTTTCCATTAATTCCATTTAATATAGCCTGAACAGTATTAGTCTTTCCACTTCCATTTATTCCTGATAATAACGTATGTTTAACTAAAGAATCTATAGGAATTGAATAACATAAATCTGTTTTTGATCCTCCATACAATAAACGTCCTAATGCAAAACAAGATTCATTAACAACTTCTATATTCAAACTAAAATCAGGCGTACTGTCAATAACACTGATACCTGGAACTGAGCGTAATGGGAAATTAATAAGGTAGGATAATTCTTTTGTTGTAAGAACTGTTTTAAGTTCTTTATAAGAATCCCCCAATGGATGATTAAAAGGTTTACCATTTAATACACTATCAATACGTATTACAGGAGAAACAAACTGTGCTAATGATTTTGAAGACTCAATAACATTTGTAATGTCAGTTATTCTAATCGGTTCAAATATAGATTCCTGTCCACTTAGTATTGAACGCAATTGCATTGCCCCACCTTTTATATCAGATTCCTTTTCTGCCAATAAATAAGTACCAACTTTCCACATTCCTATAGCCTTACCTGTTTCAAACCGCTTGGAATGGTAGAACAAATGTTCAGATACAGACTCAATATGTTTATTTACGATATTTCGGCTTAGACTTTGAGATTTACTTTCATTTGTAGAATAAGTATTACTCTCAGAATGATTTGTACCACTTGTAGTAGAAGTTGATTTTGTTGGTGTCAAAGAAGCAACTATAGAATTCACAGCTCCTATTCCCAATAAACTCGCAGCACCAGCAATCAACTCTCCTCCCACATCTACAGCCCCTTCCATTACCGATTTTGCAGCAGGAAAAAATGAAGCAGCAAATGCTAAGCCTGTCCCTTGTACAGCCAGTTTCCCTAATTTAGAATAGTCCCTTTTTGTAACAGATTCACTCGTTGAAGAGTTGTATCCATCTGTAACAGAATGAGAATTACTTGTTCCATAAGTCTCCCCCTCAGTTACATTAAAAGACTTTAAAGATTCTGCCTGACCATTCATTTCCCTGCATTGAAACAACATGCTATCTACCTCATTTGTTTCTATAGGATCAGCAACAACAAGATAAGCATAATTCCTTTGACTCATTCCTGCCATCAATTTATCAATCGTAGCAGGATAAATGGATTTATATTGGCTTTCCATAGAAGGAATACCTGTCAATGCATATACATATTCTAGAGTTTCATTATTAACCTTTTCAGTTAAATCCTTTAAATTACCATCTGTTGAATCATCTTTAATAATCTTAGTCTGTAATCCAGGCCATACACCTTTTATAAACTCATTTAAATATTTTACTATATTCTTCTTTATAGAAGCCCCCATTGCCCGTACTCCTAAATACATTTTATTCTGTTTCTTGTTTCCTATTATTAGAAATAGCAACTGTGTTTCCTTAGGCATAAAACAAGAATATAATATTTTCTGCATTGCTGTAAAACAATCTTCTGCACTATCTGATAAAGGTTTGCCTACCTGAACGACTTCAATCCATGAAACACTATTTTTAGTTGTAGTTTCAATTTCGCGTAATGAGAATAAAGGATTCAGATTAGTATCACCAATACCATTAAGATACTTTCTTTCCATACAGAAAGATAAAGATTGTGAAACAGAAGTTGCAGCCATTACTTTAGCTGCAACTTCAGGTATATTTGAATTAAGTGTTTCCATGTTATTCAATCATTAATCTCATTTGGGAAATGCATTCCTTAGTATAACTCGTTATAATTTCTTTACTCTGACTGTTTATCAATTCTTTAAGATTGTCATTACCTTTTATAGCATCATATACAGAATCATAAATATTTTTCTCTATGTCAGACCAATTCGCTTCGAAATGATTATATACTTTCTGACGAGCATCACTATCCAACTCCTTCATACGAGCTTTCCTTCGTTTTTCTTCCTCTGAATCATTATCGCCAAACAACCAATTAGCGAGTAAAGCTCCACCACCAATCAACCAAGTAATCGGTCCTCCTAACAACATAGCAACAGCACCTCCAATAGCCGCACCTGCTACTCCTGCTACTATACCTTCCATAAAATTTGAATCAGTTAAAGTAGAGGAAAGTTCTCGCATCTGTTCGGAAACAACACTCATATCTATATTATTAATAGAATTTATCGAAACATACCCCTGCTTCATTTGAACACTTTTTTGAGTATAATTGCCTACCATTTTATCGAGTTTTTCTCTTATCTCTGCCGTTTTTTGTTCAAAAGCAGACTGATAACATTCCATCGCCCATTCACTAACATGGCTCATATCGTTCTCAATATTATCATTAATAAAAACTTCCAAATCATTAATTGATACATCATTATCTGTATCCCTAAATTGAGTAACGCATGATGCAATTGTACTTGTTACTTCATCTACAACCTTATCTACTAAAGAATCAGAGAATACAGAATACACATCACAATCTGATACCAATTTATTCAATAATTCTTTAGGATTGCCCATACTACCAGAACGGATATCAGCTCTTGCAACCTCAGCTACACCACGAGAAATTGTCAAAGAAGGATCTTGATCCCTATAAATCATATCATCAGTAAGATTCCAACATTGTTTTACTAACAAACGTATAAAATCCATTCTTGAAGCTCCACCCGTTAAGAAAGCCACATATATTGGAGCATTATGAATGTGATTGCATTTAAAATCAATCATCGCTTGCCCTATCTTATCTATATAGCCTGCAGCTTTCAAAGAATTATTCAACTCTCCAGGTTGGAAAATAAATTTTAATTTTCCATCTTCCAAATCATCATCATCAATTATATCTTCAAAATTAATAGTTTTCTTGAAACGAGACTCTGGGTGAAAATAAACTTCTTCTTTAGCACATCTTGCTTCAAATAATAGTTTTGAAATTAACTTAGGATAACGATTCTCAAAAAGAGATACATACTCATTCTCTTTTTTTCTGTCATTGTAAATCCACTTTTCTACATAAGAAGCACCACAATCATATCCAAAATCTATAACTGTATCATTATTTAAATATGTAAAATCCAAAGTACTTGAACCCATATCGAACACAATGGCACCTTTATCTATATATTGAGGTAAACCTGAATCTGGTCTATTTTGTCCTCTAACAAAAGCTGCACGAGATTCAGAAGTTATCCCTGCAATTGGCAACCCAGCCTTTTGGGCCATTCTGCCATATAAATCCTTTGCTGTATTATCCCAACCTGAAGGAGTTGCAATATAAACTAAGTGATTACCATCTGTAAATAAAGCCGGATTTTTCTCTCTAATCCTCTTATAGACCTCACTCATGTACCTAATCATCAACTTTTCTTTCTCTCCATTTATATTAACTGGTCTTTGTTTAAAACAAACTTCAACTTCTGACTCTTTTAATATATCAGGAATAAAAGCCTCAGTTCCTATATAAGCTTTGTCATCTGATGTTATACAAATAGCTGAAGGAACAACTTTCTTATTGCTTCCAAACTCTATATCTTCAGCATCTTTAAGTTCACCACTGGGAATACCCCAACTAATAGAACAATATGCCGCTGATGTTTCACCATGACCAAAGTCTATACCTATCACATATTCATGTTTATTCTTGTCTGGAACAATTGCCCAATCTTTAACTTCCAACATATTCTTTTATTCTTTTACAAATACTTTTCCTTTTCTTATTACTTCCCCATTTTTTACAATAGCAGGACATATCATTGTTGGTTCTGAAACCTTATTTGAAGTTAGACATTCAAACCACATACTATTTTCTACCGCATATTTCACAACCTCCAATCCATAATTTTCCAAAGATTCAGCCAATTGTTCCAAGCGATCGTCAATCTTTGCAAGCCTTTTTTCACTATCGATATTTGAATATGCCACTCCTAATACAGACTGAATGGAATCCAATAGCGAGCCATAAGTTTTTTCCAATGTAGGTTTTTCCTGTCGTTCATATTTGTCAACAACAAGTCCGATTTGAGCACGGAAAGTTTTAATCAAGTTATCCACATTCTCACAAATACGCCTTACAATATCCAAAAACTTTTCTGTATCAATTATCATTTTTACAGGCTCTTCCTTCTTAACTGATACTGTATCTTTGGGTAGTGACTTAACCTTCCTCTTCATAAATTTAGGTGGATAATAAGCACAATAAAGTACAAGTGCGGTACCAGCTATAGCTCCACCTAATGCCCACCATGTACCGCCAATAGTACCAACCAAACCACCTATTGTAGTTCCTGCCATTAATCCAAGAGGAGATGGAGACGAGCAAACAGCTTTATCAGACACTGATTCAAGTTTTAATTTTTCCTCTTTCTTCTTTTCCTGCGGCTTCTTTACAATGATCTGTTTAGCCATTTCTTCTTGAACTCTTAAAAGTTCCAAAGCAGAATTTAAAATATAATCTTCAGACTTGCTCAAACCTTGTCTAAAAGTCCCATCTTCATCAAAAATTGATTTAAAGTAACCACTCACTATATTTTGGACTTTACTTGTTTCTGTAAGTAAATCCAGTCCTGACAGCTGTTTTACCAACTCTTCTTTATTCTGTTCAAATAAAGAAACTAAAGAATAACGTGCTTCCATATTTTCCTATACTTAAATCATTAGTGTTCATTAATAAAGAGTTCTTCCCATTCTTCTGATGAATGATTCACTTGTTTTATGAAATAATTTATAACAATTAAATAACAACCTCCTAATACAAGTAATATCATAAAAATAAAAGGCTTCCAGTTGAAAGAGAACCATCCACTAGGCTCAACATAGTTTACGTATTTAAATAAAGTAAATATCAACACAGGAACCCAAAACAATGATTTAAGGAAAAAAGAGTTCCTTGCTTCAGACACTTTAACCGATTTAAATTTAGCTACTTCTCCATCTATTGTGTTACGTAACTCATTCTCATAAAATGTTTTCCCTAACAAAGAAAAATACAATCCTTTCAAGTTTATTAAAGCCTTTATAGCAATTGAAGAGGATGTGTCAGTCTTCAATTTATTTTCCAACACAGCTAACAAAAGATTAAACTCAGATTCTGTAGAATCATTATTAACAGCCTTTATAGCATAGTCATATGACAACGAAGTTTCCTCCACTGCATAATAACAAACTGAAATTAGGAAATACACTTTAGCTTTTATCTTGCTACTTGTAATTTTGACATTTGATAATTCTGATATAAAATTCTCTGCTTTATCTTTATTTGAAAATATATCATCCTTATTTTGTTTAAAGTAATCCAAATATTCTTGAAATACTCTCTCGTCATTACGTTGAACCTCATTCGCCATACCAGAATGAATGGAACCAACCAACTTTTTTCCTTTAGGTTCTTTATTACCTAAATCCGATGATGATAACTGTGATAACGTTCCCATAATTTATTCTTTTATTTTTAAGATTTTCCCTTCTACATTCGAATACATTTTATTCCTAACACAGAAATATAAAAGGATAAGAAGAAATAAAGATATTAAAATACAACAACATGCACAACAACAATTTTTAATACATCCAACAATAAAAGCAATACATGAGAACCACCCTATTATAATCGACCAAATAAAAATTTTTGTTATTGTATGAGTAGAATAGGCTTTGAATTTATCTCCTTTTTCCAATACTTTACCATACTTATTTAATCCATCATAACATTCATGGTCATTATAATCCTTCTTTAATGAAAAATCGTTTTGCCCACTTATTATCAGTCTATATAGAGGAACCACCTCAAAACTTTCAATTAAATTCATCCAATTCTCTTCCCATTTTTCATGTCCACAAATTGAAGCTAACCATGCAAAAGAAGAAACTAAGCCTATAATACAAACAGTAAGCTGTAAGAAAGTATAATTGTTTTCTAAATTCCATTGACTTACGCTATTAACTTTTATTGTAGTAGTAGCAGTAAGCAAAGTACAAAATCCGACAAAAAGAGCTCCATTGAATAAAGCATAATAATTCATCCAAGTATGGTATCTGTTTACATGATTCCAATAGGCATCTATAGCCTTTTGATAAAGAGAATCCTTACAATTATTACTCATAGCATAATTGAAAATGCCCGCTATCCCCAGAAAAGGCATTATGTTTTCATTAGTATATAAAAAGAAAGGCGTGAGGACTTGTCCGCTTCACTCATCGAAATAGGGCATCGCCAAACGCCTCGTAGAAATGAATAAAGAAACAATAAACCCACGCCGTTTGTGATATGTAGTAACAGTGTACAACATCGGCTGTACACACATACATATACAAAACAGATGAGCGTCATATTGTCTCTATCCCTCTACTAAAATTTGGCGATTTCTATTTCAGGATAAAGCAAAAAACGCTTTCTTATGTAAACACCGGACCATTTCTCCGGTCGGTGTATTGCAAAGATACATTTTTTGTTCAATATGACGCTCTTTTTATGGGTTTAATCTTCGCAAAGCTTTTGCAATTGTTTTGCAAACACTATTTAAATACCATTTAAACACTGTTTAAACACCATTTAAAGAATGGATACTTAACCAAAAAACATATTCTTTATTCATATCTGTAATATTTCTAAACCATAATAATGAAGTGTTTTTCCGCTTATAAGTCCTCTGAATTCAGCATTACACAAAAACAAAAAGGCGTGAGGACTTGTTTTCACTCATCAAGAAACAGGCATCGCCAAACACCCTACAAGCAACAAGCGAAAACAGTAATCCCACGCCGTATGGTTATACAAACGGATACAACATTGGCTGTACACGAGTATATACAATACAGATGAGCGTCATGTTCTCCTACCCTGCTTGTTGCTGAAATTGGCGATTTCGTTTCTTAGGATAAAAGTTAAGAACGCATTACAAAGATACGTTTTTTATAATACACGACACCTGTTCGTGGGATTTTTTTGTTACCTTTACACTAAAGGCGATACAAATTTAAAGTTCTCGGATTTTATCATATAAAATATCTTTGTGTAAAAAAAGGAAAATGTATTTTTGTATCAGAACTATTGATTATTGATACAAAACAGTCAGAAATCTTATATTTTGATGCGATTAAAAGTCTTAGAGTTAAGATTAATCCTTCAAACATCCTATAGGTACAACATAAACTCCATCAGTTCTTTTATAAGCAAAATCGCCTACACCCGTCAGTACCATACAAAAAGAAGGAGCTTTCATTCGTGAAGTATCTATAATATTTGAAAGAGCTTTTAAAGTCTTTGCGCCATCCTCTATCAGTTTTTCTCCTCCTAATTTTATTTCAATAAGACCATAAGAACCATTACGCAGATGTACTACAGCATCACACTCCAATCCATTCTTGTCTCTATAATGGTAAACAGATCCATCCAAAGCATCGGCATAGACACGAAGGTCTCTGATACACATCGTTTCAAAAAACAACCCGAACGTATTCAAATCGTTAATCAAATCATTAGGACCAAGACCAAGAGCGGCAACACCCACTGAAGGATCAACATAATATCTCGTGTCCGATGTGCGAACAGCGGTTTTACTTCTCAAATTAGGATTCCATGCCGGCATATCTTCAATCACAAATATTTTACGCAATGCAGTAAGATATGACCCAACAGTCTCATCGCTGACGTTTTCCGGTTCGTTTGTCGATATATCAGAAAGAATAGTAGCTATACTCGCTTGAGAGCCTTGATGTCTGGCGTATGAACGCATAATCCTTTTTGCACGTTCCGCATCACGTCTCACGTTGTCCACACGTGATATGTCGCTGTTTGTTATGGCTTTATAATATTCTGTCGCCTGCAATAGTGCTGCCTTTTCTGTTTTCTTCTGTATCGCTTTTGGCCATCCACCACGACAAACAACAAATGCAAGCATAGGCAATGTAAGTTTATTCAATGCCCCTATAGTGTCAGGAGCAAGGAACAAGTCTCTCAAACTTACTCCACCTGTAGATTCTCCTGATTCCCACAGACTCATAGGACGCATTGTGAGCCATCCGTATCTCCCCGTACCGGTATGATGAATATCTTTTGCATCGACAGGTACAGCAGAACCGGTAAGCATAAACTGACCATCTTCACCCCTATGGTCAACTTCAAAGCGTATAGCATCCCAAAACTGGGGTACTTCCTGCCATTCATCAATCAGGCGAGGGGTTTCTCCTTCAAGTAAAAGTCGTATATTGGTCTGTGCCATCTGTTTGTATTGTCCTTGTCTATTTGGGTCATCCATATATATAACACTTTTGGCTTGTTGTTCAGCCGTAGTCGTTTTACCACATGCTTTAGGACCTTCAATTAAAACAGCTCCCATAGCATCTAATTTATCACGAAGTAATTGATCTGCTATACGTTTTCTATATTCCATAAAATTAGTTTTCCACAAAGTTAATTTATTTATTTGTAAATCAATACTTTTCAAACAATTATTTGGCAATTTGGAGGATTTTTGTTTGGAAATTTGGCTTATTTTTGTTTGGTAATATGGACATTGAAGATACTATTCTACCTTATGTAATGCCATTTACAAGATTATTTATTACCTTTACATCAAATGCGATACAATATATATGGACACTAATAAAGAACTTCTTACATATCTCATCGACAACAGGATTTTCGAATCTTCAGCCTCTGCGCTTGCAAGCCGCCTCGGATATAAAGGGAGGATGGCTTTCTCAAGACTGAAAGAAGGGAATATACGGACTTCTACGGTGGACAATATCGTTGATGATATTTGCACACATTTCGATTTGGATTATTCGGACCTGATTGACATTACTGAGATGTTCAGGATAGGCAGGATTCTATATGATGCTATAAATGACGGGGATGTTTATGGCGATGAATCTTCACGACCGGACAGGATTCTGACGGACTTTGTGACACGCAGCTTCAAAGATTATCCCGATGATTTCAGTCCTTATATACCGCAACTTGAAGAAGTGCATAAAGACAGACCTTACGTGTACTTCGGTACTGTAATGGTGCTGTATATCAAGATGAAAAAGATTGATCCGTATGCGGGAAACGAGACACAGTTCCACTGTCTTCTGAAAGAACATACCTCACACATCTGTTCCGTCCTCAAACAGCACATCCCTGAAAATGCTATAGGACATTCCACTTCATTGGCCTATCTTTCGGACAATATTATCAGAAATGTTCCCCAGTGCATTTGGGGGCTGATGGTGAACAATATTCATATTTTGAGATATTTTGCCGACCCGGACTATATCAACAGCATCCTTGAACTTGGAGCGGCCTTCTCCGAATGGAGTGACTTCAGCTATTGGCATGAAACTGATGTGGCTTATTCTAAAGGGGAAAGGCTCTGGACTCTGTTCTTCCGCGAGTCCAACTCACCACTGCACGGCATGTATATCGGTCAGACTTTCGAAGCCGGAAAAGACAATGAGACTTTCATTCCGAAAGAAAACTTCTCACTAATATTCTGGAACAAGGAAAGCGATGACGATGAATTTGCCACGATACAAGCATGCAACATTATTAATTCTGCCACCGAGGACTATACCGTGTATTACGGACTGTATAAATACGACGACATCAGCAACGAGATTATAATTAAATGGAATGATGGGAATGAGAATTTTCTGAACATACCGTCAAAGCTAAAAAGAATTACGAGAGAGAAACCATCCGAAAGGGACGAGCAGGTTTGGTGGAACATTATCCGCAAGTTCGATGACAATGATTCTATGAAATTATTTACAGAAACACTGCTCAACAGGCTTAACACGGAATACCTTGACGATGACTATGCCATTCAGGACGTAACAATCAGTCGCAAGCCCTTTACTCTTACTATTGAAACAACCGACGGAATAAAGGAATATTCAATCCCGATTGAGGCATATCCTTTCCTGAAAAACTTAAAGGTATTCGATGAGGTTACTATCAAGAAAGATACGCGCACTGAAGAACTCTTCGTTAGCTGGCCGTGGGAGGGATATGAGATACCTTTGAGCGAATTCAATACAGAAATCAGTTCAGTAACCTAAAACGGTCACTGAACTAAAATCAATATTTTATCATAAATCTTTCTCCCTGCACATGATGAAGAAATAATCCAACATAAACCGACCATTCTTCCTAACCAGCTCTTTACCGTATTCCAGTCCTTTAGTGCTATTCAAAGCTGCATCCTTCAGGTAGCCTCTATCAAGAAGTTCGCACGCTGTTTCATATGGTATCAATTGTCTATTTGTCAAGAAATTAAATGCATTCTTTTCTGCCTTTTCCTTATTATAATATGGATTGTCAGGCGAAGCGATACATTCACAATAGTTACGCACAACAGATATTCCTTGTTTAAGAGTAACACACAACAGCAATACGTCATTTCCTGTATCAGGAATTTTCAGTCCTTGAGCTATTTTATATTTCATCCTATTATGAATGAAATCGCTCATCTCTTCTTTTCCTCTCAGAAATACAAAGTGTTTTCCTTCTGTTGCCGCAAGGAAGTCATCGTATGCTGCCTTTTTGTTAGCATTCGAGAATTCATTCTTGATGTCATCAAGTTCCGGAAAATCTTTAATGCTATAGATATTCATAATACCATTGTGTTGCCAATACTTTCCAAACTTGAACAGAATTGATGTAACTACAGTATCACCCGGAATCAGCTTTGGAGCGTTAAGTTCAATAGAATCTTTTATTACTTTATAAGTATCCTCCTTGTCTGAAACCTCTTTGAACAAATAATAATCTTCTGTCTCATCCGTCACCAAATATAATGCTTCCATCCTGCTGTCCACGTTCATATATGGTGCATCTACAGGATTCACAGTCTGTTCCTCAAGAAGAAGTTTCAGATATTCAGGAGCGGTAATGGCAAGAAGAGGTGTTCTACCCGACAACACGTTATTTATCTTAAAGGAATATATCATCAAATCCATCGTACGTGCATCAAGGTCCTCACGTTTCTCTAATTCCTCCATATACTCGGAAAGGCTATCCAAATAACATTCATAACAGCCCATGTTGATATATGAATTAAAATAGAACCACTCCACTATACATCTGTATTCAAGGAAGTCATCCTCAGTCAAATAAGAGAAATCAAAGAAATCCTGAAGCCTTTCATTTACTGGGGCTGTTTCGAACTCCTCGTCAAAGATATCGTATATTTCATTTGCCAATGCCAGAATACCGGTGTTTTCCGGATTATAGATTTTCTTCCCTATTTTATCTCTCTGAAAGCAATGCCAAAGAATGAAGCGTACATCTTCCACGTTTATCTCGTCTGGATAATAATCTTCGCCGGGTTCATAGAAAGGCAACCGGCTGCCATACCGTTTTTCGCACTGCGAAGTGAACACCTGCCAAACGCCGGTCTGCGAAATGATATCTTCGAACCATCCGACAAGAAATATCGCCGTATCTTCGTAAATCTCGTCTTCAGGCTCAATTTCCCCTTCCATTATATCATAATCATATAGTACGTCAATTATTCTGTTTACCAATCTACAGTAATAATTATCTGTAGCACCTGTTTTAGTATATGGATGCATAGACACCCATTCTTTAGGATAAATTTTTCTCATTTTATTAATTACACTTTAAATCAAATTAAACTCTTTGTGAACTGGCCATTGGCATGATATGAGATGCCATTGGGTAAAATCAGAACAAACATCTGATCGTTCTCACTATTTTTTGTCTTAACCATGATTATACAAATACATTTACTTGTACATGAATAAAATTTATTGTAACACATAAATAGGCATCCGCATTGTACCGATATTTTTCAACATACCTTCTTCAACAAGCAACTTTAATGTCCTTATTGATTTGGACTTGTTGAAACCTGTCAGCTTCTCGAAATCAGGACGTCGCAGGATCTGATTGTCTGTAAAATATTTTTCAATCTTTTCAGTAATTTCAGAAAGGTTCATTTTACTGGAATGACGACCGCTGTTTTTCATATGTACAAATTCCACGTTAGATAATC
The DNA here is from genome assembly GCF_021531075.1 of Bacteroides caecigallinarum. Taxonomy (GTDB): domain Bacteria; phylum Bacteroidota; class Bacteroidia; order Bacteroidales; family Bacteroidaceae; genus Phocaeicola; species Phocaeicola caecigallinarum_B. The sequence continues at coordinate 11,925 of NZ_JADYTJ010000003.1, read as the reverse complement.
TTCTTGACAATTCCTTATCTGGTTGAAAACGTATTCCTTTGACTTTTATATCAGAAGATGATATATTATTAAGATTTATATCGGGAGAACATTTCAGACTAAGACTGAAATAACCTATTCCGTGCAAGTAAACAGAATAACCATTACTAAAGGCTTCAAACATTTCATCACCCAACGCTGTAAGCACAGCCTCAACGTCAGATGCCGTGACAGTACATTTTTTCTGGATACTCTCACGTAGAGTTCTTGTCGTCTCAAGTCCTTTAGTTATAACTTTAGCATGAAACTCAGGAACTTCAACACCTTCTCTTTCAGGATTTTCAAACAAATCAAACTTTATTGGCATAGTATATTATATTAGGGTTATTATTACAAATCAATAAAACATATATAACTTTAAACCGTGACACGTTCGTGTGACGACAGTTACACGAACGTGTGACTATAGTGACACCAACGTGAAACGACAGTGACACGAACGTGTGACAATAAAGATAGGATTTTTTTTGATCTAAAAAAAGAAAATCCATAAAAAAAGCACCGGCACACCTGTCGGAAACGACAAGCACACCGGTGCTCCATAAATACACCTTTTATAACCTTTTATTACTTATTTCTAGCTTCTGCTATATAGCCGAGAGCTTCAGCACATTTGTCTGTTACGTAAGCCCAGTCTTCTGCTGCAACTTTATCTTTAGGGAACAACTTAGAACCCATACCTACGCAGAATACGCCAGCCTTGATCCATGCTGTAAGGTTTTCCTTAGATGGTTCTACACCACCAGTTACCATAAGCTTAGACCATGGCATCGGAGCCATCATACCCTTAACGAAGTTAGGACCGTAAACATCGCCTGGGAATACCTTGCACAAGTCGCAACCAAGTTCCTGAGCGAAACCTACTTCAGATACAGTACCGCAACCTGGAGTGTAAGCTACAAGACGACGGTTACATACCTTAGCAATTTCAGGGTTGAACAATGGGCCTACAACAAAGCAAGCACCAAGCTGAATGTAAAGAGCTGCAGTAGCAGGATCAACTACTGAACCAACACCCATTGCCATTTCTGGACATTCTTTTGCTGCGTATTTCACTACTTCAGCGAATACTTCGTGAGCAAAGTCGCCACGGTTTGTAAATTCGAATGCACGAACACCACCGTCATAGCAAGCCTTTACAACTTTCTTTGCAACTTCTGCATCTTTGTGATAGAATACAGGAACCATACCGGTTGAACCAATCTTGTTCAATACCGCAACTTTATCGAATTTTGCCATTTTGAATATTCTTTTTAAATGATTAGACTATTAACGCTGTACACGACCGCTTGCGTCACCACCTGCAAGAGCTTCAACTTCTTCAGCAGAAACAAGGTTGAAGTCGCCGTTGATAGTATGCTTCAATGCAGAAGCAGCAACTGCGAATTCAAGAGCAGCACCCTGGTTAGGCTTAGTAAGCAATCCGTGGATAATACCACCTGAGAATGAGTCACCACCACCTACACGGTCGATGATAGGATCGATGTCGTAACGTTTTGAAGTATAGAATTCTTCGCCGTTGTAAATCATAGCTTTCCAACCGTTGTGAGTTGCAGAGAATGATTCGCGGAGAGTAGAGATTACATATTTGAATCCGAATTCCTTAGCCATTGCAGTGAAGATACCTTTGTAGCCTTCTGCATCTGTCTTACCGCCTTCTACGTCAGCGTCTGGTTTGAAACCAAGGCAAAGTTCAGCATCTTCTTCGTTACCGATACATACGTCAACATACTGCATCAAAGGACGCATAATAGACTGAGCTTTTTCCTTTGTCCAAAGTTTCTTACGGAAGTTAAGGTCAACAGAAACTGTTACACCGTGACGTTTAGCAGCCTCGCAAGCAAGTTTTGTAAGTTCGGCAGCCTTGTCAGAGATAGCAGGAGTGATACCAGACCAGTGGAACCAGTCAGCACCTTCCATGATAGCATCGAAGTCGAAATCACATGGATCAGCTTCAGCAATAGCAGAATGAGCACGGTCATAGATAACCTTACTTGGACGCATAGAAGCACCAGTTTCAAGATAGTAGATACCTACACGGTCGCCACCACGAGCGATGAAGTCTGTCTTAACACCATATTTGCGAAGTGCGTTTACAGCAGACTGTCCGATTTCGTGTTTAGGAAGTTTAGTTACGAAGTATGCATCGTGACCATAATTTGCACAGCTTACAGCTACGTTAGCTTCGCCACCACCATAAACTACATCAAATGAATCTGACTGAACGAAACGAGTATTACCCGGAGTGGATAATCTCAACATAATTTCTCCAAGTGTAACAATTTTTGCCATAATAAAATATTTTTATTGAAATAGGTTTATTTATTCTTACATATAATAAATCAAACAAATACACGCAATTGATATTGATTAAGAAATCAATTCGTGTGCGCACACAAAGGTACAACATATTTTCATAATACCAAAAAAAGTTGTAGTTTTGTATCGAAAAAATTTTATTTCAGTAATTATTCATCCCACACATATATAATATAAGGTGTAATATGCGAGAAAACAAGTCTGAAAGGATACGTATTAAAGACATAGCAATAAAGGCCGGGGTATCGGTTGGAACAGTCGACAGAGTGATTCATGGCAGGTCAGGGGTGTCGGAATCAAGCAAGAAAAAAGTTGAAGAAATCCTGAAACAGATGAACTACCAGCCTAATATGTATGCCAGTGCACTGGCTTCAAACAAGAAATATAATCTGGCTTGTCTTCTGCCGATACATACTCAGGAAGATTACTGGATAGATATTGAAGCAGGTATGGAACATGCCGTAAGTACATATAAAGATTTCAACATCAGACTAAACATTATGTACTACGACCAATATGAACCAGGTGCATTTGCCGAAGCAGGCAAAAAAATGCTTGAATCAAATCCTGATGGAGTTATTATGGCGCCAAGTTCTGAGGATGAAACAAAATCGACTACAAAGCAGTTACAGGAAAGAAACATACCTTTCATATTTATAGACTCCAACATTAAATCACTTAATCCTTTAAGTTTCTACGGACAGAGTTCGCACAGCAGTGGATATTTTGCTGCAAGAATTCTAAGTCTTATGGCAGAGCACAATGAATCTGTCGTGATTTTCCGACTTATATACGAGGGAAGACTTGGCTCAAACCAGCAAAGAAACCGCGAAAAAGGGTTTCGCGAATACATAAAGAACAATTGTCCGGGGATAAAACTTTACGAGCTTAACTTTTACGTAAAGAATCCGGAGAACAACGAGAAGATTATGGAAGAGTTCTTTGCAGAACATCCTGAGATAAACTGCGGAATAACATTCAACTCTAAAGCGTATATTATAGGCGAATATATGCAGAAAATAAACCGTAAAGGTTTTAAACTGATGGGATACGACCTTCTGAGAAGAAATGTAAAATGTCTGAAAGCAGGAACCATAGACTTCATAATAGCCCAGCAACCTACAGAACAGGGACAAAGCTGTATAGAGTGCCTGTTCGAGCATCTCATCCTTAAGAAAGAAGTAAAGCCATATAACTATATGCCGATAACACTCATCTCAAAGGAAAATATTGATTTTTATCTTGACGCACACGTCAGGACAAACAACATCTGATATATAATGAATTTAAACAGACTTACACCTATTATAAACAAACCAAGTGGAGCCGCACTTATGCCTCTTGCTGTATTTTTGTGTCTCTACCTTGTTACATCTATAATAGTGAACGACTTCTACAAGGTGCCCATCACAGTGGCATTCCTTGTTGCATCTATCTATGCAGTGGCAACAACCAAAGGGCTCAGCTTAAACGACAGGATTATACAATATTCAGCCGGAGCTGCCAACAAGAACATCATGATGATGATATGGATATTCATACTGGCAGGAGCTTTTGCCCAATCTGCCAAAGCTATGGGTGCTATAGATGCTACTGTAAATCTCACACTTCACCTTCTGCCAGACAGTCTTCTGCTTGCAGGCGTGTTTCTGGCCTCATGCTTCATCTCGCTGTCCATAGGTACTTCGGTGGGAACAATCGTAGCACTTGTTCCTGTAGCTGTAGGAATAGCAGCCAAGACAGATGTAGGAATTCCATTCATGACGGCTCTTGTAATTGGAGGAGCTTTCTTCGGCGATAATCTGTCATTCATATCAGACACCACTATAGCGGCAACAAGGACCCAGGGTTGCCAGATGAAAGACAAGTTCAAGATGAATATGCTGATAGCACTTCCTGCAGCTGTCCTGGTTTTTGCCTACTATATTTTTTATGGCAGTAATGTTGAAACCATTACTCCTGCCGCAAATATAGAATGGGGTAAAGTTATACCTTATATAATAGTGTTGGTTACAGCCGTGGCCGGAGTAAATGTCATGCTTGTACTGCTGCTTGGTATTATATCTACCGGAATAACCGGTATGGCATATGGGGCATTCGATTTCTTCGGATGGTTCGGCTCTATGGGACAGGGAATAACAGGTATGGGCGAACTTATCATCATCACATTAATGGCTGGAGGAATGCTGGAACTGATTCGTTTCAACGGAGGTGTGGACTATATACTACATAAGCTCACAAAGAAAGTCAGTGGAAAACGTGGTGCCGAATTCAGTATTGCAGCACTGGTGAGCCTGGCAAATATGTGTACCGCAAACAACACCATAGCCATAATCACCGTAGGACCGTTGGCGGCCGAGATAGCCGATGAATACAGGATTGACAAAAGAAGAAGTGCAAGTATACTTGACATTTTCTCATGCGTAATACAGGGAATAATCCCCTACGGCGCACAAATGCTGATTGCAGCCGAACTGGCATCCGTATCACCACTGAATATCATGGAATTCCTGTATTATCCTATTGTGCTATGCGTATTTGCAATACTGAGCATTATCCTGAGAATTCCCAAAACAGTGTAACACGAAAAAGGACAAAGCAGCATAGTCTGGAAGAAAACTCGGACAAAACGGCAAAAAAGAAATATAAAAAACTTGTATAATTAAAAAATAACATCTACCTTTGCACCGCAATTAAGGATGGTTCCGTAGCTCAGCTGGATAGAGCAACGCCCTTCTAAGGCGTGGGTCCTGCGTTCGAATCGCAGCGGAATCACTTAATAGCAGAAATACTACAAGGATGGTTCCGTAGCTCAGCTGGATAGAGCAACAGCCTTCTAAGCTGTGGGTCCCGCGTTCGAATCGCGGCGGAATCACGAAAAAAGAGAAAATCAAAAGGCATTGCCAACTGATTTTCTCTTTTTCGTTTTTATCACACAGTCATCATTTCATATTGTCGCGGATGAATTTCTCTATCTTGTCGAAAGGTATCACAGACATATTATCATACAAATCCACATGACTTGCTCCAGGAACAATGAGTAACTCCTTATTCTCACCCTTTAGTTTTTTGAAAGCATCTTCAGAGAAATAACGCGAATGAGCTTTCTCGCCGTGAACCAACAGTGCCGCACTTCGTATCTCACTGCTATAAGTCAGTAGCGGAGTATTAATGAATGATAACGACGAAGTAACGTTCCATCCGTTATTTGAATTAAGCGAACGTGGATGATAGCCGCGTGGAGTCTTGTAGTAAGCATAGTAATCCTTGACGAACTGAGGTGCATCTTCAGGCAACGGGTCAACCACACCACCGGCCAGGGCATATGTTCCGTTCTTGGCATCGGCAGTACGCTGTTCGTTAAGTTTCTTGCGAAGTTCATAGCGTGCATCCTCGTCCATAGAGTCGAAATATCCGTTTGCATTCACACGACTCATGTCGTACATCGTAACAGCTACCGTAGCCTTGATTCTGGTATCAATGGCAGCCGCATTCAGGGCAAATCCTCCCCATCCGCATATACCTATTATGCCCACCTTATCAGAATCGACATCCTGACGCGTCATCAGATAATCCACTGCTGCACTGAAATCCTCTGTATTGATATCAGGCGATGCCACATAACGTGGTTCTCCCCCACTCTCGCCGGTAAACGATGGGTCGAAAGCTATTGTCAGAAATCCGCGTTCTGCCATAGTCTGTGCATAAAGTCCTGACGACTGTTCCTTTACTGCACCGAAAGGACCGCTAACAGCCAATGCCGGCAGTGGAGCTTCAGCATTTTTAGGACGGTAAAGATCAGCCACAAGAGTAATGCCGAAACGGTTCTTGAACGATACACGTTCTGTTATGACTTTATCGCTTGCTGCGAAAGTCTTCTTGTCTTGAGCATTTAGATTTGTCATAGCACTTATTATTAGAATTTGAACAATTAAAAATAACTTTATCTTCATACTAACATTATTTTTAGGTTTACTTAAAACAAAATCTCACTAATTTTCAAAAAATGACAGTTTAAGATTAGCGTCACACGTTCGTGTTACACGCGTTACACCAAGGTGTTACTATAGTTACACGAACGTGTCACTATCGTTACACGAACGTGTAACGGTAATTCAGTACAAGTTTTATATTTTCTTTATGAAACGTGCAGGCACCCCACCAACTATAGTTCCCGGTTCAACATCGCTTGTCACTACTGCACCTGCAGCTATCACGGCATTATCGCCTATAGTTACACCTTGTAGAATAGTGGAGTTCGAACCTACCCATACATTCTTTCCGAGAACTATAGGAGCCGGATATGTTATTCCGCGTTCTTCAGGCTGTAACCCATGATTAAGAGTTGCAAACACCACATTATGCCCTATCTGACAACCGTCGCCAAGAGTTACCCCTCCATGATCCTGAAAATGACAGCAGGCATTTATGAAAACATTTTCTCCCACATGTATATTCTTCCCGAAATCAGAATAGAAAGGAGGAAAAACGCGCAGTGTCTCCGGCACAGCATATCCAAATAATTCTGACAATAATCCTCTTACCTCATCCGGAGAGTTATATGATGAATTAAGACGAAATGTCACACGGCGAGCCTCTTCGCTCATCTCGCCCATAAGAACACGAATTTCATCAGAATCCAATGCCTTACCGGTCTTTACATAAGATAAAAATTCATTTAAAAGCATATCGATATAATGTATATTAATTCATGATACAAAAGTACAACACACAATATTCAAAGTCTGTATACGGATTACCGCTCTTTGTACCAATATTACTGAATGTTGCTTATACGGATAATATGTATTAAATTTGCTACGAAACACTAATAATCCGCACAAATGAAACAGGAAGTTATCAAACTGGAGGAGGTCAATAGATTCAATGATATATTCGGACTAGAACAGCTGCACCCGATGGTGAGTGTGGTAGACTTGTCCAAAGCTAAAAAATGGCCTGAAACCCTCACTATAAACTATGGTGTATATGCAGTTTATCTGAAAAAAACGAAGTGTGGCGATTTGACATACGGAATGCAGGAATACGACTATGACGAAGGGACTATAGTCTGTTTTGCACCTGGACAGGTGGTTACATCGTACATGAATGCAGACACCAAGCCGGAGGGGTACGGAATACTGTTTCATCCGGACTTCATACATGGCACAACGCTGGGCAAAGACATAAAAAGGTATTCATTCTTTGCATACGACTCGAAAGAAGCTCTACATCTGTCCGAGGAAGAAAAGAAAATAATAATGGAGTGTTTCGGCAATATAGAAAGAGAAATAAGGAATAGCGAGGACAAGCACAGCCGAAGAATAATAACTGCAAACATAGGACTGATGCTTGACTACTGTCTGCGTTTCTACGACAGACAATTCCAGACAAGAGAAGTTTCTAACAAAAACGTAATAGTTCAGTTCGAACGTCTGCTTGACGATTACTTTGACAGTGAGGCTCCTGCAGAAAACGGATTGCCTACGGTGAGATACTTTGCCGAAAAGGTATTCCTTTCGCCCAACTATTTCGGCGACATGATAAGCAGGCAGACCGGAAAAACCGCATCGGAATATATACACGGCAAGGTGGTGAACAAGGCAAAGGAAAAACTGCTGTCCACACAGATGACCATGACAGAAATAGCCTACGAACTGGGGTTTCAGTATCCGCAACACCTGAGCCGATTGTTCAAAAAAGAAGTTGGATGCACGCCAAACGAATACAGAACACAAAGGTTATGAGTTTTTTTATTACTTTTGGACACGAAACGGAATAATATTAACAATATAATAACATAATCGAACATGAAAACAGAACAAGAAAAGCCGGCGGGACTACCTGAGAACGCGTTCCGTCCGCTTAAACCGGGCGAGAAATATGAACCACTCATGTCGCCCTCTAAAAATTATCCTGAAGTAAACCTATGGTCAGTTACATGGGGTATAGTAATGGCTGTTATTTTCTCGGCCGCAGCAGCCTATCTGGGACTAAAGGTAGGTCAGGTATTCGAAGCTGCAATTCCTATTGCCATCATTGCAGTAGGCGTGTCAAGCGCAACGAAACGTAAAAACGCACTGGGCGAAAACGTAATGATACAGTCTATCGGAGCATGCTCCGGAGTAATCGTTGCAGGTGCTATATTCACTCTGCCTGCACTCTATATCCTTCAGGAGAAATATCCGGAAATGACAGTGAACTTCATGCAGATGTTCATCAGTTCTCTGCTTGGAGGTGTATTGGGAATCCTTTTCCTAATTCCATTCCGTAAATATTTCGTAAAAGACAAACATGGCGAATATCCTTTCCCTGAAGCAACAGCCAGCACACAGGTTCTTGTGTCGGGCGAGAAAGGTGGCGACCAGGCTAAACCTCTTCTCATGGCAGGACTTATCGGAGGACTGTACGACTTCATAGTCGGTACCTTCGGATGGTGGAGCGAAAATTTCACAAGCCGCATCTGCAGTGCAGGAGAAATGGTGGCTGAAAAGTTCAAGCTTGTATTCAAAATCAATACCGGAGCGGCCGTACTGGGTTTGGGATATATCGTAGGTCTGAAATATGCAGCAATAATATGTGCAGGTTCGCTGGTGGTATGGTTCGTTATCGTACCGGGATTTGCACTGGTATTCGGCGATCAGGTTCTCAACACTTGGAATCCGAACATAGCTACAGCAGTCAAGGACATGTCGCCTGAAATGATATTCAGCGAATATGCCAAGAGTATAGGTATCGGTGGTATCGCAATGGCCGGTATCATAGGTATAGTACGTTCATGGGGTATAATAAAGGGTGCCGTAAGTCTTGCTGCAAAAGAAATGGGTGGCAAGAAAGCCGAAGGCAATGTGGAACGTACACAGAAAGATATCTCAATGAAGATTATAGCATTCGGCTCTATCTTTACATTGCTGCTCGTTCTGCTATTCTTTTACTTCGACGTTATGCAGGGTAATGTGCTTCACACTGTAGTTGCACTTCTGCTCGTAGCAGGTATTGCATTCCTCTTCACTACAGTAGCTGCAAATGCTATAGCCATTGTAGGAACAAACCCTGTTTCAGGTATGACGCTCATGACTCTTATCCTTGCATCGGTAATCATGGTAGCCGTAGGTCTGAACGGAGCTACAGGTATGGTTGCAGCACTTGTTATGGGTGGTGTGGTATGTACGGCTCTGTCAATGGCAGGTGGTTTTATCACCGACCTCAAGATAGGTTACTGGCTCGGTAGCACACCTAAAAAACAGGAGACATGGAAATTCCTCGGAACACTGGTTTCCGCTGCTACAGTGGGCGGCGTAATCATGGTGCTGAATGATTCATACGGATTTACAAGCGGACAGCTAGCCGCACCTCAAGCAAACGCAATGGCTGCTGTTATCGACCCTCTCATGAACGGTGTAGGCGCTCCTTGGGCACTTTACGGAGCAGGCGCTGTCTTGGCAATTGTTCTTACATACTTCAAGGTTCCTGCACTGGCATTCGCTTTGGGTATGTTCATACCATTGGAACTTAACCTTCCTCTTCTTGTGGGTGGTGCAATAAACTGGTACGTGACAACAAGAAGCAAAGACGAATCTATCAATCAGGAACGCGGCGAAAAAGGAACATTGCTTGCTTCGGGTTTCATTGCCGGAGGTGCACTGATGGGAGTAGTAAGCGCAGTGATGAGATATTGCGATATCAACCTTATCAACGAATCATGGCTGGCTAATCCTATGAGCCAGGTTGTTGCACTCGTTGCATACGCACTCCTTATTATATATCTGGTGAAAGCAAGTATGTCAATCAAAAAATAAACGGTTATGAAAAGAAATATATTTATTATGAGTTTCATAATGCTGACATCAATATTATGCGCACAGAAGCCAATCGAAATCAAGCTTTGGCCTAATGGTGCTCCAAACGATAATGGAATAAAGGAACAGAAGGAAAACGGACCTGTATATGTGGCAGAACCGACTCTTTATGTTTATCCGGCTGAAAATCCTAATGGAATGGCTATCGTGGCATGTCCGGGTGGAGGATACTACCATCTTGCCACTGCACACGAGGGACATGATATGGCAGCCTGGTTCAACAGTCTTGGAATAACCTATTCCGTTCTTATCTACCGTATGCCTAACGGCAACAACGAAGTTCCTCTGAGCGATGCCCATCAGGCTATCAGAATAATGCGCGAAAATGCAGAGAAATGGAATTTCTCGAAACTAGGTATCATGGGTTCTTCTGCCGGAGGACATCTCGCCAGCACCGTAGCAACTCATTTCGATGAGGCTACAAGACCTGACTTCCAGATACTATTCTATCCTGTAATCACTATGGACAAGAGATATACTCACATGGGGTCAAGAAATAATCTGTTAGGAAACAATCCAGATGAAAAGCTTGTAGAACTGTACTGCAATGAAAAACAGGTTACCGCACAAACTCCGCCGGCATTCATCATGCACAGCAGCGACGACAAGACAGTGCCTGTGGAAAACAGTATCAACTACTATATGTCGCTTGTAAAGAACGGAGTTTCTGCCTCGCTCCATACATATCCTATAGGAGGACACGGATGGGGATTTCGCGACAACTTCATCTATAAGAGACAATGGACTGGAGAACTTGAAAAATGGTTGAGAGAATTAAACAAATAAATATACAGAAAATTATCCCAACTATTTGTAAAACAAAAGAAAAGCAGTATCTTTGCAGCCGCTATTACGAGATAATAGCATAATTCAAATCATTAACATTAAAAATTTAACGTTTAAAAAATGGCAACTAAAATCAGATTGCAGAGAAACGGACGCAAAGGTTATGCGTTCTATTCAATTGTTATTGCAGACGCAAGAGCACCACGTGATGGTAGATTTACTGAGAAAATTGGTACTTACAACCCAAATACCAATCCTGCCACAGTAGATTTGAATTTTGAACGTGCATTGCACTGGGTATTGGTAGGTGCACAGCCTACAGACACAGTTCGCAACATCCTTTCTAAAGAAGGTGTTTACATGAAGAAACACTTACTTGGTGGCGTTGCAAAAGGTGCATTCGATGAAGCTCAGGCTGAAGCTAAGTTCAACGCTTGGAAAGAAAACAAGCAGAACGGTCTTGCTGCTTTGAAAGCAAAACAGGAAGAAGCTAAGAAAGCTGAAGCAAAAGCACGTCTTGAAGCTGAAAAGAAAGTAAACGAAGAAATCGCTAAGAAAGTAGCTGAAAAGAAAGCTGCTGAAGCTGCTGCTAAAGCTGAAGCTGAAGCTGCTACAGAAGAACCAGCTGCTGAAGCAACTGAAGCTCCTGCAGAAGCTTAATTCTTACTTTTTTAAGGAATTAAATAGAGACTATCTTAATTTTATTGAGATGGTCTCTATTTTTTTTCATTCCATACTGAATTTTCTATCATTATCAGTTAACTGAAATCACAGAACAACATAGCAGTATCTATCTTTAAAGACAATTCTGAGATATCAATCTATCATAGAAATATCCATCCTCTATCTTTCATACCCAACCTAAGAGCTTTCTATTCATAACAAACAGACTCCTTAAACAATATTATTTCAAGTGTAAATT
>NZ_JADYTJ010000039.1 GCF_021531075.1 Bacteroides caecigallinarum | reverse complement strand
CGTATCTCGAATGGCGCCCAAAATAGGAACCGCCGTATGCCGAACGGCAAGTACGGTGGTGTGAGAGGTCGGTGAACATGAAAATAGGAGATAAACACCTATGATTAATGTTTACCTCCTACTCGATCCCTAAAATTGGAAGTTTACAATATACTAAAAACGATATGAAGAATAATTTAATCGGATTTGTGACCTATCTTTTAGCTACAATCATATTTTCTCCGTCGGTGGGTATAATCCTGCTTGCGATGAAAGAAAACTCAGATAGATGTCATTATTATGGAGGTAAATGGAATAAGACTGATATAGTAATCGGAATAGTTGCAATCTCTATTGGTGTGGCAATTAGGTACTTTTTTGATTTAAAAATCAGTTTATAGGCATTAAGGGATGTATAGCAAAGTTGGATAAACATATATATGTGAATCAACATAATAGTGGTATTTCCTCTACAGTTCAAGCACTGGAAAATCCCTTTCCAAAACGCGGGCAAATTTTACTCCAAACGCGGGCAAATTTGGGGTAAAACTTGCCCGCGTTTTTTTCAGGTACGCTCGGCATGTAACGGTTTGTTATCTTTTGGAATAATGGTATCTCATAGAGAATATATAAACCTCTATTGTATCATCATGTACAGAGTAAACGATTCTATGCTCTGCATTGATTCTTCTTGACCATTTTCCTGTAAGTTCATATTTAAGCGGTTCTGGCTTTCCTATTCCCGTATAAGGGTGTGCGGCAATATCTTCCAATAAGTTTTTGATTTTATTCAATATTGCTTTGTTTCCGCTCTGGGTAAAGTACAGATATTCTTTCCTTGCCTGTTCTGATAATGTTATTCTGTACATGCTACACGTTTTAAGAAATCCTCTATGCTTTCACCTTCATTTTGGGATATGGAATTTCCGTTATTAATATCCTCTTCGCCTTTATGTATTGCTTCCATTGTATCTGGCGACGACATGATGTATTCTGTTTCTTTTAGTGAATTGTATTCATCCAAAGAAATCATTACTACTCCTTTGCCATTACCACGATTGATAACTACAGTGTCAAAATCATCAATTACTGCATCAATGTAGCTTTTCAAGTTGGCTCTTAAATCTGTGTAATTAGCTGTTCTCATAACTCCTCCTTTGTTACAACGCAAAGATATGTACTTATTTGCGTACTTACAAATATAAATGGTTAATTATTTGATATTTAAGAAAAGGACATTCATTAAGGATGCCCTTTTCTCTCTTAATCAATAAAGCTAATCAATGAACCATTTATATTTCTCATCACCATGTGAAGTAGCTCTTTCATGGTAGATCGTTTTATCTGATTCCAAAGTAGATTGGTTGGTTTATGCTAAATTCCAGTGTTGAGGATTGATTGAAATTCCTAAACTTTTCATGGTACGTTTGCCATCTTTTGCAATTCTTACCATCAATGGAGATTCACCATTTGCAAGCACTTTATGCTTGTGACAAATAATAGAAATTGTAGTATTTATAAAAAATACGGTTGACTTCTTGGTTTACTTTTAAAGTCATTTTTCACGTTAACCGATATATATAGATAAACTATATAAAACAAAAAAAGCATCAATAATCATCAGATTATCAATGCTTTATTTTCAGTCGGGATGACTGGATTCGAACCAGCGACCACGCGCCCCCCAGACGCGTACTCTAACCGGGCTGAGCTACATCCCGAATTGCGACCACAAAATTAGTGCTTTTTTTATAATAACCAAATTAATTGATGCGTTTTGTAAATAGCATTACGCACAAATTAATTTGAATATGCGTAATTATCCCATCGTTTCACTGTAAAAATCCAAGCTCTCAAATATATCATCTTTTGAAACTATCTGATTGATTTTTATATTTCCTATATCACTCAGCAATGTGAAATTTATAGAAGCAGAAGATTCATTTTTCTTGTCATGAGTCATAAAGTCATATAATGTATCATAGTCTTTGCATGAAAAGGCAAGTTTGCCATAGTGCTCTTTTATAAAGGAAACTGTTGACCGTAATATTTCTTTAGGGAAACCTGATATTACGTGCGATAAGTACAATTCGCAAACTAGTCCCCATGCCACTGCATATCCATGTAGTACAGGATTTTCATTCTTTAGGGCAAAACTTTCAAAAGCATGTCCTATAGTATGTCCCAGATTAAGTGATTTTCTTATATTCTTCTCAAAAGGGTCTTGTTCTACTACATTTTCCTTTATGCATACTGATTTACCTATCAAACTCTGTAGTAGCTTATAGTCAATTTCGTTGTTAAAATTAAAATTTACCAGCTCTTTCCAGTTGTCGAATGTGCTTATCAATCCGTGCTTAAGCATTTCTGCATATCCTGAAATTATATTTTCATAGTCGGATGTTTTTAAGAATTCGCTATCTATAATAACTTCGGATGCAGGAGCAAATGCGCCAATTTCATTTTTAAGCCCATTAAAGTTTATACCGGTTTTTCCTCCTACTGCTGCATCAACCATTGATAACAAAGTGGTTGGGATATTTATGAAAGATATACCTCTTTTGAATGTAGCAGCTGCAAATCCTCCCAAATCTGTAACCATACCTCCTCCAAGGTTTATCATTAAAGAGTGTCTTGTAGCTTCTCCATTACTTAATTTTAGCCATACATATGCCAATGTTTCCAATGTCTTGTTTACGTCTTCAACTCCTATTGTGATATGTGTAGCATTTTCTACAGCCGGAATGTCTTTTATTACAGGCAGGCAGTAGCGGTATGTATGATTATCTGTCAATATGAATAGCTTATCGAATTTATGCGATGAGATTACCCTTTCAAGGTCATCTTTCAGATTATTGCATATTATTATTTCCTGTTTGCTCATAACTGTATTGTTTTTGGTGGCAAAAGTAGAAAAAAAGTTAGAAAAACTCACTTTTACATTTACTAATAATTAATTTTGTATTCTAATTTTTAAACTAAATGATAAATATATTATGAAAGGTGTTTTTCCGGTATTTTTTCGAGTGTTAGGTTATGTACTTCTTATTTTGTCAGTATTTGTCCCTATGCTTATGTATATGTTCGGTATGATACAGACTGATGCCAGTTTTATTCTTTTGAAGTTGGGAGCAAAATCTGTAATATGGGTTTCTTTGTTTTTTATCTTTTTGGCCAAGACGAGTGATGAAGATGATATAACGTCATCTCTTCGTGGAAAGGCTATGAAATTTTCATTGATAGTTTTGGGTATATACTATCTTGTTTCACTTGGTATTTCTGCTGTAGAACTAAATTATCAGAGAGCTGACAATTCTATAGGTATATTTTATATGGTAACTAATGTTATCTGTTTTGAATTTCTGCAACAAAAGCGTAAAATAGAGAAGAGATTTATAAGAAATAACTAAAAAACGTTATCTCTTTAAACCTTTTGCCCTATTATTTATCAAAAGCATATTGAATTTAATTTTTTAATTTAGATAGAATGATAGTTTTGGGGCTATGAAAATTAGGGTTTTGTGTTTTTTGATAGGAGTGTTGACTCCTTTGTTAATCTTCTCGCAAGGAAGAACTTCTAGAGGTACTATATCTGGTGTAGTAATTGATGCTGATGATAAAATGCCTGTTATGCAGGCTACTGTACAGATCCTGTCTCCTAAGGATAGTACGATGATAACTGGCAACGTTACAGATATGGACGGAAAATTTTCGCTAAATGCTAAGTTTGGTAAATATTTGCTTAGAGTATCTTTTGTAGGATATAGGCCTGTTTACAAACAAGTTGCGATATCTGGTCAGAAACCAAGATTTTCAGCAGGTAACATAGAAATATCATCGGATGCTATAATGCTTGAAGGAGCAGTTATTGTAGCCCAAGCTCCTGAGGTAACGGCCGTAGCCGATACGCTAGTGTATAATTCATCTGCATATAGAGTTCCGGAGGGTTCTGCACTTGAAGAGTTAGTTAAAAAACTACCTGGCGCAGAAATAGACGATGACGGTAAGATAACTATTAACGGTAAACAAATCAGCAAAATAATGATTGATGGAAAAGAGTTCTTTGCTGATGATCCTAATATTGCGTTGAAAAATCTTCCTGTAAACATAATTGATAAGTTAAGGGCATATGATAAACAGTCCGATATGGCTAAAGCCACAGGTATACAGGATGGTGAAGAAGAAACTGTACTCGACCTGACAGTGAAACCTGGAATGAATAAAGGATGGTTTGGGAATGCTGACGTAGCAGGGGGAACAGAAGATAGATATAGTGCAAAGGTCTTGTTGAACCGTTTTTATGGCGGTAATCAGTTTACTGTTATAGGCTCATCTAATAACGTCAATGATAATGGTTTCCCCGGTGGGGGAGGTGGAGGCAGATGGAGACGCCAAAACGGTTTGAATACTATCCATATGGCTGGCTTTAACTTTGCTACAGAAACAGAAAAATGGAAGAATAACGGAAGTGTCAATTTTAATCTTAAGAATTCGGATATAAGAAGTAAAAGTGCTTCGGAAACATTTGTGTCAAGTACCTCCAGCTCATTCACTAATGCTATGAATCTGCAGGATAATAGAAACCTGAATCTTACTGCAGATTTCAGGATTGAGTGGCATCCTGATACAATGACAATGGTGCTTTTCCGTCCAAGATTCCAGTTGGGAGATACTGATAATGCAACAGATTCGAAAACTTATACTTTCAATCAGGATCCTGTATATTCTACTGATGAACTTATAGGTTCGGAAAATCTAACAGAACTGGTTCCGGAAGAAAATATTATAAACACGATTGTCAGAAATAGCCTTTCACGTTCTAATTCTCTTACTCATGGTGCATCATTGATGTATAATAGGCGATTGGGAAAATATGGCAGAAATATTACATTCAGAGGGTATTATAACTATACAGACAGCAAGTCAGAGCAATTCTCAACATCTGAAACAAACTATTTTCAGAAAACACCTGAGGAGCAGTTGGAGATACTGAACCGTTATATCACGACTCCTACAAAGAGTTATAACTACAGTGCACGTTTCTCATATAGCGAACCTATACGCAAGAATATGTTCTTGCAATTTAGCTACAACTTCCAATATAAGAGAAATAAATCTGACAATTCTACATACGATATGCCTAACGGCTGGACAGTACCTCAAGGAATTGCCGGAGATATAAATGGTGTTTACAATAATGACCTGAGTAAAAGTGCTGTCTATGATTATTATAATCACCAGGTAGATGTTTCATACAGATGGATAACAGAAAAATCCCAATTTAATTTAGGTCTTTCATTCCAGCCACAGCATACGGAACTAGACTATAAGAAGGGGGATTTGGATACAGTAAGTGTTAGAAAGGTTTTCAATTTCACTCCAACTCTGGATTTCAGGTATAAGTTCTCGAAAACCAGTCAGCTTAGAATTGATTACAGGGGACGAAGTTCGCAGCCAAGTATGACTGACCTGCTTCCGATAGAAGATAACACAGACCCTCTGAATATCAAACAGGGTAATCCTAACTTGAAGCCCTCTTTTACTAATACATTGCGTGTTCACTATAATACTTTTAATGTTGAAACTCAAAGGGGGTGTATGACTTACTTTACTTATAATAATACTTTAAACAGTATAAGTAACCGTAGAACATATAATGAGCAAACCGGTGGTTACGTGACACGTCCGGAGAATATAAATGGAAACTGGAATATTTTTGGTATGGTAGGTGGAAACATTGCGCTTAAGAATAAGAAATATACTATCAATACATTTACCACTACGAGATACAGTAATATGGTTAGTTACATCAGTACAAAAGAGGTTACTACAAATTCCGACAAGAATATTACTAAACAGTTGAATTTGGGAGAAAGACTTAGAGGTACTTACAGATCAGACTGGTGGGAGGTTTCGCTGAATGGTTCCATAAATTATATGCATTCACGTAACAGTTATCAGTCGTCCAGCAATATGGATACTTACCAGTTCTCGTACGGAGCCAGTACAAATGTGAATCTGCCTTGGAACATGTCAATATCTACAGATTTGTCTCAGAATTCCAGACGAGGTTATACAGATGAATCAATGAACCGTGACGAACTTTTATGGAATGCACAGATTTCCCAGAATTTCCTTAAGGGTAATGCTGCAACCATAAGTTTACAGTTCTATGATATATTGAGAAACCAGAGTAATATAAGCCGAGTAATATCAGCTGCAATGCGTTCCGATACGGAGTATAATTCTATTTATAGCTACTGTATGCTTCATTTTATTTACCGACTTAACTTATTTGGAGGAAAGCAGGGCGGACGTCCTATGGGTGGAGGGCCTGGATTTGGTCCTGGAGGTCACGGACCTGGTTTCGGACACAGAAGATAACAAGTGATTATATATAGCTGCATGGACTTTTATTGGTTCATGCAGTTTTTTTTATATAGTTACTTATCAATTATGTAAATATCAAGAAAAAAATGTATTTTTGTTATTGACCTGAACATATAATGTTATGAATGATATTCTTTTCACTGTATTCTATTTTACGTATATGCTTCTAATATTGTCTACGGTGGTTTTTGTGGTCCTTGACAACAGAAATCCTGTAAAGGCAATGGCGTGGATTTTAGTTTTGTTTTTCTTGCCCGTAGTGGGACTTATTCTTTATTTTTTTCTAGGTCGCAGTAATAGAAAAGAGAGGATGATAAGTAAAAAAGGATATTCCAGACTAATAAAAAGGCCAATGTCAGAATATCAGATGCAGGAATCTGTTGAAATGAAGTCTGAAAAGTCACGTATAATGTCGTTCTTTAGGAATGTAAACAAAGCTTTGCCTTTTGAAGGGAATGATATAGAAATATTCACAGATGCTCGTTCAATGTTTTTATCCTTGCTTAGAACTATATACAATGCCAGGCACCATATCCATATAGAGTTTTATATCATAGAAGATGATGCTGTGGGACGTATGTTGAGAGATGCTCTTATAGATAAGGCCAGGCAAGGTGTAAAGATTCGTGTATTATATGATGATGTTGGATGCTGGAAAGTAAATCATAGTTTCTTTGAAACGATGTTGTGCGAAGGTATAGAAGTACAATCGTTTCTCAAAGTAAGATTCCCTGTTTTTACATCAAAAGTTAATTATAGAAATCATAGAAAAATAGTGGTTGTAGATGGAACAGTAGGGTATATTGGCGGGATGAATATAGCTTACAGGTATCTGTATGGACTTTCGTGGGGAATATGGAGGGATACTCATGTTATGATATCCGGAAGAGCTGTATACGGCCTGCAAACGGCATTCCTTACGGATTGGTTTGCCGTAGACAGATCATTGATTACAGCGCCTGAATATTTCCCGAGGATGTTAAGTCTTTCAGATAGGAGTGATGACTTGTCGGTTGGTAATTCTATAGCCCAGATTGTTACATCCGATCCGGTAGGCGAGTGGCGTGATATAATGCAGGGATATGTGATGGCCATAAATAGCGCCAAAAACTATATATATATACAGACTCCGTACTTCCTACCTACTGAGCCGGTACTTACTGCGCTGCAGACGGCAGCTCTATCTGGTGTTGACGTAAGAATAATGATTCCAAAGCGAGGAGATTCGTTGATAATACATAAGGGAACTTTGTCTTATATAGATGATATTCTGGAAGCCGGTGTAAAAGTATATCTGTATAAGAAAGGATTTTTACATTCCAAACTTATGGTTTGTGATGACGAAATATCTACAGTAGGGTCTACGAATATGGATTTTAGGAGTTTCGAACATAATTTTGAGGCCAATGCCTTTTTCTATGGTAGAAAAACAGCACTGGCCATTAAGGAAATATTTTGCAATGATATTAAATCATGTATGCATTTGACACGCAAAATATGGAATTCACGTTCAGGATTAAATAAGGTGTCAGAGTCAGTTATTCGTTTGTTTTCTCCTCTTCTGTAGAATTCTCCTCACCGGATTTATATCCGAAGAAAGAGAAGTTAACACTACCATAGTATCTGTGTTCTATGAAGTTTGGATGTGATTCAAAACTCAAATCTTTTCCATGTTCAAGAACAAACAGTCCATCCTCTTTAAGCAGTTTATGGTTGAATATAAGGTCTGGTATTTCTGATAATCTCTCAAGTGCATATGGTGGATCTGCAAAGATGAAATCAAATTTCTCGTTGCATCTTTCTATGTATCTGAAAACATCACCACGAAGTACAAAACATTTATCGGTTTTTACCTCTTTCATTATTTTGTTTATGAAAGAGAAATGTTGTGGGTCCTTTTCTATTGATATAACCTTGTCACATCCTCTTGACACCAGTTCTATACTGATGCTGCCGGTGCCTGCAAATAAATCAAGTGCAGTAATACCACCTTCAAAATCAATATAATTGTTCAGAACATTAAACAGATTTTCTTTTGCAAAGTCTGTGGTAGGTCGTGCTTTGAACGTATGAGGAACATCAAATCGTCTTCTCTTATATATACCGCTTATTACTCGCATAATATCAATGATTGTATATCAAATGGAATTTCTTGTATCTTATTAATTTCAGAGTTGTTGAATTCTGATTTCGGATTTATACTGTAAATATGTCTTATATATTTCTCCAGTTCTGGTTTTATCGTATTCATTACCAATCCTGAGCCTGATATGTGTAGTTCATCCGTCTCCTGATTATAACCGATTTGTTGCCAGATATTTAATATGAAGTAGTTTATATCTTTATATGATGTAGTGAGGAATGTATTTACAAGTATAAGTTTTCCTTTGTCTAATAAAACTATATCTGTACTTCCGTTATTTATATTGGCGTATAATTTACGGTTATTACCTAATTTGCTTTTAATAGTGAAGTATTCTATTAGTGGGCTGATTGAAGAAAAAAATCTTGCTCCCGGGAAATGTTCGGAAAGAAATACATGTGTCAGCTTGTCTATAGAGAAAATGATGACAGAGTTACTGCTGCTTAGTATGTTGCACATCACTATCTCATTTCTTTTGCCTCTGACATTCTGATAAAATATATCTTCCATATATTCTTCTTCAAATATGTCAAGTGGCACTATAGTGTATCGCTGTGAATGTATGAGGATATTGGTTTGTTTGTATTGGTGTGTCAACTCTTCGGTTGCAGCCAGAAACGCTTTTACATTGGCTGCCATTGAGCGCTGATTGTTGGTCGGGAATGTCCTGAAATAGAAATCATTTCCGGCAATCGGATTATAGATAGAAAAAGAAAATCCATCCGTACTAAGACGGATGGATAATGTATATTGTTTTGATTTATTAAAATCTAATTCTTTTGTCATTTATGAATAAGATTGATTATTCCCAGTTTCCGGCATTGTTGTTTGGTTGTTCAATGTCACCTACTCTCAAACCGCAGTATTTTCCAAGTTTAGACTGCATGTCTTTCAAGTTTGCAAGTTCCTGGCTGTTTATACCTTTCAGATATACATCGTATGCCACCTGTGCTTGGAACAAGTTAAGAGGAGCACCTGATTTCATAGTATCTTTACGTACAGCCATTTCAAACTTGGCTCCATCACCGTAAGGAACGTAACAAAGTGAATCTGGGTTAAATCCTTTTGTAAAGATTGTGTCAAGTACAGCCACCCACATTGTGTCACGACGGAAGTCCTGCAATCCTTCTTTTTCTACTTCTTTATAGTTACCTGTCTTTTTAGCCTTGTTGATGATAGCCATTGCTTTCTTTTCAGTCATACCTGCTTCAAGCTGGGCATCTGTCAAAGCTCCTACCTTAAGGATGAATGGAAGTTTTGCAGTCTTAACAAAGTCAATCAAAGTATCGAAGTCTGCAGTATATGCACCCTGATGCATACTACGGTATTCCTGCTGTGCCTTACGTATGTCGATAAGACGAGCAATGATTGCTTTTTCTCTTAAATCTCTTTCTTTTTCAAAATTGATTGGACCCATTACACTGCCATAGCAGATGTAAATCAAACCTACAACGCAGGCTGCTAAAACAAGATTAATAACTGTTTTCATGATAATATTATTTTTTTAGTTTATATTCGTAGCGCAAAAATAGAATAAATAACTTGAACAACGTAAATATTACTCAATCTTTTTATCTACTTTTTATGTTAAATAACTATTTAACGCAACAAATTAAGCGAAATTTTTGTTACCAACCAACAGAAGAGCAAGAAAATGCTATGGAATGTATAGCAGATTTTTTGTCAAACCCTAAAAATGATACTTTATTATTACTAAAAGGATATGCCGGAACGGGTAAGACTACTCTGATTGGAGCAGTTGTAAAAACATTGTCCGAGTTACGGATGGGGTATGTACTGATGGCTTCTACAGGAAGGGCTGCAAAGGTTTTTTCGCATTATTCAGGTTTTCAGGCCTATACCATTCATAAAAAGATTTACCGCCAGAAATCATTCTCCAATGAACTTGATAATTTTTCATTGAACGACAATCTTCACAAAAACACGTTGTTTATTGTTGATGAAGCTTCCATGATTTCAAATGACGGACTTTCGGGAGCGTCATTTGGAAGCGGGCGACTTCTTGACGACTTGATTGAGTATGTTTATGCTGGTCAGGGATGCCGCCTTATAATTATAGGTGACGACGCTCAGTTACCGCCTGTGGGTGAAGATGAAAGTCCGGCTCTAAGTGCCGAAGTATTATGTGGATATGGGCTTGATGTTGCGGAGTGTATTCTGACAGAGGTTATCCGATATTCTGGCAGAAACGGAATTCTATCGAATGCAACCATGCTACGCGACAGAATGGCTGCCGATGATATTTACGACCTGCCGGCGTTATCGCTCAAAGGTTATGAAGATATATTGTCTGTGCCGGGAAGCGAGCTTATAGAAGCAATTAACTCTTCCTACGGTGAAGTAGGTATGGATGAAACCATGATAATATGCCGCTCGAACAAGAGAGCTTATCTTTACAACAAAGGAATCAGAAATACAATTTTGTACAGAGAGGACGAACTGAATTCGGGGGATATACTTATGATAGCCAAGAATAACTATCACTGGACAGCTGACTGTAAGGATATGGATTTTATAGCCAACGGCGATATTGCTGTAGTGCGCCGTGTAAGAAGGACTCAGGAAATGTATGGATTCAGATTTGCAGATGTAGTGCTTTCTTTTCCCGACCATAATGACATAGAGTTCGAATTGAAAATTTTGCTTGATACGCTTCATTCGGATTATCCGTCATTGTCTAGAGAAGACAGCGACCGTCTGTTCAATGCCGTTATGGAAGATTATGCGGACATAACCAATAAAAGGGAGCGCATGAAGAAACTTAAAGAAGACAGTTTCTATAATGCACTCCAGGTGAAGTATGCATATGCAGTGACTTGCCATAAAGCTCAGGGTGGACAGTGGAAAAGAATCTTTATAGATCAGGGGTATATAACTGAAGATACTTTCACTCCTGATTATTACCGATGGCTCTATACCGCAATTACCAGAGCTAGCGAGAAACTTTATCTGGTCAACTGGCCCGAAAATCAGACTGAATAAGACGGTACGTAAGTATCGCCTGGACACTTCCTCTTACGAACAGATATATTATGAATGCCATCCATAATGAATGATTGCCCATTGCACCGTCATATATATAATATGTAGAGAAAAATGCAACCGATGCCACAAATATAGACCGTAGCATAATGCCGGTGGCTGTGGCTCCGATACATATTCCATCGAGAATGAAAGCCATAAATCCGGCAAAAGGTATAGCAAGTACCCAGTAGTAATATTCAGAGGAATTCTTAATCACATCTATGTCGTCTGTCAGAAGTTGCAGGAAATCCTTACCTCCTATACTATATAATAATGTGAAAAAGACGGCAACTCCTGTTCCCCAATAAAGCAGATGCCTTACGGTTTGCCGGAGAAGATGGTTATTGCGGCTGCCTACATGCTTGCCTACCAAAGCTTCGCCTGCATAGGCAAATCCGTCCATTATGTATGAGAATATTGTGAACAGTTGCATCAGAAGCGTGTTGACTGCCAGTGTCGTATCTCCGTATGCCGCCCCGGATGATGTGAAGAACACTGTAACAGCCACTATACACAAGGTACGGAAAAAAATGTCTCTGTTTACTTTGAAGAAAACCGACATACTTCTCCTGTTGAATATTTGTGCAGCAGATATGTTCCAGGTATATTTCCTGGTATATTTAAGTCCTAGGATTATAGCCATAATCAATCCTGCATATTGTGCTATCAGAGTTCCGTATGCCACACCTTCAATTTTCATTCCCATCTCTTTCACAAAGAAAAGACTGGCAGCAATGTTTATTACGTTCTGTGTAATGGCTATGAACATAGGATATCTGGAGTTCTGCATTCCAAGAAACCATCCTGTGAAACTGTACAGTCCCAATACGGCAGGTGCTCCCCATATGCATATATGGAAATATTCCGATGCGTATGTCTTTACTTCTGTGCTGGTGTCAATAAATAGAAAAGCTATGCTTACAATGAGTGTTTGCAGCACTATAAGTATAGCTGCCAGCAGTACACTTATCCCTAGTGAACGCAGAAGTATATTTCTGCATTCGTTGTCATTCCGGCTTCCGTATGCCTGGGAGGTCATTCCGCCAGTCCCCATTCTAAGGAAACCGAAAATCCAGTAAATCATATTGAACAGCATTCCTCCCACTGCTATGGCACCTATGTATGCCACATTGCCCAGATGCCCCGTAATAGTTACATCAACCAGTCCCAGCAATGGCACAGTGATGTTAGATATAATAGATGGTATGGCTATCTGCAGAATCTCCTTGTTTGTCTGGTTCATATCTTTGTATTGTTGTTCAGAAATTATCTTTATCGATTTAAAAAATATATTCCACTTCTTTAAACAGATATTTTCTTATGTTTCCTTCCCTGTCTTTCAGAATAAATCGTCCATCTTCTTCTATGTCCTCTATCATAGCTTCGAAATTTCCGTTATTATCTTTATATTTATGGAAACCATCTTTTCTGTATATTGCATCAAAATACTTTTTTCGGATTATCTCGCTTTTGCCGTTTTCGAACATTTGGTAGTATACGCTTGCAGAATCCATGATTTTATGAAGAATAGTCTCTATGTCATATTCCTGACCTGTTATTTGCGATAAAGAAACTGGATTTGGAGCATTACTCCTGAAAATCTTCTGATTAAGGTTTACTCCCGTTCCGGATATGGAGCGTTCAATGTTCATTCCACTCAAATCGTTTTCTATAAGGGTTCCACAAATTTTTTTGTCCATCCAGTAAATGTCGTTTGGCCATTTTATGCTTATTCCCTCTGTATATTCCGACAAAGTGTCGAACAGTGCAAGAGCCGTAATCTGCAACAAAATGAAATGTTTTCTGGCCGGTAGTTCCTTTGGAAAAACCACAAAGCTGAACAGAAGGTTCTTGCCGTTTTCCGATTCCCATTTATTTCCGCGTTGTCCTCTTCCATCTGTCTGGAAAGACGAATATACCGATGTAAGGTTTTCTGTATCTCCTTTAGAGCAAATTTCGGCAAGGCTTACGTTCGTTGATATTGTTTGTGGAATGTATATAGGTTCAGGGTAATTCATTGTAAATTCCATTTTATATGTTGTTTTTACCATACAGGGGATATAAATGCATCTTCAATATGATTTATCCGGAAGTTGCCGGAGTGTCCGGTTACAGATATTATATCGAATCTGATGTCGAGGTCTATCATATTCTTTTTTATATATACATCTGCCGCATTGATGATTCTCCTTATTTTCTTGTCGGATACAGTATATTCAGGTTCTCCATACATATTTGTACTTCTGGTCCTGATTTCGGCTATTATAAGATTGTTTCCCTTTCTGGCAATAATGTCCAGTTCAAGTTTTCTCCATGTCCAGTTCCGTTCCAGAATTTCATATCCTCTGTCCTGAAGAAACTGGCAGGCAACATCTTCTCCTTCCTTTCCTAATGTGTTATGTTTCGCCATTTTGCCATTTTTTGCAAAAATACTCATTTATTTTTTCTTAATTAATCGGAAGTAGATTAATTTTGCACCACGAATGATAGCTAAAGGTAAAACCAGAAAGAGAGTTCCGTCGTCAGTACCACCACGCAAGCAGCGAATGGTATGCCTGATGAGTGACGAAGAAATCCGCATTGTGGAATGTTATCTCAAAAAATATAAGATAACAAACAAGGCGCGATGGCTTCGCGAAACAGTATTGTCACATATTCATCAACAGCTGGACGATGATTATCCTACTCTTTTCAACGAACACGAAATGCGCAGATAGTAATGGCAGACGATAATTTCTATATGAAACAGGCACTAGCCGAGGCTGAGCGTGCGGCAGAGAGGGGAGAAGTTCCTGTGGGAGCCGTAGTGGTTTGTCGTGACAGGATAATAGCACGTGCACATAACCTGACAGAAACGCTAAATGATGTTACGGCACATGCCGAGATGCAGGCTATTACAGCTGCCGAAAATGCTTTGGGAGCAAAGTATCTGAACGACTGTTCGCTGTATGTCACAGTGGAACCTTGCGTGATGTGTGCCGGTGCCATTGCATGGTCGCAACTGGGAAAGCTGGTTTATGGAGCCTCGGACGAAAAACGTGGATTTATGAAATATGCTCCCGATGCTCTTCATCCTAAAACAGTTGTCATGTCGGGAGTGATGGCCGACGAATGTGGGCAACTGATGAAAGATTTCTTTAAAAAACGCAGATAAAAGAGACTTGAAGAAAATGTCCTGTCGTTTTGATTGAAACGCCTTGTCGTTTTGGTTAAAATGACAGGACATTTTGTTTTGGTCTGAATAGTGATATATTAAGGGGGAAGTGTCAATCGGAATTATAAAAATTACAGTATATTTGTATAATATGATATAAAGATGTATTTTTGCACACAGATAGATATGGTGTGCAATAGAATGAAGATAATATGACAGTGTTAAAAACCAGAGCCAAACTTGTGGATGTAGCCAGGCAGCTTTTTGCAAAAAAAGGAGTTGAGGATACTACTATGAATGATATTGCTATTGCTTCCAAGAAAGGGCGTAGAACTCTCTATACCTACTTCAAAAGTAAGGAAGAAATATATATGGCTGTGGTTGAGGCTGAAATAGAGATGCTGTCGGAAACTCTTCATAAAGTGGCAAGTAAAAACATTTCGCCTGAAAAGAAAATACTGGAACTCATATTTACTCATCTGGAAACAACAAAGACTATCGTTTTCAGAAATGGTACTTTGAGGGCAGATTTTTTTAGGGATATATGGAAGGTGGAAGCTGAGAGAAAGGACTTTGACATAAAGGAGGTTCTTCTGTTCAGGAAAATTCTTCAGGAAGGTAAGGATGCCGGAGTATTTGATATTGATGATGTGGAAATAACAGCTTCTATTCTGCATTATTGCATAAAAGGTATTGAGGTTCCTTTTATCAGAGGACAGATAGCAGAGGAACTGGATGATGAAACTTCGTGGAGATATGTCAAGAAAATAGTTTATGGAGCTTTAGGATGTAAAGCTAACGATTGAAATAAAGGCAATAATTTTTTAAACAAAAATAATTATGGGATTATTAACAGGAAAAACAGCTATTGTAACCGGTGCTGCACGTGGTATTGGTAAGGCTATAGCTTTGAAGTTTGCTGCAGAAGGAGCAAACATTGCATTTACTGACTTGGTAATTGATGAAAACGGATTGAACACTGAAAAAGAAATTGCAGCTTTGGGTGTGAAGGTTAAAGGTTATGCTTCGAATGCTGCCAATTTTGAAGATACTGCAAAGGTTGTAGAACAGATTAAAGAAGAATTCGGTTCTATCGATATCCTTGTGAACAACGCTGGTATTACAAAAGACGGACTTATGATGCGTATGAGCGAGGCTCAGTGGGATGCAGTAATTGCTGTAAACTTGAAATCGGCATTCAACTTTATCCATGCTTGTACTCCAATCATGATGCGTCAGAAGAGTGGTAATATCATCAACATGGCTTCTGTAGTTGGTGTACACGGAAATGCAGGTCAGTGTAACTATTCTGCATCTAAGGCAGGTATGATAGGTCTTGCTAAATCTATCGCTCAGGAACTTGGTTCTCGCGGTATCCGTGCAAATGCTATCGCTCCTGGTTTCATTATTACAGAAATGACTGCTCAGCTTTCTGACGAAGTTAAGGCTGAATGGAACAAGCGTATTCCTTTGCGCCGTGGCGGTACTACTGAAGATGTGGCAAATACAGCATTGTATCTTGCTTCAGACTTGTCTGCATATGTTTCAGGACAGGTTATTCAGGTAGATGGTGGTATGAATATGTAATTTTCATATACGATATACTTCGGGCACAGGCTTCGTTTTATAATGAAATCTGTGCCTGTTTTTTATAAATACATCCATATGACTGTAGTTTACGAAGATAATCATATAATAATAGTAAATAAAACTGCTTCTGAAATAGTTCAAGGTGATAAAACGGGAGACACTCCTCTTTCTGAGACAGTGAAACAGTATCTGAAAGAGAAATATAATAAGCCGGGAAACGTTTTTATCGGTGTTACACACAGATTGGACAGACCGGTAAGTGGACTCGTGGTTTTTGCAAAAACTAGTAAGGCGCTTAGTCGTCTGAATGATATGTTCAGAAATGGAGAGGTGGAAAAAACTTACTGGGCGGTAGTGAAGAATGCTCCTGCATCGGAAGAAGGGACTTTGGTACATTATATGGTTAAAAATGAGAAGCAGAACAAATCGTATGCTTACGACAAGGAAGTAAAAGGTTCGAAAAAGGCTATTTTGGATTATAAACTTATCGGCCATTCTCAAAATTACTTTCTTCTGGAGGTTAATCTTCACACAGGGCGTCACCATCAGATACGTTGCCAATTGGCAAAAATGGGATGTCCTATCAAGGGAGACCTTAAATATGGATTCCCACGTTCTAATCCGGACGGAAGCATCTGTCTGCATTCCAGGAGAGTAAAATTTATTCATCCGGTATCAAAAGAACTGATTGATGTTACGGCAGAATTGCCATCCGGAAATTTATGGAATGGTTTTGGTATATAGAATAAAAAAAAGAGCATGCTTCACAGCGTGCTCTTTTTCGTTTTTAACACATAGGCATCTTCATTATCAT
Organism: Bacteroides caecigallinarum; assembly: GCF_021531075.1. Lineage (GTDB taxonomy): Bacteria > Bacteroidota > Bacteroidia > Bacteroidales > Bacteroidaceae > Phocaeicola > Phocaeicola caecigallinarum_B. The sequence continues at coordinate 16,116 of NZ_JADYTJ010000039.1, read as the reverse complement.
AAGATTGTAGTTATTTATATTATTGTAAATACAATCTCAGAAAAATTAATTCTATGGGGTTGGGTTTTGTGTGTTTAGTCTAGTCTTTATTAAAATCTTATTCTCTTTTATGTTTGCAAAAGTTGTGCCATAAATGTATGACTTCTCTATTGTATTGTGAACCAGTGTGTTATAAAAATAAAATCCACGCCTATATGTTTACAGGTGTGGATTTTATTGTGGAATGTGTGGAAATATTCCACATTTTATTGTGGAATATTGTAATGTTTAAGTTTGTTGTACAGTGTTTTTCTGTCAATGCCAAGCAGGTTTGCAGCCTTTGATTTGTTGTTTCCCGTTTGCTTTAGTGCATTTATTATAAGTTGTTTTTCTGTTTCTTCTCTGTTTAGTGAGGTTTCAATTGATATGTGGTCTGAATGAACCGCTTGTGGTTCGTTAAGTTCCTCTCCAAGTTCGGCAGTTGTTATGAAATCTTCTTTGGCCAGCAATGTAGCTCTTTTTACTATGTTCTTGAGCTGTCTGAGGTTTCCTGGCCATTCGTATTGCTGTAATGCCATACTTGCTGCGGCATCAAAACCTATAAGGTTTTTATTTAGTTCTTTGTTTGCCTGGTCAAGGAAGAAATTTGCAAAAAGAAGAATATCTTCCTGTCTTTCTTTCAATGATGGCATACGCATGGTGAATTCGTTTATTCTGTGGTATAAGTCTTCTCTGAAATTACCTTTTGAAATAGCCTCTTTTAGGTTTTCGTTTGTGGCACATATCAGTCGTACGTCAACCTGTATTTCTTTGGTAGATCCAATCTTACGTATTCTTCTTTCTTGTAATGCACGTAATAACTGTACTTGAACTTCGTAGCTCAGATTACCTATTTCGTCAAGAAAAAGAGTTCCTCCGTTAGCCTCTTCAAAAGCTCCCGTCTTGTCCGTAAGTGCTCCTGTAAATGAGCCTTTTACGTGGCCGAAAAATTCTGAAGCAGCCAAATCCTTAGGAATAGAACCGCAGTCGATTGCTATGAATGGCTTGTCATTGCGTTTGCTTAACTGGTGTATTCTGTGTGCAACGTATTCTTTGCCTGTTCCGCTGGCACCATTTATCAGTACAGACATTTGTGTAGGTGCAACCAGATTTACATAGTTGTAAAGTTGTCTGGCAGCTTCACTTTCTCCTTCCAGAAAATTATTGTTTATATTTGAAACTTCTTTTTTTGATTGTTTTTCAGTTTGCTTGTTATCAGATGTGACAGTAATAGCTTCATTTATTTTCCTTAGCAGTTCGTCCGGTTGCACAGGCTTTTGTATATAGTCTGTGGCACCCAGTTTCATAGCCATGACAGCATTTTGAATTTCCCCATAGCTGGTCATCATTATGAATGGAGTCTTCATTTCAAGTTCTCTCATCCATGTTAGGAGCTGCATACCGTCCTGATCAGGAAGCCTTAGATCTGAGAGAATCAGGCTGAAATCTTTCGATGTGATAAGTTTGCGGGCTTTTGTGCATGTGCCAGCCGTTTCCACATCAAAACCTTTCTTGCCCAGCCATGTCTTCAACATGGTGGAGAATGTCAGGTCGTCTTCTATTATTAGTATTGACGGAGTCATATATGGTTAATGTTTTTATTTTTACAAAGTTAATCTATAAATTTCATCTGCTTGTTTTAACAAACCTTATTTTTATAAATATTATCTAATAGTGTATGTTGATGTGTCTTTTTTTGTTTTTGTTATATGTTATGTCTTATATCTTGGGCAATTTAAGGCTGTTAGTTACTTTTTGTTTATGTTTTGATTTATTCCAAGACTACTTTTGTGAAGAATTAAAATTCTATCTATCTTTGTTTCCGTATTTATCTTTTTAAATATTACAAACTAATGAAAAGAGTATTATCGCTTATTTTTATATTTTGTGCAATTACTGTCATGGTTAATGCACAACCTCAGATATCGTTCGATTCAAAGTCGCAAAATATTGGTTATATTTTGTGGAGAAATCCGGTTACGGTAAAGTATTCCTTTACCAATACGGGGGATAAACCTTTGGCTATTTCCAATGTCACAGTATCCTGTGGATGTATGGAAGCCGATTGGACGAAGGAACCTGTTCCTGCAGGAGGTAAAGGTGAGGTTACGGCTGTATATGATGCCGAGGCTATTGGTAAATTCTACAGGGAGGTAGGAGTGTATTGCAATGCTTCGAATCTTCCTGTATATCTGGATTTTTCGGGTGAGGTAACCGCCGATCCTAAAGATTATTCCTTTACTCATGAGTTTGGATTTGGAGCTATTAGAACCAATAAGGATGAGATAGTTTTTGACGATGTGAATAAGGGGGACAAGCCTCAATTTGAGATTCTGGTAGCAAATACATCGAACAAGGCATATTCTCCAGTTCTTATGCATTTGCCACCATATCTTACAGCCAAGGCGGAGCCTGAAGTGCTTGGCTCGCAAAAAAATGGTAAAATCACAGTTACACTACATACGGATAAACTTCCAAAACTAGGTATAACCCGAACAACTGTCTTTCTGTCTAGGTTTATGGGAGATAAGGTAAATAGCGAGAATGAAATTCCTGTATCTGTAGTTTTATTGCCTGATTTTTCTTTACTCTCTGAACAGCAGAAATTAAATCCGCCGGTAGCCGAAATAAGTACCACATCTTTGGATTATTTGGGATTGAAACCTAAACAAAAAAAGTCGCAGACTGTTGTTATTACCAATAAAGGAAAATCTAACCTTGAGATATTAGATTTGCAGGTATTTACTATGGCGCTGAATGTTAAGGTGAACAAACATATAATAAAGCCGGGTGAATCTGCAAAAATGAAAGTGACTGTGCTTGCCGGTAATCTTTCAAAATCTAAAGGTAAGCCAAGGGTTCTGATGATAACCAATGATCCGAATAACCCTAAAATAACCATTAATATCAATGCTGATATAGTAAACGAATAAAGGCATCAGATAATGATAGTCCTGATTTATTAACCCATAAAAAAACAATACCGTTATGGAACATCCTGAAAATAATGAAGAATATAAGGGCTTGACTGTCAATCAGGGAGTTGAACAACCTTCGATTGTCAATCCATATATAAATCTCAGAAACAGGCCTAAAAGACGTCAGTATTCTGTTGATGAATATGTAGAAGGTATAGTTAAGGGTGATATAACGATGCTCAGCCGTGCTGTAACTTTGGTGGAAAGTGTTAAACCGGAACATCAGGTGATAGCACAGGAAGTTATAGAAAAATGCTTGCCATATTCCGGCAATTCTGTCAGGATAGGAATAAGTGGTGTGCCCGGTGCAGGGAAAAGCACTTCAATAGATGTTTTCGGACTACATGTGCTTGAAGAAAAAGGCGGTAAACTGGCTGTGTTGGCAATAGATCCTAGTAGTGAACGTTCAAAGGGCAGTATTTTGGGCGATAAAACCAGAATGGAGAAACTGTCCGTTCATCCAAAGTCTTTCATACGTCCCAGTCCTTCGGCTGGTTCATTGGGTGGAGTGGCCCGTAAGACACGAGAGACTATTATACTGTGTGAAGCTGCCGGATTCGACAAAATTTTTGTCGAGACTGTTGGGGTAGGACAGAGTGAGACAGCTGTACATTCAATGGTGGATTTCTTTCTTTTAATTCAACTGGCAGGAACTGGTGACGAACTGCAGGGAATCAAACGAGGGATAATGGAGATGGCCGACGGAATAGTAATAAACAAGGCCGATGGAAACAATATAGAGAAGGCAAAACTTGCTGCTGCACATTTCCGTAATGCGCTTCACCTGTTTCCGGCACCAGAATCAGGATGGACTCCCCAGGTACTTACTTATTCCGGATTTTATAATATAGGAGTTAAGGAAATATGGGATATGGTATATGCCTATATCGACTTTGTCAAGAAAAACGGATATTTTGATTATAGGAGAAACGAACAGGCAAAGTATTGGATGTATGAAACCATAAACGAACATCTTCGCGACAGTTTCTATCAGGATCCATTGATTGCAGATATACTTGAAATTAAGGAAAAAGAAGTCCTTAGCGGACAGACCACATCGTTCACGGCAGCTAGAAAGTTGCTTGATGTTTATTTTAACCAATTAAAGAAGTAAAAAGAATTTTATATTAAGATATGCAGGATTTTGTTCATTTACATGTTCATACCCAATATTCAATCCTCGATGGGCAGGCTTCAATACCAAAGTTAGTCGATAAGGCTATTGCAAATGGTATGAAGGGTATAGCTGTTACAGACCACGGGGCAATGTTTGGTATCAAAGAGTTTTTCAATTATGTTAACAAGAAAAACGGAGGAACAAATGGCGAAATCAAGGATTTGAAGAAGAAAATTGCTGCTCTTGAAAAAGGAGAGGCTGAATCTGACAATCCAGAAGAAGAACTTGCGGAGTGCAGAAAGCAGTTGCAGGCTGCTCAAGACAGACTTTTCAAACCTATTATCGGGTGTGAAATGTATGTTGCTCGCCGAGGGCTTGACAAGAAGGATGGAAAGCAGGATCAGAGTGGTTATCACCTTGTAGTCCTGGCTAAAAACTTGAAGGGATATCATAATCTTATAAAGCTGGTTTCAAAAGCATGGACGGAAGGTTTTTATATGCGTCCGCGTACAGACCGTGCAGAGTTGGAGAAGTATCACGAAGGACTTATAGTTTGTTCTGCCTGTCTTGGTGGTGAAGTTCCTAAGAAAATTACTGCAGGACAGTTTGAGGAAGCTGAAGAGGCTATACGCTGGTATAAGAATCTTTTCGGAGATGACTATTATCTGGAACTTCAACGTCATAAAGCCACTGTATCAAGAGCAAATCATGAAGCCTATCCGTTGCAACAGGTGGTGAATGCCAAACTGTTGGAGTATTCTAAAAAATATAATGTAAAACTGGTTTGCACAAACGACGTACACTTTGTAGATGAGGAAAATGCCGAGGCACACGACCGTCTTATCTGTCTTAGCACGGGAAAGGATTTGGACGACCCTAACCGTATGCTATATACCAAGCAGGAATGGATGAAGACGCGCGAAGAAATGAACGAAATCTTTGCAGATGTACCTGAAGCATTGTCCAATACTGTAGATATATGTAATAGTGTAGAATTCTATTCCATTGATAATCCTCCTATAATGCCTACATTTGCCATTCCGGAGGACTTCGGAACGGAAGAGGAATACCGCAGGAAGTTTACGGAAAAAGACTTGTTTGATGAATTTACACAGGATGAAAACGGTAATGTCGTAATGGATGAGGCCTCTGCAAATGCCAAAATCAAAAGGTTGGGCGGTTACGAAAAATTATACCGTATTAAGCTTGAGGCAGATTATCTGGCAAAATTGGCATACGACGGTGCCAGACGGCGCTATGGTGAGGTGCTTGATGAGGAAGTGAGCGAACGAATAAAGTTTGAGTTGCACATCATGAAGACAATGGGTTTTCCGGGCTACTTCCTTATAGTGCAGGACTTTATTTCTGCTGCCAGAAACAAGCTTGATGTGTCTGTAGGTCCGGGACGTGGTTCGGCTGCAGGATCTGCTGTAGCATACTGTTTGGGTATTACTCAGATTGACCCTATCAAGTACGACCTTCTGTTTGAGCGTTTCCTTAATCCGGACCGTATTTCACTTCCTGATATTGACGTGGACTTTGATGATGACGGACGTGGACGTGTCTTGAATTGGGTTACGGAAAAATATGGGCAGGAAAAGGTGGCTCATATCATTACATACGGCACTATGGCCACAAAACTGGCTATTAAGGATGTGGCACGCGTGCAGAAACTTCCTCTGTCGGAATCGGACAGACTGTGTAAGCTGGTTCCTGACAAGATTCCTGACAAGAAGCTGAATCTTCCTAATGCTATAGCATACGTGCCTGAACTCCAGGCTGCGGAGGTGTCTACAGACCCTGTATTGAGAGATACCATCAAGTATGCGAAGATGCTTGAAGGTAACGTACGAAATACCGGTGTGCATGCCTGCGGTACCATCATTTGCCGTGACGACATCACCGATTGGGTTCCTGTAAGTACGGCCGATGATAAGGAAACAGGCGAGAAGATGCTTGTCACCCAGTATGAAGGTTCTGTAATCGAGGATACCGGTCTTATCAAGATGGACTTTCTTGGACTGAAAACATTGTCCATCATAAAGGAAGCACTGGAAAATATAAAGCATAGCAAGGGTATAATATTGAATATAGACGAAATACCGATAGACGACCCTGCCACATATAAGTTGTATGGTGATGGACGAACAATAGGAACATTCCAGTTCGAATCTGCCGGAATGCAGAAGTATCTGCGTGAGTTGGAACCGTCAACATTCGAGGACCTTATTGCCATGAATGCGCTATACCGTCCGGGACCTATGGATTACATACCTGACTTTATCGACCGTAAGCATGGGCGTAAGCCTATAGAATATGATATACCAATCATGGAGAAATACCTTAAAGATACTTACGGTATTACGGTATATCAGGAGCAGGTCATGCTTTTGTCGCGTCTGCTTGCCGACTTTACCCGTGGTGAGTCTGATGCCCTCCGTAAGGCGATGGGTAAGAAGCTCCGTGACAAGCTGGATCACATGAAGCCTAAGTTTATCGAAGGTGGAAAGAAAAACGGTCATGACCCTCAAGTACTTGAAAAGATTTGGGCCGACTGGGAAAAGTTTGCTTCTTATGCCTTCAATAAGTCTCATGCCACATGTTATTCGTGGGTAGCATATCAGACTGCATACTTGAAAGCTAACTATCCTTCGGAATATATGGCTGCCACAATGAGCCGAAACATCGCCAACATCACTGAAATCACAAAACTGATGGACGAATGTAAGGCTACGGGTATCAATGTGTTGGGACCTGACGTAAACGAGAGTGAGCTGAAATTCTCTGTTAACAGCCGTGGTGACATACGTTTCGGTATGGGAGCTGTTAAGGGAGTAGGAGAGTCGGCAGTGCAGAGTATCCTTGAAGAACGTAGAAAAAATGGAGAGTTCAAGAATATATTCGATTTTGTACAGAGGGTGAATCTTTCCTCATGCAACAGGAAGAATATAGAAAACCTGGCTCTGGCAGGAGGTTTTGACAGTTTCCATGGAATAAAGCGTGAAGATTTCTTTGTGAAGAATGCTAAAGAAGAAACCTTCGTGGAAGTTCTTGTAAGATACGGAAACAAATATCAGGTTGACAAGGCTGCTGCCACAAACTCTTTGTTCGGAGGTGAAATGGCTGTAGAGATTGCTACACCTGAAATTATTCCTGCACCTGCATGGAGTGACTTGGAACGACTTAACCGCGAGCGAGAACTTGTCGGAATATATCTTTCGGCCCATCCTTTAGATGAATATGCTGTAGTATTGGAAAATGTATGCAATGTGCATATGGAAGAGTTGGCAGATTTGGTACCTTTGCAGAACAGAGACCTGATACTCGGTGGTATAGTGACAGGTGTGCGCGAAGGATATACCAAAAACGGAAAGCCATACGGTGTTGCGAAGGTTGAAGACTATTCAGGAGTAGCGGAATTTGCATTTTTTGGCAATGAATGGGTAGAGAAGAAGAACTTTTTCAGCGAAGGAATGTTTTTATATATGCACGGCAAATGCCAGCCTAAACAATGGAAGCAGGATGAATGGGAAGTTAAAATCAATACAATTGAGCTTCTGCCCGATGTAAAGGAAAAAGTAATAGAGAGAATAACAGTCAAAGCACCTCTTTCATCAATTGATGATGAGTTTATCACTGAATTCGGTTCCATTGTTAAGCAGAATCCAGGAAATGCTGAACTGTTGTTCTATATTATGGATGATGACGGACAGATGTATGTAAATCTTTCTTCACGTTCCATCAAGGTTTCTGTACAAAAAGATTTGATTAATTATTTAAAATCGCAATCACAGTTGGACTATAAAATAAATTAGTCTATATTTGTTGCGAATAACATATAAACATTGAATTTATAAACTTAAAAAGATAGAAAAAATGGCACTTAACATTACAGATCAGAATTTTGAAGAGATAATGGCAGAGGGTAAACCTGTAGTATTGGACTTTTGGGCAACATGGTGTGGTCCATGCAAGCAGATTGCTCCATATATCGAAGAACTAGCTGACGAATATAAGGATACAGTAAACATCGGTAAATGTGATGTTGACGAAAACTCAGATCTTCCAGCACAGTTCGGAGTACGTAACATCCCTACAGTACTTTTCATCAAGAACGGCGAAGTGGTTGAAAAACAGGTTGGTGCAACTACAAAGCAGGCTTTGGCTGAAAAACTGAAAGCTATCCTCTGATAGTAACGGACTTTTATTAATCATTAAATACTGGTAACTATGGCAACAGACAACGAATTCTTGTTGGAAGACGAGGATGATGAAAAGACGATTGAGTTTATCAAGAACTATTTGCCTCAGGACTTGAAAGAAAAGTTCACAGACGATGATTTGTATTATATATTCGACCTTATAGTAGAGTATTATACAAACAGCGGATGTCTTGACGCTCAGCCGGATGAAGAAGGATATATCAATATCGACCAGGATGAGATCGTTAATTATATAATTAAGGAATCTGCAGAAGACGGTATGGGACCTTACGAACCGGACGATGTATTCTTTGTAGTTCAAGGCGAAATGGAATACGGAAACCAATTGGGTGGTGTAGAATAAAAAACTCTTCATATAAAAAATGCTTCAAGGTATTTTCATATACTTTGAAGCATTTTTTGTATAATAGACTTATGCCCATATATCTGTAGATTTCAGTATCTTCATTGTGGTGAAGAAGAAAAAGTGATTTCCGGATTAATGCCCTTTATTGTTTCTAGCATCATATCCCTGTTCTCCGGAGCCAGATATGTTTTCTTTCCGTTCTTCTCAATAATAACTGTATCATACGGAATATTCAGAGTGAATCTTTTCTTCTCTTTCAGAGCTATTATTTCCTTTATGTCGAATATATTGATGGATCTGTATTTGAAATCTCTGATGCTGAGATATTCATCGGCTATGCTATATTCTATGTGATATATTCGAATGCATGACGACAGAGCCATGAAAATGAAACATGATATGAATGGAATGAGATTGTCAACGTTTCTTTCTGATAATAGTACCAGAACAATACATAATACTATCGCCGTGACAGAATACATCATGGACATCCATACACAACCCTTCACCTTTTCCGACATTTGTGAACTGAAAGTTTTCATATCGCCTGCTGTTTAAATTGTTTTTAAATGGTGTTTAAACGCTGTTTAAACGGCGTTTAAATATCTCCTAAGTCTTACAAATATAATGAAAAACCGTGATTTATACATCTTTTAGCATTAAAATTGCAGCATTTACGTTTATAAATTGTTTCTTTATATAGACATATAGGTAAAACCAAATCAAATTATATGAAGAAGATTTGTTTTTTTGTGGGTCTGATGATGATAGGCATCGTCCTCCCGATATCGGTTAAAGCTCAGAATTATGACAAAATGTGGAGGGAAGTGGAAGCACTTCAGAAAAAGGATCTCCCTCGTTCCGTAATAGAAAAATCTGAAAATATTTTCTTATTGGCATTGGCTAAGAAGAACATACCCCAAATGATAAAGGCTTTTATGGTATGTTCAGAATATAAGGTGCGGTTGAGTCCTGACAGTATCCGGAAGCAGAAAGACATGCTGAAGAAGTGGGCTGCATCGGAACAGGATGTGGTGGGAAAAGCCGTACTTAACAGTATCATGGCTATGAATTATGCAGCGGTATCGCCTTCTGAGGTTGATTCTGTCATTTCATGTTTGCAATTGTCTTTGAAGGAAAAGGATTTGTTGGCATCGCGTTCTGCGGCTTTATATTATCCTGTGGTTGTTTCTAAAGAATTGAGCAAGGAATATTTTGATGACAATATGTATGATTTCCTGGGCCGTCAGGCTGTACGTACATTGTTGTCACTTCCGGCGAGAGGAAATGAACTGAAAATCCACAATGAGATATTAGGTGTTTATGATTCTCTGATAGATTTGTATTCTTCTGCCGAAAGTCCTTATCGTGACAGAGAGGCTGAAGCGCTGACACGTGAGGCACGTCTTGTCTATCTTTCTGACAATTGTGTTTATTCGAAGGATAAACTTTCTCCGGATGAGGCTGTGAAAATGTTCGAGAGTCTTGCATCTGAATATAAGGATGTTGAAGTCTATTGTGATATTATGCTGAAGCTTGCAAATAAGTATAGTTCTCAGGGAAAAAAGGTTGAGGCTATGTCTGAATTGAAAAAAGCTCTTGCTCTATATCCAAATACGGAATGGACTGGCGAACTGAATAATATGATTAAGGAGATAGAGTCTCCGAGCCTGGAGATACGTATTCCGTTTGTATATCCCGGATATCGGTCGGATATAGAAGTTTCATACAGAAACCTGACCAGCGTGACGATAGAGGCTTACAGGCTCAGCGTGTCGCCGGTATCGGAAAGACTGCGTGACAGAAAAAACTATGAGCAGTTGATCAGGAAACATGGTGACCGTGTGGCTGTGAATAACTTCACTCTTCCGGCAACTGCTGATTATAAATCAAGAACTACCAGATTGAAGTATAAATTGCCTGAAGACGGTATATATATGATGAAGCTCTTCTCAAAGCAGAAGCCAGAGGCAGTCTGCTATGAGGTGGTATATGTATCTTCTTATCAGTGTATTGTAATTCCATTGCCGGGCGACAGAAAAGAACTTGTTGCTGTCGATCGTATGACTGGTCATCCGGTTTCCGGAGCGGAGATACTTTCATACGCACTGAACGATGGTAAATACGCACTGAAGAATGTTTATCCAACTGATGAAAAAGGCTGCGTAGTGGTAAGTACCGCCAAGGATAAACTTGAATATTTCAGTGTCCGTACTTCCGGTAATGATTTTATGAATATCTCAAATTTCTATTCCGGAGAGCATTTCCTGAACACAAACGAAGAAGCGAGAAGGCAGACAACCATATTCACGGACCGCTCGATTTATCGTCCGGGACAGATGGTATATGTGTCAGGAGTTAAATATGTCCAAAAAGGTGATTCCGTTTCTGTACTTAAGGGGGAAGAAGTGACTGTAAGTCTGACCGATACCAATGGTAAGGAGGTGGAGAAGAAAAAGGTTGTCACTGACGATTTTGGAGTTTACAGTACAGAGTTCGTTCTTAAACAGAATGTTTTGCCGGGATACTTTGGTGTAAAGGCCGATAATACATATAGCGGTATAAGGGTGGAAGAGTATAAGCGTCCTACTTTCGATGTGGTTTTCGAGAAAAACAGCAGTGAATATTCGCTTGGCGATTCGGTACATACTGAGGCGAGGGCTGCATCATTTGCCGGTGCTCCTCTGCGCATGGCAAAGGTGGAATATAGGGTAGTCCGTATGGAAAATATTTGGTGGAGATATAACGGAACTGAAACGGAAATTTCCACTGGCGAAACAATGACTGATGCCGACGGCAAGTTCCATATAGATTTCTGCCTTGATAAGCCTGACGGTGATTTGCAGGCTGCGGATAATACGTATTACAGATTTAATGTAAAGGCTACGGTAACAAGCCTTTCCGGTGAAACTCAGGTAGGGGAGTATTCCGTGTCTGTCGGTGATAAATCTCTCGATTTGAGTATTTCTGATTTGCCTTCCAAAGTGGCAAAAGAAAGAATAGGCAAGATCCGTTTTGACGCTTTCAATTGCGAAAGGATGCCGGTAGAAACAACTGTCAGATATTCTGTTTTCAAGCTTGATGAAGAAGGCAAGATAGCAGGCAAGGCTGTGTTCAGTGGTGAGGAAAAGGCTCAGAATTCATTTGTGCCTTACTCATTCAATTCTCTTTCTTCAGGGAAATACCGCATCAGGATTTCCGCTTCAGACTCCAAGGGACGTGATGTGTCAAAGACTCAGGATTTCGTCCTTTTCTCCCTTGCAGACAGTATTCCTCCTTACCGGACTGTGGAGTGGTTCTATCAGGACGGCAATTCGTTTGATGAAGGTAAGTCTGTCGATTTCTATATAGGCAGCTCCGAGAGTGATGTCTATATGATGCTTGATGTGTTTACGGCTGGAAAAAGACTTGAAAGCCGTAGGATGACATTCTCTAATTCAATACAGAAGTTCAGTTACATATATAAGGAAGAATATGGTGACGGTATAACTGTATGTTTCTCTTTTATGCGTCAGGGAGTATTGTATAAGAAGGTGGTAAGTCTTGTAAAGCCTGAACCTGAGAAGAAACTCAACGTCTCATGGGAAACATTCAGAGACAAGCTTGTTCCCGGACAGAAGGAGGAATGGAAACTCACGGTAAGGAATAAAGACGGGGAGCCTGTCAACGCTTCTATGTTGGCGTCTGCTTACGATGCTTCGCTTGACGAACTTTATTCGCACGGTTGGCATTTCGGATTGTATTTTGGAAGAAAGGTGCCGCGTGTGTGGATGCAGAGTCTGCATGTGTATGACAATCCTTATATGCGTGTGGCATACGCTTATGTAAACGGCGGCAATGGAATCGACCTTATCTATGGTGACGGATTTACACAGTTTATACCTTTCTCATGGGGATATTATGCTTCGCGCGGAATGATTATAGCCAAGGCACCGTCAAATAATATATTCCAGGCAAAAGAAGCTTCATTTGATATGGCTGGACAGAGTTATAACAGGAAAGCATCAGTGGAAGAAGCGGATATGAATCTGCCTGTAGAAAATGCCGTAGAGGCAACTGACGGAAATGTGTCTCATGCCCTTCGTGAGAATTTCTCTGAGACAGCTTTCTACTATCCGCGTCTGCGTACAGATTCTGCCGGAACAGTGACTATGTCGTTCGTAATGCCTGATGCATTGACCGAATGGACTTTCAATGGTTTTGTACATACTCAGAATATGGATTACGGATTTGTAAAGGCGTCGTTTACCACTTCCAAGCCATTTATGGTGCAGCCTAATATGCCTCGCTTTGTCAGGGTAGGTGATGAATCGTCCATTTCATCATCTCTCATCAATATGTCTGATGAGGATATCAGCGGAAAAGTCACTATGACTCTTTCCAATCCGCTCAACGGACAGGTGGTTTATACCAAGACAGATGCTTTCAGTGTACGTGAAGGGGAGACAGAAGTCGTGACATTTAACTATAAGGTTTCCGAAGGTGTGGATGTTCTGGTTTGTACTGTCATGGCTGAGGCTGGCGAATTCAGCGATGGCGAGCGTCACTACCTTCCGGTATTGTCTGACAAACAGATAATTGTAGAGAATATTCCAGTCCAGTTGAGAGGTGATGAAACCAAAACGGTTTCTACAGGTGGCTTGTTCAACGGTGGAAGCAATACTGCTACAAACAGGAAACTGACCATAGAAATGACTGCAAATCCGCAGTGGTATGTCATTCAGGCCTTGCCTGTGCTTGGCACACCTTCGTCTGATGATGCAATGTCGTGGGCTACGGCTCTTTATACCAATTCATTGTCTTTGCATATTGTGAAATCCAATCCTAAAATCAGGCAAGTGTTCGATTCATGGATAGCACAGGGAAAAGATGAAAAGGATTTATGGTCGGAACTGTCAAAGAATGAACAACTTAAAAATATCATCATCGAAGAAACCCCATGGTTGGCTGATGCTGAAGATGATGCTTCGAAAAAGCAGCGTATTGCAATGCTTTTCGATGTAAACGCAATGAACGACAAACTCTCCACGGCTATTACCAGTCTTGCCAAGTTACAGCTGTCTGACGGTTCGTGGCCATGGTTCAAAGGTATGACTTCAAGTACTTACATCACTCTTCGGATAATGGAGTCGTTGGCCAGACTCAAGGCTTTGGGAGTATCATTCAATTATCAGATGAACGATATGTATAAGAAAGCCCTTGGATATCTGGCTTCTGAAGCTGCCGGGTGTCATGACAGTATTCTTGAAAACAAGGACGCTTACGTGCCTCAGAATATGATTATGAGCTATCTGTATATATGTGCCATTGACGATGAAGCGGCATCTTCGGCAGATGCTAAGGTGAACGATTATTTCATTGACTATTTTGTAGGAAAGTCTGCATCGCTCGACATAAATGAAAAATCGGTATTGGCTACCATTATGGACGCGGCAGGAAAGAAAGACGAGGCGGAAGTCCTTCTACAGTCTGTTATGGAATATATGGTAAGCAATGATGAGATGGGTTCATATTTTGATACATATAAGGCCGGATATTCTTCGTTCGATTACAGAATACCGGTTCATGTGTCTGCAATGGAAGCCATCATGCGTTTGGGAGATAATAAAGAAACTTTGTTTGACGATATGCGTCTGTGGTTGCTGAAGCAGAAACAGGTACAGGTTTGGGATACTCCGGTTGCATCTGTAAATGCCATTTATGCGTTTCTGGCAGGTGGAAGTGATGTGCTTGATTCAGGCTCTGCTATTACAGCAGAGGTTGCGGATAAAACTTATACCACACCGGATGACGCTATAGGACATGTTTCGGTTTCATTGCATGATTCTGATATCAGGAAAACAGAGAATATTGAATTCTCAAGAAAAGGCACAGGTGCCGGATGGGCTTCTGTCTGTTCACAATGTCTTGAAAGTATCGATAAAGTGAAATCCTACAATGGTGAAGGTCTGAGAATAGAACGCAAGTATATATGTGATGGAAAAGAAGTTTCATCGTCTTCCGTTTTGTCTGTGGGCGATAAGGTGACGGTATGCATAACCGTAAGTGCCGACCGTGATATGGATTTTGTACGGATAAAGGACGAGAAACCTTCATGTCTTGAGGTTGCGTCCCAACTCTCTTCTTATTCTTGGACAGAAGGTCTTTCGTTCTATCGCGTAAATAAAGACGCGTCTGTAGAATTTTTCATTGACCGGATGCGCAAAGGTTCCTATACTATACGTTATGACGCATACGTGGCACGTTCAGGGAAATATGTTTCAGGTCCGGTATCTGTCATATCAGTTTATGCGCCGCAATTCGGTTCGCATGGGAAAACTTCAGTTATTACGATAAAATAAGTATACCTCCACACGCTCGTGTCAAGCTCTCGACACGGCCGTGCGGAGATCTCCACACGTTCGTGTCGAGTACTCCACACTGCCGTGTGGAGATTGATTCTTTTGCCCAAAAAAGTACCTTCGGCAGTTCTATTATACCAGAGTCCTCGTACGTTTGTTTATTAAAGGAATTGACGTGGAAAGAAATAATGGAAGATAAATACCGGCTTTCGGATATTTTCTTTATTTTTGTAAAAGTATATGAGAATCTTGGTTAGGAACCAATAGCCAACAACCGGTACCTATCAACCAGTTACCTTAGCTCTTAATTTTATCTAAATCATTTTATAATGGTAGGGCGATTTTAAGTATAGAGGCGTATGATATGCTTGCCCGTAAAAGCAATATATCAAGAAGTTTGAAATCCAATGTGCGTTCCATAACCGAATATAACGGTGTGGACAGTTATATAATGGCCCATTTTATATACAGGTATGATTTTATGCGAGGTAAAAAAAGCAGATGAGGAATGCCATGCTACTTTATGTATGTGAAGTTGTTCTTCTGAAATAAAAATAAAAAACAATTTCGTCGCCATGAAAAAACTTCGTATATTTGCACCCGCTATGGTGAAGTATCTGTTTCTTTTATACATCGCATTGGGGATATACCTGATTTCGGGTGACTATTCCACCGTATATGACAGTCAGGAGTATGAAAATACTTGTGTGGCTGAATGGCAAAATGATACGGTGATAATCAATCATATATTCAGAGGTTTGTCCGAAAAAAAGGAGATTGATAACGAAAGAGTAAATTTATTGTTTCAATTTTGTATCGCAAATAACAATGTTTATAATAGCGGACGTTTCACTTTGTCTTATAAGTTGTTAAAGACTTATTCTAATGCTTTAGGCATAACCCATTTACGGAAAATATTCTTGCCGGAAGAAAAGGTGACATCTTATTTCTCTTTTTTACTCTTCACTCGTTACTCGGACAATTATTATATTTATCAAATCAAACGTATTTTGATTTAGCATAAATTATAAGGTTGGTGGGCCGTTTTTTTATTCATATATGTTTCCTGAAGATTATTGATACGGGATTATTG
>NZ_JADYTJ010000038.1 GCF_021531075.1 Bacteroides caecigallinarum | reverse complement strand
TGTCCACAAGCAGTATCCTAATCTGAGTATTAACTATAGTATTGTGAATGAAGACAGTTTCTTCAATAATCTTGATGAATACGTGAAAAATGAGAATATTGATGTATTGTGTGTTTCAAATTATAAGAGAAACGTTTTTGCACGCTTGTTTAATCCTAGTATAGCTAAGAAAATGATTTTCCATTCCCGAACTCCTATTCTGATTATAAAATAATGATTGATATATACAAAAAAAGATGATGAAATACATTCATCATCTTTTTTTTGTGTGACCGCGACAGGATTCAAACCTGTAACCGGCTGATCCGTAGTCAGCTACTCTATTCAGTTGAGCTACGCGGCCGTTCAATATAAATTTGTTAAGCTTAGAAGTGAGTGACCGCGACAGGATTCAAACCTGTAACCGGCTGATCCGTAGTCAGCTACTCTATTCAGTTGAGCTACGCGGCCATTCAATATAAATTTATTAAGCTTAGAAGTGGAGTGACCGCGACAGGATTCAAACCTGTAACCGGCTGATCCGTAGTCAGCTACTCTATTCAGTTGAGCTACGCGGCCATCTCTTTTTCTTTAACGGGTGCAAAGGTATGGATATTTTTTTTAATACACAAATTATTGCACTGTCTTTTTTTACTTTTTATATAAAAACTTTTTATTGCATGAATCTTTCTCCAAAAATCTGCCATCCTAATGATATTCCTGCATTCCAGTTCTTACTTGGTGAACTATAATAGTTCAAATAAGCGCTTACTGATCCGAATGGTAATCGTACTACTAATGATAAGTCTCCCAAATATTCAAATTTACTGAACATCTTGCCATAGGTAGCCTTATATGCATCGTTGCAATTTATAGGGAAAAAAGGTACAAATCCATATATCCCTAGTCTGGCATGCACCATATTATTGAATCTGTATATTGGTATTACACCTATACCTGCAAATTGGTTGGCTCTAAAAGCCTCATTATAGGTTATTTTGCTATGGGTTGTAGGTGAAAATTCACCGGCTTGCATCATGGTGGCACGATAATTATTGCTGAAGTTTCTTGATGAATAGTAAGCATGAAGGTAAGAGCCTAAAGAAACTCTTCTTCCAAGCCTGAAATACTTCTCCAATTCATAAGATATTTGGAGCCATGCCTGACTATATTTAAATGCCCCATTATAAGGGTCTGTACCTATTCCTTGAGAAAAAGTTTCGTTTCCTAAATATATATTGGCCGCAAGTCTTTCTTTTTTACCATTGATTGCATATAGTTTACTGTCTAAGGTGTTACCTTCAAGTGCTACAAAACCTCCTAATATCTTATAACTGCTTTTATCTCTTGTACTATTGGTAAAATCGATAACATTGGTCTGAAAATATTGATCTGTAAGAGTTGCAACTCCAATTCCAAACTGTGCCTTGTGTTTACTAAGGAAAGGCATGTTTATGTAAGCTTTTAAAAACTTCTCATCTTTTTTATTGAAAATTGGACTGTTGATCTTATTAAAGAAGTTTTGTGACTGTCCATTGTAATCGAATGAGGATAATGACAGAATCATTTTATATGATGTAGGAATCTCAGTCTGTAAATCCACTCTTCCGGTTAATTGCAAGTTGTTGTAGATCTGTCCTAACTGGCCTTCCAAAGAAAGCTCTTTGGAATATTTCCCAAGATTATGATATGAGGCACCTAAATATATTTGGTTTGCTCCATTTGAGCCTACGTTTCCTCCAATCCTGACAGATAGGTCTTCTGCTATTTTTACATCCAATATGAGTGTAAAAGTATTGTCCTCATAATTGTATACAGCATGTGGGAGAATTTCAGAAATCATATTATCGGACAATAATCTGAAATATCCTTTTCTGAGGTCTTCCAGACTAAAAGTTTCGTTGTCTTTAGTATGGAATCCTCGCATGATATATACTTTCTGTTGTTCTGTAGTTCCGTTTACAATGATTTTCTTGAATTTAAGTTCCGGCATTCCTCTTTTGAAATCTATACGCTTTCTCTCAAGTATCCTGTAGCTGGTACGTCTGGATATTCTTTGCTTTATTGAATCCATAAGCTGTATAGTCCTTTCATAACCGATATTGTGTAGCTCGTCGTATCTGTCGAAATCCATAAGATTGACATCTGTATATCTGAATGTCATCATTATACCCAAAGAGTCCGGAATGGAATAGTCTGTTTTTTGCATTATCATGTTTTCCAGTTGGCTCATTATATCTCCTTCCTTTGGCTTGCTAGGGTTTGAACTTACTACACTTCCTATGATTATATCCGGATTGAAATCCTCTATCATCGTTGTAACTGGAAAATTATCGTATATTCCACCATCGTATGCCAGTACAGAATCTATCTCTATAGGTTTGAACATACCGGGAAAACTCATTGATGCCCTTACTGCATCTCCAAGGTCTCCACTTTTCATTATTAAAGCTTTCTTGTTGTAAACATCCGAAGCTACACATCTGAAAGGGACAAAAAGATTATCGAAGTTTCCTCTACACTCTGCTGTTGCCTGTGCATATAGTTCAATGAATGCTACATTCATGTGCATTGGGTCGACAACGCTTGATGGTAGGAATCTTGTTCTTACCTTTTTTGCCATTTTCATTTTTGACAGTCTGATGTTGATAAATTCCGGAGTAGGAGGATTCATCTTGAAATAATACATATATTCTTCTTCAATACCACCTGAAGAGTACCATTTTTT
Organism: Bacteroides caecigallinarum; assembly: GCF_021531075.1. Lineage (GTDB taxonomy): Bacteria > Bacteroidota > Bacteroidia > Bacteroidales > Bacteroidaceae > Phocaeicola > Phocaeicola caecigallinarum_B. Next base: position 31,139 of record NZ_JADYTJ010000038.1, on the reverse strand, counting down.
GAATTCTGGTGATTTGATAAGTTTCTCCATATCATCAGGTGAGTAACCCATAGCATATAAGGAACCTACTATAGCCCCCATTGATGTTCCCGTGATATAGTCGATAGGAATATTGTTTTCCTCTAATGCACGAATTATTCCTATATGTGTCATTCCTTTTGCACCTCCTCCGCTTAATACCAAACCTACTTTTTGGGCACACAGCGTTGGAAATATATGTATTATAATGAATAATATCAGTGCATATTTTAGTTTCATACTATGTTATTGGATTAAGAACGTATTATAACCAAAGATAGTCAAAATTTATTTTACGGTATAATTAAATGAATTTTTTTTTTGTTTTTGTTGCTCTCATAATATAAAGTATGATTATAGTAAAATGTGAAATACGTCACCAGTGAAAACAAAAAAAGGAGACAAATACCCGTTGATATTTATCTCCCTTTATTAAACTTATTTGTTTGATTAAATCATTTCTATGCTTCTCTTGACGAAGTTTGTAAGAGCTTCACCCTTCAGCATTCCGTTCTGAAGTAATGCCAGGTCAATCAGCTGATGAACAACTTTGTTGCCTGCTGCATATTCGTTCAGGATGTTGTTCTTCTGGTTTCTCTGCTCTTCAAGCTTCTTTTCTACATCTTTAAGTTCGTCCTTTTCGGCTACAGGAATTTCTTCGTCCTTCTTGCCTTCGTGGGCTTTGTGCAGTTCGTTTTCTCTTAGCGAAAGGATAGCGATTTCAGATTCTACCGGAACGAGCTTTTCTGCACATGCTGTCTCTGTTTCATTCAGAACCTGTTTAATTAGTTTATGGTCGCTGTTCAGTACAAGACTGTACATGTCAGGCATTTCTCCGTAGAAACTCATTCCCGGCTGTATGTTTGCCATTTCCTTCATGCGGCGCATATATTCAGCCTGAGTGATGATTACAGGTGAAGCGTTTTCACCCATAGCCTGAGCTTCAACATGGAACTCTGTTTTCTGCAGTTTTGGCAACTGTCCGCTGAATACAGTAGAAAGTATGCTGCGCTTGTCTTCTTTCAGCTCTTCGCCTTTCAGCTCGTCTTTTACTATCAGACGGTCGATAACGTCGCTGTCCACACGAGTGAAACGGCTCTTCTCCAACTTCTGTTCCAGCATGTTAATCATCGGAACGTCAAGCTGTCCGTCCATCATCAGTACGTTATAGCCTTTGTTTACGGCTGCATCGATATATGCATACTGCTCATCACGGTTATTGGCATAGAGGTAAATCAAGTTACCATCCTTGTCAGTCTGGTTTCCGCTGATAAGAGTCTTATATTCTTCCTGAGTGTAATATTTGCCTTCTGTGTCTTTGAACAAGGCAAATTTGTCAGCTTTAGAATAGAAATCTTCCTGAGTAAGCATTCCGTAGTTGATGAAAATCTTCAGGTCATCCCATTTGTTTTCGAACTCTTTACGGTCGTTCTTAAAGATGGACTGAAGTCTGTCTGCTACCTTCTTAGTGATATATGTAGAGATTTTCTTTACGTTAGAATCACTCTGAAGATATGAACGTGATACGTTAAGCGGAATATCCGGAGAGTCGATTACGCCGTGAAGCAGTGTTAGGAAATCAGGTACGATACCTTCTACAGAATCGGTTACGTACACTTGGTTGCAGTACAACTGTATTTTGTTCTTTTGCAAGTCGATGTTGCTCTTTATTTTCGGGAAGTAGAGCACGCCGGTCAGATTGAACGGATAGTCCACATTCAGATGAATCCAAAACAGAGGTTCGTCCGACATAGGGTAGAGGTCTCTGTAGAACTTCTTGTAATCCTCGTCCTTCAGTTCGCTTGGTTTCTTGGTCCAGATTGGACAAGTGTCATTTATTACATAGTCCTCGTCTGTTTCTACCTGCTTTCCGTCTTTCCATTCTTTCTTTTTGCCGAATGCTACAGGTACGGCCAAGAATCGGCAATATTTATTCAGCAATCCTTTCAAGCGGTTTTCTTCTAGGAATTCCTTGCAGTCATCGTCCACGTAAAGTATGATGTCTGTACCACGGTCAGCCTTTTCAGTTTCCTCAAGAGTAAACTCAGGACTACCGTCGCAAGTCCATTTAACAGCCTGTGCACCTTCCTGATATGATTTGGTAACGATTTCCACCTTCTTTGCTACCATAAAGGCAGAGTAGAATCCCAAACCGAAGTGACCGATTATGGCGTTTGCATCGTCTTTGTATTTTGCAAGGAAGTCATTTGCGCCTGAGAATGCTATCTGATTGATGTACTTGTCTATTTCTTCTGCAGTAAGACCAAGTCCGCGGTCAGAGATAACGATAGTATCGTTTTCTGCTTTAACTTTGATGGTAAGGTCGCCAAGTTCTCCCTTGAATTCACCTTTTGATGCGAGAGTCTTAAGTTTCTGAGTAGCGTCTACTGCATTTGAAACAAGTTCGCGCAAGAAAATTTCATGGTCGCTGTATAAGAATTTCTTTATGATGGGGAATATGTTTTCTGTAGTAACCCCGATATTACCTTTTTGCATATCTGTTATATTTTTTTATTAGTAAAATCTTTATTGAGTTTGTAATCTTCAAAACAACTGCAATTCGATATACAAAATAGATGCCAATCTCCGGATACTGACATTCTGTCATATTTCCAATGTCGACAACCGTTTTGTTTGACACTCTTTATATGTGTATGGTGGAATTACACCTTATATTATAAAAGCACTTAGTATGATATTTCGTTTTATTGAGGATAAAAACACGTAAATGCTTAGATATAATCTATAAATATAACCTATGTTTTTATAAATATAAGTTGTATATATAAAAATACAAGTTGTATTTATATATAAATAAGCTTTATATAGAGAAAATGATTCGTTGGTTCATGATTTATGTCAGCCTGTATGTATATATTCCTGCTGTAATTATCAAAGTGGCAAAAATGTAACCTCTATGTAGCGAAATTGACAATTGTGAAATATGTTTTTAGATACTAAAATCAAATAAGGAAAAAATTCTTTATTTATCTGACGAAAAAGTTCATTTTTACTTATTTTTTCTTTAATTTTGCGCGGAAAATATAAAACCATTTTTTATAACCCGATATGGCAAATGTAATTAAATTACGCAAAGGCCTGAACATTAACTTGAAAGGTAAGGCAGCTGCAGAAGTTGTGGCTGTAAAGGCGCCTGGTTTCTATGCTATAGTACCGGATGACTTTACAGGAGTAACTCCAAAGGTAGTTGTTAAGGAACAAGAGTATGTAATGGCCGGAGGACCCTTGTTTATTGACAAGAATCATCCTGAACTGAAATTTGTTTCGCCGGTTAGTGGCGTAGTGACAAGCGTTGAGCGTGGAGCTAGACGTAAGGTAATGAGTATTACTGTAGAGGCGGCAGCTGAACAGGATTACGAAGAATTCGGAAAGCAGAACGTTTCTGCAATGAGTGCAGAAGCTGTTAAGGAACTTCTTCTTAATGCCGGTATGTTTGCTTTCTTCAGACAGCGTCCTTATGATGTAATTGCAGATCCTACAGTAGCTCCAAGAGCTATCTTCGTTTCTGCTTTCGATACAAATCCGCTAGCTCCGGATTTTGAATTGGCTCTGAAAGGCGAAGAAAACAACTTCCAGACAGGACTTGATGCTTTGGCTAAAATTGCCAAGACTTATTTAAGTATTAGTGTTAACCAGAAGTCTGCTGCTCTTACACAGGCTAAGAATGTTACTGTAACGGCATTCGATGGACCTCACCCTGCAGGTAATGTTGGTGTTCAGATTAACAACATCGCTCCTGTAAACAAAGGTGAGACTGTTTGGACTATCGATCCGCAGGCTGTTATCTTCATCGGACGTCTGATGAATACAGGCCGTGTTGATATGACTCGTACAGTAGCTATCACAGGTTCTGAAGTTAAGAAACTGGCTTATTGCAAACTGAAAGTTGGTGCTCTCCTGACAGACATCCTTGCAGGTAATGTAAATAAGGATAAGGAACTTCGCTACATCAGCGGTAATCCTCTTACAGGAAAACAGATTCCTGCTAACGGTTTCCTCGGCTCATTCCACAGTCAGGTTACTGTAATCCCTGAAGGTAACGATGTTCACGAAATGTTGGGATGGATTATGCCTCGTTTCAACGAGTTCAGTACAAGCCACTCATATTTCAGCTGGTTGATGGGCAAGAAAGAATATACTCTTGACGCTCGTATCAAAGGTGGAGAACGTCACATGATTATGTCAAACGAATACGACCGCGTACTTCCTATGGATATTCTTCCTGAATATCTTATCAAGGCTATCATTGCCGGTGATATCGACCGCATGGAACAGCTTGGTATCTACGAAGTGGCTCCTGAAGATTTCGCTATCTGCGAGTTCGTATGTTCTTCGAAGATGGAACTTCAGCGTATCGTCCGCGAAGGTCTTGACATGCTCCGTCGTGAAATGTGTTAATATATATAATGTGTATATAAGAATATAAATAATAATGAAAGCGTTAAGAAATTATATCGATAAGATAAAGCCAAACTTTGAAGAGGGCGGCAAATTCCAGGCTTTTCGTTCTGTATTCGACGGTTTCGAAACATTCCTTTTCGTTCCGAATACAACATCGAAGACTGGTACGCACATCCACGACGCTATAGACAGCAAACGTATCATGTCTATCGTGGTTATTGCGCTTATACCGGCATTACTGTTCGGTATGTATAACGTAGGTTACCAGCACTATGCTTTTGCAGGCATCGAAGGTAGCTCCATTCAGAAATTCGGCTACGGTTTTCTTGCCGTATTGCCAAAAATCATCGTTTCATACGTTGTAGGTCTTGGAATCGAGTTCGTAGTAGCTCAGTGGAAAAAGGAAGAAATTCAGGAAGGCTTCCTTGTTTCAGGTATGTTGATTCCTATGATTGTTCCTGTAGATTGTCCGTTGTGGATGCTTGCCGTAGCTACAGCATTCTCTGTAATCTTCGCAAAGGAAGTATTCGGTGGTACAGGTATGAACATCTTCAACCCTGCATTGATTACACGTGCATTCCTGTTCTTCGCTTATCCTACAAAGATGTCTGGTGACACTGTATGGGTAGCTAGCAACAGCATCTTCGGTCTTGGTAAAGACATCGATGCTTTGACTGCTGCAACTCCTCTTGGTCAGGCTGCTACTGAAACTCCTATATCAGCTTCTTTGAGTGATATGATTTTCGGTTTTATACCTGGCTCAATCGGTGAAACTTCAGTTATCGCAATTGCAATCGGTGCCGTTATCCTGTTGTGGACTGGCGTAGCAAGCTGGAAGACAATGATTTCAGTATTCGTAGGTGGTGCATTGATGGCTTGGATATTCAATGTCGCAGGTCCTGATACAGCTATGGCTAACATGCCTTGGTACATGCACTTGTGTGCCGGTGGTTTCTGCTTCGGTGCAGTGTTCATGGCTACAGACCCTGTTACATCTTCACGTACTGAGAACGGTAAGTTCATCTACGGTCTGCTCATCGGTATGATGGCTATCATCATCCGTGTGTTGAACCCTGGTTATCCGGAAGGTATGATGCTTGCTATCCTGCTGATGAACATCTTCGCTCCGCTGATTGACTATGTAATCGTTGAGAACAATATTTCACGTCGTGCAAAACGTGCTATGTCTAACAAATAAAAACCGAAAACAATGAATACTAATAGTAACTCATATACTATAATTTATGCTTCGGTAATGGTTGTTATCGTAGCATTCCTGCTGGCTTTCGTAAACTCATCTTTGCGTGACCTTCAGGGTAAGAACGTTGAACTCGACACTAAGAAACAGATTCTTTCTTCTTTGGGTATCACAGAAGTTAAGGATGCTGACGCTGAGTTCAGCAAGGTAGTTAAGTCTGATATGATTGTTGCTGAAGACGGTTCTTTGAAAGAATATGACGGCAAATTCGTAACAGCTTACGAAAAAGAATTCAAGGAAAACGGTCGTGCTCACGTATTCGTATGTGAAATCGACGGTAAGACTAAATATGTTGTTCCTGTTTACGGTGCCGGACTTTGGGGCGCTATCTGGGGCTATGTAGCACTTGATGAAGACAAGAACACAATATTTGGTACATACTTCTCTCATGCATCTGAAACTCCGGGTCTTGGCGCTGAAATCGCATTGCCTCACTTCCAGAGTCTGTTCGTAGGCAAGCACGTAATGGAAGGTGAAAGTGTTGCATTGAGCGTTGTCAAGAACGGTAAGGTAGCTAACCCTGAATTTGAAGTTGATGGTATCTCCGGTGGTACAATCACTTCAAACGGTGTTGATGCTATGCTTAAGAACTGCATGGCCCAGTACACAAAATTTTTAACTACTAAATAATAGGAGGGAGACGAACAATGGGAAAATTATTTTCAGCTAAGAATAAGGAAGTATTTTCTACTCCTTTAAACATGAACAACCCTGTGACTGTACAGGTTTTGGGTATCTGTTCTGCATTGGCCGTTACCTCTAAACTGGAACCGGCTATCGTTATGGGTCTTTCTGTAACTATCATTACAGCTTTCTCAAACGTAGTGATTTCTTTATTGCGTAAGACTATTCCTAACCGTATCCGTATCATCGTTCAGCTGGTGGTTGTTGCCGCTTTGGTAACTATCGTTAGTGAACTGTTGAAGGCTTTTGCATACGACGTGAGCGTACAGCTTTCAGTATACGTAGGTCTTATCATTACTAACTGTATCCTGATGGGACGTCTTGAAGCATTCGCTATGGCAAACGGTCCTTGGGAGTCATGTCTTGACGGTATCGGTAATGGTCTTGGATATGCCAAGATTCTTATCATCGTAGCTTTCTTCCGCGAGCTTCTTGGTTCAGGAACACTGCTCGGTTTCAATATCCTGAACTATCAGTGGCTTAAGGATGCAGGCTATGTAAACAACGGTATGATGTTGATGCCTCCTATGGCTCTGATTATCGTAGCATGCCTTATCTGGTATCAGCGTGCTAAACATAAAGAGTTGCAGGAAAAATAATAGGGTGTTGAATAAAAAATATTAATTGTATAATATGGAACATTTATTAAGTTTATTCGTCCGCTCTATATTTGTGGACAATATGATATTCGCGTTCTTCCTTGGTATGTGTTCATACCTTGCCGTATCGAAGAATGTGAAGACTGCGCTCGGACTTGGTATTGCCGTGACATTCGTGCTTGTAGTTACACTTCCCGTTAACTACCTGCTCCAGACTAAGGTTCTGGCTGCTGACGGTATTCTTGGTATTGATTTGAGCTTTCTTAGCTTTATCCTCTTTATTGCCGTAATAGCTGCCATCGTACAGTTGGTGGAAATGATTGTGGAAAAGTTCAGCCCATCGCTTTATGCATCATTGGGTATCTTCCTTCCGCTTATCGCCGTTAACTGTGCCATCATGGGTGCTTCACTCTTCATGCAGCAGCGTATTACTCTTGCACCATCCGATCCTAAGTATATTGGTGGAGTAGCAGATGCTATTTCTTACGCACTTGGTTCTGGTCTTGGATGGTTGCTTGCTATTGTAGGTCTTGCTGCTATCCGTGAAAAGATGGCTTACTCTGATGTACCTGCTCCACTTAGAGGTTTGGGTATCACATTCATCGTTGTAGGTCTGATGGCAATGGCATTTATGTGTTTCTCTGGTTTGAACATCTAATAAAGAAAGGAATAAAACAATGGATATTAATTTTATTTTAGCAAGCATTGGAGTATTCCTAGTGACTATTCTGGTGTTGGTAGTAATCCTTCTGGTTGCAAAGAACTTTCTTGTTTCTTCAGGTAAGGTGAAAGTTACTGTAAACGGTGAAAACCAGTTGGAAGTTGAATCTGGTTCTACACTGCTGAATACACTGGCTGTGAACAACGTGTTCCTTCCTTCAGCATGTGGTGGTAAAGGTTCTTGCGGACAGTGCAAATGTCAGGTTGTAGAAGGCGGTGGCGAAATTCTTCCTTCAGAAGTCAGCCACTTCAGCCGTAAGCAGCAGAAAGACCACTGGCGTCTTGGTTGCCAGGTAAAAGTTAAAGGTGATATGTCAATCAAGGTTCCTGAATCAGTAATGGGTGTTAAGGAATACGAATGTACAGTTATCTCTAACAAAAACGTGGCAACATTTATCAAGGAATTCAAGGTGCAGTTGCCTAAAGGTGCTCACATGGACTTTATCCCAGGTTCATACGCACAGATTAAGATACCTAAATTCGAAATGGATTACAACAAGGATATTGACAAGAGCCTTATCGGTGACGAATATCTTCCTGCATGGGAAAAATTCGGTCTGTTCGGCTTGAAATGTAAGAACGAAGAAGAAACTATCCGTGCTTACTCTATGGCCAACTATCCTGCCGAAGGTGACGTATTCATGTTGACAGTACGTATCGCTACTCCTCCTATGAAGGCTGATAAGAGTGGATTCATGGATGTAAATCCTGGTATCGCTTCTTCATATATCTTTACTCTGAAACCAGGCGACAAGGTATTGATGAGTGGTCCTTACGGTGACTTCCATCCAATCTTCGATTCTAAGAAGGAAATGATTTGGGTAGGTGGTGGTGCCGGTATGGCTCCTTTGCGTGCACAGATTATGCACATGACACGTACTCTGCATACTACAGACCGTGAACTTCACTACTTCTATGGTGCTCGTGCATTGAACGAAGTGTTCTATCTTGAAGACTTCCTGGGACTTGAAAAAGACTTCCCTAACTTCCATTTCCATTTGGCTCTTGACCGTCCGGATCCAGCTGCTGATGCTGCAGGAGTTAAATATACTCCGGGATTCGTTCATCAGGTAATGCTTGAAACTTACCTGAAGGATCATGAGGCACCAGAAGATATCGAATACTACATGTGTGGTCCTGGTCCGATGTCTAACGCAGTTGTCAAGATGCTTGACAGTCTTGGCGTTGAACCATCATCAATTATGTACGATAACTTTGGAGGATAATATTCTAAGAGTTATATATAATAAAAAGAGCCCGATACGTGAAAAGATCGGGCTCTTTTATTATATATGTATTACATTAACAATAAAATCCTGTTATTGTTCAAATTTCTGTTAAACTCTTGATTCATGTCAACAAATGAATGGTATTTTGAATATTTCCTATCATTTGTTTTTCTGTTTCCGAAAACGTGCTTATCTTTGTATCGGTAAAAAGAAAAAGGCTTAAGCTAAATGACAGGTAAGGATATAGAAAGACTTACTAAAATGAGATTAAATTAAGGCAATCAGAAAAAGATTGTATTTTAGGTAACAACAAAAATTAAACATTAGGTATTATGAAATCAGGATTAACATTTATCGCCGCATTGGCGTTTTCTGCAACAGTATTTGCAAACGGTAACCAAACAACTACTACAGAAAAGTGGAATGGTACAATCAACAAAACTCAGTTAGGAAAATATCTTAAACTTTCTTCAGAACAGAGTGCAGAAGTTGCAGATATCTGCGATTATTTTGAAGCAGAAATGAAAATTGCCAACAGGGCAAAAGAAGGTAACAACGAAAAGATTCGTAAGGCAGTTTACGGTAATCTTAAATTGATGAAGAATACTCTTAACGAAAAGCAGTACTCAGATTACCTTAAACTTATGGGTATGACTCTTCGTAACAAGGGTATAGATATCGAAAAGAAGTAATAAACAAATAAAATTAGATCAAGTCTCAGTAGCATGTATTTGTTGCGGAGACTTTTTTATTGCCCTTAAGCAAAAAATATATTTACTTTGTATTCCGATTAAGATTTGAGAAAGCTTGTAATATGAATTGGGGTAAGGAAGATCTGATGAACGGAAATATAACTGGGGCAATAATGCGTTTTGCTTTCCCACTGATGGTGGGAAATCTATTACAGCAGTGTTATAATATAGCTGATACATTGATTGTAGGACGTGTTTTGGGAGCTGATGCTTTAGCTGCTGTAGGCTCGTCATATGCCCTTATCGTATTTATTACTTCAGTTTTTATAGGTTTGTGTATGGGGTGCAGTGCTGTGTTCTCCATGCAGTATGGCTCGAGTGATTTCAAAGAATTACGTCGGAGTATATTTTCGTCTATGTTGCTTGTAGGAAGCATAACATTATTTCTTAATATTTGCTCCGTAGTTTTTCTTTCGCCTATAATACGTATTTTGCAGATACCCACAGAACTGGAAGAAATGGTATATAACTACCTTCAGATAATATTCTTGGGTATGATTTTTCTACTTTTATAGCTCAGAATTTTGGGGCAGGCCATACTGAACGTATCCGTCGTGGTATCTGTATTGCTGTGTGTATAACTACGGTGTTTTCTCTTTTTGTATCATTTTTGGTATTCTGTCTGTCACCATTACTCATGGCATTTTTCGTTTCGGCTGAAGAAACAGAAATAATCAATATAGGTGTGGAATATCTTCGCATTGAAGGCAGTTTTTATATAGGTATAGGCTATTTGTTTCTTCTTTACGGTTATTACAGGGCAGTAGCATTACCGTCTATGTCAGTAGTTCTTACGGTTGTTTCTTTAGGGACACGTGTGGTACTTGCATATCTTTTAGCATCTATTCCCGTAATAGGGTATACGGGTATATGGTGGTCAGTTCCAATAGGTTGGGCTTTGGCTGATATTGTTGGAATTTGGTATTATCGCACTAAACATAAAAAACTGTTGATGAATTTTAATGATAAAGTATACGGTTCGGCATAAAAAATCATTCAAACTTATTCTTTCTGCCGAACCTTTTTTATCTTTGCAAATCCGTTATTCATTATGTAAATAAAAATTGTTTTTTAATATTAAAAGATTGAGAGATGAGAGTAAGGAACTTGACATTTGTAGCATTTATAGTGGCTGCATCTGCCGTTGTGGCACAGGACGGAAAAGGATATCAGTTTACTGATGTAGTATCAAATAAGACTACTTCAGTAAAGAATCAGGCAGCAACAGGAACGTGCTGGTGTTTTGCAACAACATCGTTTATGGAATCGGAGTTGCTCAGAATGGGAAAAGGTGAGTATGACTTGTCCGAAATGTTTATTGTTAGACAAAAGTATATGAATCAGTTGTCTGATAACTACCTACGTCGTGGAAAAGGTAATACAGGACAGGGTAGTATTTCTCCAAGTTGGATGACAGCATTTCAGCAGGTCGGTATCGTTCCCGAAGAAGTTTATGACGGAATAAACTATGATTCAAAGACTCATAATCATACTGAACTTGAGGGTTATATGTCTGCAATAGCAGAACAAGCAGTGGAGATGAAACGTCGCAGCACAGAATATAAAGAGCTAATTAATAGCCTATTTGACATATATATGGGTAAACTTCCGGAAACGTTCACATATAATGGCAAAGAATATACTCCTAAAAGTTTTGCTGAAAGTCTGGAACTTAATATGGAGGATTATGTAATGATTACAAGTTTTACCCATAAACCTTATTATGAGGCGTTTGAACTGGAAATTCCGGACAATTGGGAACATGTCAAAATGTATAATCTTCCGCTAGATGAGATGATGTCAGCTACAGATAATGCCTTGAAGAACGGATATACACTATGCTGGGATGGTGATGTCAGTGAAAAAGGTTTTTCTTTTACAAATGGTGTTGCTATCAATCCTGAGGTTACAAAAATGGATGATTACAGTCAGACAGACAGAGCACGTTTTGAGAATATGAAAACAGGCGAAAGACTAGAGGAAGTATATAAGTTTGAACATCCTTATCCAGAAGTTGATGTTACTCCGGAAATAAGGCAGGAAGGTTATGAATCGTTTGTAACTACAGATGATCATCTAATGCATATTATAGGGCTGACAAGAGATCAGAACGGCACTCAATACTATATAACAAAAAATTCGTGGGGAACGGACAGAAACCGTTTTGGTGGATATATCAATATGTCAGAAAGCTATGTGCGTGCTAAGACTGTTTACGTTATGATGCATAAAGATGCTTTGAATAAAGAATTGAAGAAGAAACTTGGAATAAAATAATATGGACAGTACAAAAGCTATTAAAAATGATAAAGGACATCCTAAAGGGTTGTATCTTCTTTTTGTGACTGAGATGTGGGAACGGTTCAGTTATTATGGCATGCGTGCCCTGTTTATGCTTTATATGGTTCAGGCATTGCTCTTTGATAAAGAGTTTGCCTCTCAGGTTTATGGTAGTTACACAGGGCTTGTTTATCTGACTCCTCTTATTGGAGGATATATTGCTGATAAATATTGGGGAAACAGACGTTCTATTGTTGTTGGTGCTCTGGTAATGGCTGTAGGGCAGTTCTTATTGTTTCTCAGTGCATGTTATTTTCATCAGGTAGATATAGCCAAATGGCTGATGTTCTGTGGCTTGGGATTGCTTATATTGGGTAACGGTTTTTTCAAACCAAATATCTCTACTATGGTGGGTCGTCTGTATTCGGATGATGACAAACGCAAGGATTCTGCTTTCACAATCTTCTATATGGGAGTAAATGTAGGTTCAACGTTTGCTCCGCTTATCTGTGGACTGATAGGAAACACCGGACACCCTGAGGACTTTAAATGGGGGTTTCTTGCATCGAGTATCGGTATGATTTTGGGAGCTGTAATCTTTCAAATCTTTAAAAATAAATATATTTGTAATCCTGAAGGTAACCCGGTGGGAACAGCACCTGATAAGAAAACAGATGATGATGTAAAAAAGAATAAAGATGGTGGGGCATTTTCAACTAGAAGTATTACAGCAATAGTTGCTACAATAGTGCTTACGTTAGTGTTTTCGGTAAATTGGGATTGGATAGCCGGAAATGAAGATATGTCAGGAGGACATATTTTTTCAGGTGCCGACTGGATAGGCTCTCTTATTTATGCAACTGTGATAGTGATGCCTATACTGATAATAACCGACCATAGTCTTAATCGTAGTGAGAAAATAAAGATTGGAATAATCTATGTAATAGCTTTCTTTGTTATATTCTTCTGGGCGGCATACGAGCAAGCCGGAGCATCACTGACTTTCTTTGCCGACGAGCAGACAGATCGTAATATTGGTGGATGGGAGATGCCTGCAGCATATTTCCAGTCATTTAATCCTATAATGTTAGTGGTGTTGGCTCCTATATTTGCCGGTCTGTGGTCTTTCTTGGGCAGAAAAGGAATAGAACCTAGTTCGGTAAAGAAGCAAGCTATAGGTCTTTTCCTATTGGCTATGGGATATCTGTTTATTGCTTTCGGTGTAAAAGATGTAGAACCAGGAGTAAAAGTTAGCATGGTATGGCTTACCGGATTATACCTTATTCATACAATGGGTGAGTTGTGTCTTGCCCCAATAGGATTGTCATTGGTGTATAAACTTTCTCCAGCACGTTTCTCTTCACTCCTTATGGGTGTATGGTATCTCAGTACTTCTGCCGCAAATAAAATGGCGGGAATGTTGAGCGGATATTATCCTGAAGGTGGGGTTACAAAAAGTTTTATGGGCTACCATGTTGAAAATCTGTATGACTTTTTTCTATTATTCGTATTTATGAGTGGTACGGCGGCTATTGTGTTGTTCTTTCTTTCCGGAAAACTGCAGAAACTTATGCATGGCGATTAAAAAGATATAGCCACAAAAGGAGTTCATCTTATTAGACAGATGATTCTTTTGTGGCTGTTTCCTTCTATAATGTATTATTTGTTTTTAAGCATATCCTCAAGTTTTATCAGTTCATCTCTATATTGTGCAGCTTCTATGAAATCAAGATTTTTTGCAGCATCTTGCATGAGTTTTCTTGTCCGTTCTATGCTACGTTTAAGCTGGTCTTTTGACATATACTGAACGATAGGGTCAGCAGCTGCATAAGAAGTCTCAGCCTGCTCTGTATATGGTTTCTGTATAGTTTTGTCTTTACTATTCTCTGTGCTGTTATTGCTGTCTTTATCAACAAGGATTTTAGTTCTTACTTTCTTTATTTGTTGAGGAGTAATTCCATGCTGCTGATTGTAGGCAAGCTGCTTCTCCCTGCGTCGGTTGGTTTCGTCAATTGTAAGTTGCATACTTTCTGTTATTTTGTCTGCATACATTATGACTTTACCGTTTACGTTTCTTGCGGCACGACCGGCAGTCTGTGTCAAGGAACGATGTGAGCGCAGGAATCCTTCTTTATCGGCATCCAGAATAGCAACCAGAGAAACTTCCGGTAAATCAAGTCCTTCTCTCAGCAAGTTTACACCTACTAATACATCGTGTATACCTTGTCTGAGTTCATCCATTATTTTCACGCGTTCCAGCGTGTCTACATCACTGTGTATATAGCTACATTTTATTCCGTTATTCAAAAGATATTCAGTAAGTTCCTCGGCCATTCTTTTTGTTAGTGTAGTGACAAGCACACGCTCGTTGACTTCAATTCTTTGTTGTATTTCTTCCATGAGGTCATCAATCTGGTTTAGACTTGGCCTTACTTCTATTACAGGGTCGAGAAGCCCAGTAGGACGTATTACCTGATCTACAACGACTCCTTCGCTTTGCACAAGTTCATAGTCAGCCGGAGTGGCACTTACATAAATAACCTGTTTAACCATTTCCTCGAATTCCTCAAACTTAAGTGGTCTGTTGTCCATAGCTGCGGGAAGTCTGAAACCATACTCCACAAGATTCTTTTTTCTAGCCCTGTCGCCTCCATACATAGCCCTTATCTGTGGTACGCTTACATGGCTTTCGTCTATAACCAGCAGAAAATCATCCGGAAAGAAATCAAGCAGACAATATGGGCGTGTACCGGCTTCTCGACCATCAAAATATCTTGAGTAGTTTTCGATTCCTGAGCAATGACCAAGTTCGCGAATCATTTCCATATCGTATGTTACTCGCTCATAAATTCTTTTTGCTTCAAGGAATTTTCCTGACTCTTCAAAGAATGCTACCTGTTTTGTCAAATCGTCCTCTATTTGGTGTATGGCTCTTAAGGTGCTTTCTTTTGTGGTCATAAACAGATTTGCAGGATATATCTTATATTCGTCGAAGTCCGCCATTTTGTGTCCTGATATTGGGTCGATTTCTTCAATGGCATCTATTTCATCATCCCAAAACATTACTCTGAGAAGATTGTCCGAGTAGGCCAGGTATATGTCTATAGTATCACCTTTTACTCTGAAGTTACCACGATTCAGTTCTATATCGTTCCTTACATAGAGACTGTCCACCAAACGTCTGAGGAATACGTTTCTGTCCAATAATTTTCCTCGTTTTATTTCTATCACATTATCATAGAAGTCTGAAGGATTACCCATACCATAAATGCATGATACTGACGAAACAACTATTACATCTTTTCGTCCTGAAAGAAGAGCCGATGTGGCAGCCAGCCTCAATTTGTCTATTTCATCATTTATGGCCAGATCTTTTTCTATATAAGTGTCTGTTGATGGTAGATATGCTTCCGGCTGATAGTAATCATAATAAGATACATAATATTCTACAGCATTGTTCGGAAAAAAATGTTTGAATTCACCGTACAACTGTGCTGCCAGCGTTTTATTATGACTAAGGATTAGGGTAGGCTTGTTTATCTCTTTTATAACATTGGCAATGGTAAATGTTTTTCCTGAACCGGTTACCCCTAAAAGAGTCTGTGCCTTAACTCCACTCTTGATACCGTCTGTAAGTTGTTTGATAGCTTCAGGTTGGTCACCAGTCGGTTTATATTCTGATATAAGTTCAAAATTCATAATTTGAAGTATATTTATTGTGTAAAAGTACATAAATATTTGCTTTATCTGACTGTTGTTGCTAAAAATATCATTAAAATTGAATTTCATGTTGTATTATTCGCAATAAAACAGTAATTTTGCAGAACTATTTTTATAAATATGAAAAAGTATATTGTAATGGTTCTTCTTTCTGCAGGATTATTAAGTTCTTGTGGAGAGTATAATAATGTACTGAAGAGTACGGATTATGAATATAAATATGAAGCTGCAAAGGCATATTTTGCCAAAGGACAGAATAGTAAGGCTGCTACTGTTCTGGAAGAGCTAATTCCTATAATGAAAGGAACAAGATTCGGAGAAGAGTCTTTGTATATGTTGGCAATGACATATTTTAATCAAGGTGACTACGTTACTGCATCACATTATTTCAATACATATTACACAACTTATCCCCGTGGTATTTATACAGAGTTAGCCAGATTTAATTCTGGAAAAGCTCTTTATCTTGATACTCCTGAGCCAAGACTTGATCAGAGCAGTACATACAAGGCTATACAGGAATTGCAAATGTATATGGAGTATTTCCCTGGTACAGAACGCCATGAAACAGCCCAGAATATGATTTTCGAACTTCAGGACAAACTGGTTGAGAAAGAATATCTTTCTGCTAAGCTTTACTATGATTTAGGATCGTATACCGGAAATATGTCGCAGACAAGTACGGGTAATAATTATCTGGCGGCTGTTGTTACTGCACAGAACATCCTTAAAGAATATCCTTACACAAAACTTCGTGAAGATTTGTCAATTTTGATTCTTCGTGCAAAATATGATATGGCTCGCGAAAGTGTGTTGGAAAAGAAAGAAGAACGTATGCGCGATACTATTGATGAATATTATGCATTCAAAAATGAATTCCCTGAAAGCAAATATTCAAAAGAAGTAGAGACTATTTTTAAGGAGGCCAGCAAGTTTGTTGGCTCTGTAGAAGAAGATTATTAAAAAACATATATAATTAAATATAGAATTATGGATTACAAAAAATCAAATGCTCCTACCAACACCGTAACACGCAATATGATGGAATTGTGTGAAGATACAGGTAATGTGTATGAAACTGTTGCAATCATTGGCAAGCGTGCTAACCAGATTGCTGTAGAAATGAAAAATGACCTTTCAAAGAAGTTACAGGAATTTGCTTCGTACAATGACAATCTGGAAGAGGTTTTTGAAAACAGAGAGCAGATAGAGATTTCTCGTTATTATGAAAAACTTCCAAAACCAACTTTGATAGCAACTCAGGAGTATATAGAAGGTAAAGTTTATTATAGAAATCCTGCAAAGGAAATAGAAAAACTTAAATAAAATACCGGTAATATTCCTAAAAAGATAAAGGCCGTTTCGAATAGGAGCGGCTTTTTTACTGTTAATCTGATAATTAATAAACATATGATACAACGTATTCAATCTGTATATCTGCTTGTTGTAGCAATCCTTTCAGTTATAGTCATTTCTAATCCTATAGGTAGTTTTGTGGGTACAGATAACTCAATAACTGAATTTACAAATCTTTCATTGGTAGCTCAGGACGGAACTGAAAACTATAAACCTTGGGCTTTGTTTGCCCTTCAGATTATTTCAGCCGTTATATCACTGGTAACTATATTTATGTATAGAAAAAGAATGTTGCAGATAAGGTTCACTCTGTTTAATATAATATTGTCTATAGGTTATTATGCCACTATGGTGACGTTTATTTTTATGTTTAAGGGTGAAGCTACATTTGTTCCTTCATGGATAGTTTGTCTGCCATTTATAGGTATAGTTCTTGATTGGTTGGCTATTCGTGCTATTGGCAAGGATGAAATGCTGGTTAAGGCATACGAGAGACTGAGATAATTTTATATAGTGTATAAAAATATTTAACCGATGGATTGATATAAATCTGTCGTTTTTTTTATTTTTCTCTTGTATCTTTATTGGATTTATATTATATTGCATGAAAGGATAGAAGAGGAGGTTTTTATGTTTGATACAAGTCTCATTGACAGTTTCAATTATGGCCGAACTTCTGTTTGTGGAGTTTATGCAATAAGTTTGGCTACCAAGTTCAGACCATATTATGCATTATGGAGATTATTCCCCGAAGAGCAGCCTTTATTTGTCAGGACGCTCTCTGTTGTATTTGATACAGCTGTAGAACGTGCAATTTTAATGCTACAGAATTGTAATGTTTCCCTGATCTGTTCAGATAATTCGGAGTTTGAAAGTTGCTATGGGCGTACTGATGATATAATACCTTTTGGAAAATATCGTGGTAAACGTTTAGCTGAGATTTATTATGTAGAGCCATCGTATGTATTATGGTTGGCAAACAGGTTTAAACCAGATTCCGACCGTTTTGACAGACTTATATTGCTTGCTAGACTTTTCTCACGTGTACATTTTGAATTAACTGTTCATAAGAACAAGATATCGTCCGTAAGTCATTTTGTAGGAGAAAAGGGAGAAAAACTTAAGGGGTTATTGCTTAAGGTTATAAATGTAAGAATTCAGGTGGATTGCTATAAACCGGACTTTTATGTCGATCAGAATGTTTTAGCAGTTGATCGTGATGGCAACAGATTTGTCTTTCTCATAAAAGCAGGTGGCAAGAGTCTTTCTCCTAATGAATTAAGCTGTTATAGCAGGATAGTGTCTTCTGGAGAGAACATTCATATTTTATCTGCTAAAGTTATGTCTCATTATGAGAGTAGAGGAGTGAGATATACTCGCTTGGGATATGTGAAACTGGAAAAATAAAGGGTGGTTTCTGGCCACCCTTATAACTGTTTATTTCATTGGTAATATCTCTATCCAGTAGTCGTCAGGATCGTTTATAAAATATAGTCCCATTGCTTCATTTTCAAAACATACGCATCCCATTTCTTTATGAAAATTTCTAGCTTCATCATAATCTCCTTCTACTCTGAAGCATAGATGACTCTCATTTTCACCTAGTTCGTAAGCCTCTGTATGGTCTCTTAACCATGTTAGTTCAAGCAGAAAGTTCGAACACTTATCGGTGAGATAAACTAATATAAATGAACCATCAGATGCTTCTTTTCTTTCTGATTCGGTTAGTCCTAAAGCCTCTTCGTAGAATTTTATACTTCTCTCAAGGTTGGTAACATTGATATTAAAGTGGTCAAAATGTCCTTTTATTTTCATATTTATATAAGTTAAGTGATTTATAATAGCAACTTCTTGAATATTTGTCCTCTATGGGTTATTAACGGCGATTGAATTCCTTTATCTTTTGCGTATTGCTGAAACTCATTTGCCGAATTGAAATCACCCCAAAAATGCATTGGAATGAATACAGAGGTTTTAATAGCTTGCGTAAACTGTATGCCTCCTCGCATATATTCCTTGCCTAGTCTGGGGTCAATAGGGAACATAGCCAAATCTATATTGGGATATTCGTTTGAAATAAGTTCTATCTCTTTTAAAAACTTCTTTTCATCTCTCTTCCATTCTTCCTCAGAACTTTCCTCCATCCAGTGCCAGTTGTTCAGATCGCCAGCATGAAATATTTTTTTTCCTTGTATCTCAATCATGAATGATATTCCAACGTCTGTTGAACCAAAAGCTTTTACTTTTATTAATTCATCACAGAAAGTTTCACCTTTCTTTAGCCAATTTACAGAAGATGATGTTATCTTCCTTCTTTTGCGGATATCATTTGAAAGGACGTATGTTATATCTTTTTTATTATTTTCCCATTCGAATATTTGTTTATTAAAATGGTCTGCATGAAAGTGACTTGCCAGCACATACATTTTCCCTTCTCTGTTTAATATCTCATTATGCAGTATACCTTCATTTTCAGATAAAGAGTCTTCATAAAAGTCTATGATTACAGTACATTGTTCTGTCAGTATTGCGAAGCCACTATGATGTAGATATATCAGTTCCATAATTTTGGGGTTAGCTTGTCTGTCATTTTCTACAAAGTTACAAATTAATTAAACAGAAATACCCATCCTGGCATTAATATATAGCATGGATGGGTATTCTCATTTGATAATTTGTTTTTTAGTCTATTCTAATATAACACCTTTGTCGTTAATGTATATAGTGTACTCGTAATTCTCAGTGTCTATTATGGTAATGGCATATATATAATTACCATTAATGCTTTTTGCCTCTACAGATTTTACTATATAGTCCTTAAATTCATAGAAAAGTATTTCCTGAATTGCTGAAGGCAATTTATCTATGTCAATTGTTGTAGTATATACTTTCTTTTGTTTTTCTTCACTGCCTGAATTAACGTTGTGTGCGTATATTTCACTAACACCTAGTATAATCAATAGTATTGCGATTATCTTTCTCATATTTTCAATATTTATAGTTATTATGCCATATAAATATCAAAATACATACCAATTGTTGTGTAATTATTAATGTGGCTGATAATCAGTGCAATATCTTTTTACGTGCTATTTATGTCTTGTTCCGATTGTAGAAAAAATCCACAATTATGTGTGTATTTTATGTACAAATAAATCTACAGGACTATACTAAGTAAGTGTGTAGTGTCTGTGAAAACATATTATCTGAAGAGTTTTCCCAGTAGTCCTTTTTTTCTTTTTGAGTCACTTTCGTATGTTGTATCGTGTTCACTGTAAATATCTTCATACGTGAGTTTCTCGTTAATCATTCTGTATATTGTTCCCCAATCCGGTAGTCCGCCTATGTTTCTGTCGTCTATAAATAGATCCGCTTTTAATTTTCTGGAAAAATGATCATGATTTTTTTTCTCTTCAGGATAGTTGCTGTTTACGGCATAGAATTCCAATCCTCTTTCTTTGCAAAAGTTTATAGCTTCATCCAGGAGCTTTTCTTCTCTTACTGTCCAGAGTATTAAAGTGTGTTTGTCCTCCTTCAATTTTTTTAGTGTTTCTATAGCAAAAGGTATTTCTTTGCCTATATATGGATATTTATGTTCTACAATTGTTCCATCAAAATCTACTGCTATAATCATAATTTATTCTCTTTAGTGGTTGAATTATTATTTTCTTTTCTCTTGAATTTTCTGTGACGTCCTTGGCTATTGTTGCTCTTTTTGGTCTTTTTCTTGTTTTCTGTTTTAGGTAAATATTCTGGACCTTCACCTAATTCATCAGGGATTTGCAGTTTGTAAATGGACTTGTCAAGAAACTTTTCTATCTGATAGAATTTCGTTTGTTCAGCTTCATTTACAAAAGTAATTGCACATCCGTCATTGTTTGCACGTGCTGTTCGTCCGATGCGATGAACATAATCCTCACAGTCGTGTGGAACATCGAAATTGATAACAAGGCGTATGTCGTCTATATCTATTCCCCTTGCTACAATATCTGTTGCAACGAGAATATTTACCTTGCCGTTTCTGAAATCATGCAAGATTTCTTCTCGTTGTGACTGCTCTAAATCAGAATGCATTTCGCCTACATTAAGTTTCATCTTAAATAATGCCTTGGTAACTTCCTTGACCTTAACCTTTGACGAAGCGAAAATTATTACTCTTTCAGGTTTTTGTGATGAAAATAAATCTTTTATTATTTCCAGCTTTTGTGATTCGTAGCAGATATAAGCAGCCTGAATAATTTTTTCTGCCGGCTTAGATACTGCAAGTTTTACTTCTACAGGATTGCTGAGAATATTATTTGCCAATTGTCTTATTTTTTCTGGCATTGTGGCAGAAAACATTATTGTCTGTCTGTCTTTAGGAAGAAATTTTACTATTTGAATAATATCATCGTAAAATCCCATGTCCAACATTCTGTCTGCCTCGTCAAGTATAAAGAATGAAACTTTTGATAAGTCTACATATCCAAGGCTTATATGACTGATTAAACGTCCAGGGGTTGCTATTACTACATCTGCTCCCAATGTAAGTCCTTTTTTCTCTTGTTCGAAACGTACTCCATCGTTTCCTCCATATACAGGAACTCCCGAAACAGGCATAAAATATGAAAAGGCTTCCATCTGTCTGTCAATTTGTAAAGCTAGTTCGCGGGTAGGGGACATTATAATACAATTAATGGAATCTTCTGGATATTGACCACTACAAAGTTTACTTAATACAGGCAAAAGGTATGCTGCCGTTTTTCCTGTACCTGTTTGTGCAACTCCTATAAGATCATGACCTTCCAGTAAAACAGGGATGGTTTTTTCTTGTACAGGTGTGCATTCTTTGAAGTTCATGGCGTCGAGCGCGTTCAAAACGCTCTCATCTAGATTTAATTCTGAAAATTCCATTCGGGTGATTGTTCTTATTTTAATGAAAATTTATCATTTGAGTAATGTCTTGCAAAGTTAATCAATTTATGCTTCATATGCCATATAAACACGTTTTTTTATGCTTTTATCTTATAAATAATGTATTATTGAATCATGCTAATATCGTAAAAATATGCTGAACAACATAAAAAATAGAGTAAATTCTATGCTGTTGAGTAAAAAATGCTTATCTTTGCAACGGTTTCAGAAAGTAAAACAGCTGATTTTAAGTGTCCGTGATGGATATTCAGCTTTAAAAGTAATGTTCCGAGGTGAAACTACTGTTAAGGACAGGCTCGGATAGTATTAACCAAAATCACATTACATGATTAAAAGTGTAAAGCCGATTTTTGTTGTATTAGTATTTAGTTCCTTAATTTCTTTCTCATTTATAGAGAAGAAAGATCCTACAGAGAAATTGGTTCCTGGTGATAAAACACCGATACCAGTTCTTGAATTTGAAACACAGACGCTCAACCTGTGCGCCAATGATGGCAAATATACTTTGTTGAGCTTTTGGGCGGGATATGACGCAGTGTCAAGAATGAAGAATGCTGAATTATGCCATGCATTGCAGAATTCTACCCGCATTAAGATGATTTCTGTTTCTATGGACAGCTATGAATCTGTTTTTCGTGCTGCAGTGAAACAAGACTGTTTGGAGCCATCTTGTTGTTATATGGAAACAGGCGGCAAAACATCAGAAGTCTTTAAGGAGTTTGGACTTAGAGACGGATTTGCCAACTATCTTATAGATAGTAAAGGGGTGATAGTTGCAAAGAATGTTTTAGCTGATGAATTAGCCTCGTACATGAACTGATGTTTATATGAGGTTTTTAAGATGACATGAATTGAATACAACAAAAAAGCAAAAGAGACTGTCTCTTTGGTTTATAACCTTGAGACAGTCTCTATTTTTATGTAATTTATTTCTGTATTACTTTATTATTTCAAGTTCCTTGAAACACTTAAGAAGTTTGTCGATAGCATAGTCTACTTGCTCTTTTGTATGAGTAGCCATAAGTGCAAATCTTACGAGTGTGTCTTGAGGAGCGCATGCAGGCGGAATTACCGGATTAATGAAAACGCCCTCGTCGAAAGCCATTTTTGTTACAAGGAATGTTTTGTCTGTGTCGCGCACATATAATGGTATGATTGGACTCTCAGTGTCTCCAATCTCAAATCCGCATTCACGGAATCTTTTCAGTGCGTAGTTAGTAATCTTCCACAATTTTTCCTGACGTTCTGGTTCTGTCTTCAATATATGGAGTGCTTCTATAGCGGCAGCTGTTGCTGCAGGAGTGCTACTAGCCTGGAATATATATGAACGAGCATTGTGGCGTAACCAGTTGATGATATCTTTGTCTGCTGCAACAAAACCACCAATTGATGCTAATGATTTACTGAAGGTACCCATGATAATATCAACTTCGTCTGTAAGTCCGAAATGATCACATACACCACGTCCATTACGTCCAAACACACCAACTCCATGAGCTTCGTCTACATATACTGTTGCATTGTATTTTTTCTTCAGACGGATGATTTCTGGCAAATTGGCCAAATCGCCTTCCATAGAGAATACGCTATCAACTACAATAAGTTTTATTGCATCAGGTTCGCATTTCTGGAGCTCTTTCTCAAGTGCTTCCATATCATTGTGCTTGTATTTCAGCTGTGTGGCAAAAGTAAGACGTCTTCCGTCGACGATAGATGCGTGGTCGCGGTCATCGCAGATTATGTAGTCTCCACGTCCAACAAGTTGTGGAATAACACCTTCGTTCACTGTAAAGCCGGTTGAGAAACAAAGGGCTTCATCTTTACCAATAAATTCAGCAAGTTCTTTTTCTAGTTGAACATGGATGTCAAGTGTTCCGTTTAGCAGTCTGGAACCGGCACATCCAGTTCCGTACTTACGTGTTGCGGCTATTGCTGCATCAATAATTCTTTGATCGTATGTCAGACCCATATAAGAGTTTGATCCGAACATTAATACCTTTTTGCCGTCCATTATCACCTCTGTGTCTTGGTGACTGTCAATTTCGCGGAAATAAGGATAAACCCCCTTCTCCATATACATCTGCGGGAGTCTGAATTTACTTAACTTTTCTTGTAATAATCCCATATCCTATTATTAATAGTTTTTCTTTTTGTATTTAACAGCCTGCAAAGATAGTAAATTTTCAACACACAGTAACATTATGGAATGTTTTTTATACTTGTAAATAAGATTTTATATAGTGTGGATTTTTTGTTTGCAAATATATATTACATTTGCATATACAACCAACCAATACTAAAATATGGACATCAGAGAGGATATCATATTCATTGTCAATCCTATTTCAGGGACACAAGATAAAGATGGTATTTTAAAATATATACAATCAAATATCGATAGAAATATCTATAATCCTAAAATCATTAAGACTGAATATGCCGGTCACGCATACGATATTGCACGAAAGGCAGTCGAAGAAAAGATTTCTTTTGTCGTTGCTATTGGTGGAGATGGCACTATTAATGAAGTGGGACGTGCATTGGTCCACTCTGATACAGCCTTGGGCATTATCCCTTGTGGCTCTGGAAATGGATTAGCCAGACATTTGCATATACCTATGAATTATCATAGGGCGCTCGATGTAATTAATAAGGCCTATGTGCGTTCTATAGATTATGGGAAAATTGCAGGACATCCTTTTTTCTGTACTTGTGGTGTGGGGTTTGACGCATTTGTTAGTTTGAAGTTTGCGGGTTCCAAACGTAGAGGCCTTTTAACATATTTGGAAAATACATTGCAGGAAAGTTTGCACTACA
Source organism: Bacteroides caecigallinarum (assembly GCF_021531075.1). GTDB lineage: Bacteria > Bacteroidota > Bacteroidia > Bacteroidales > Bacteroidaceae > Phocaeicola > Phocaeicola caecigallinarum_B. The sequence goes on along the minus strand of NZ_JADYTJ010000038.1, from coordinate 6,370 downwards.
AGCCGGAGACTTACGAAATAGAAAATTCGGAAGGTACTGTCAAATATAAAGCTTTTCTAATAGCATGTGGCAATGCATCCCAATATGGGAACAATGCTTATATAACCCCACAGGCGTCTTTGTCGGATGGTATGATGGATATAACTGTGCTTGAACCATTTACTGTTCTTGATGTCCCGTCGCTGTCTTTTCAGCTTTTTACGAGGACTATAGATATGAATAGTAGAATAAAAACCATGAAAGATAATAGGATTGTTATACATAGGGCCACTGAAGGGGTTTTCCATTTCGATGGAGATCCTATGATAGGTCCTAAAGATTTAAGTGTAGAAATAATACCTTCTGCCTTAAAGGTGATTTGTCCTCCTAAACCTAAAAAAAATATATATGAACCTCATAATATATTACAGCATATAACAGATTTTATAGAGGCGAAACCTGTTTCTGCAGCTATTATGGAGAAACATAGACGATTGCTGGAAATGAATCGTTCTATAATCAGAAAACTGGTCAATAAGAATAATCCTTCGGAAGAAGAGTAATGGCATTAATCAAAGGTAAAAATCAGAAGTTAAAGCTTTATATGCTTCGCTTTTTTCGCCGTTTTCTGACAGTAACAGCTCCGATATTTCTGTTTCTACATTAAACTGGCCTTTCCGGAATTCCAATAAAACTCTTTTGGGAGTAGCTCCGGGTTTGGTTATGACATCGGTTCTGCTTTTAAGATAAAGTTTGCAACTTGCTGCATTCCCTATGAATTCATTGGCTGAAATATATGGTAGTATTACACAAAACCTGCCTTTTTCTTTTAACATAAACGATGCAGCCATTGTAAGCGTATTAAAGTCTAATCCATCCGTGTGTCTGGCCATATTCCTTTTTTCGGAATATCCTTTAGTCTTCTCTTTGTAAAAAGGCGGATTCGATACAATTAAGTCATATTCAGATTTATGGTAGGAGTAATAATCGGTAATATCAGCTTTTATTACATTTAATCTGTCTTTCCAGGGCGATGCTTTCATGTTTTCAAGAGCCTGAATGCATGCATCTTCATCCACTTCTATACCTGTGATTACAGCATTACATTTTTGTGCTAGCATTATAGATATTAGGCCAGTTCCAGTTCCTATATCTGCAATGTTGGTAGATTCTCCTGCATTGGTCCAGGCTCCAAGCAGAACGCCATCTGTACCTACTTTCATTGCACACTTGTCTTGCTTTATTGTGAATTTCTTAAATTTGAAATATTCATTGCCCATTTTTCTATAGTTTAGTTTGTGCAAAGATATGCAAATAGTCCGGTTTACACATGCCTATGAACAACATTTGATATAAAATGTTTTATTATTATGTGTATAATCATTACCTTTGTAGCCGTTTGTTTAAACAGATAATTCACGATAAAAATATGCCGGAGAATAAAAAGAATAAAAAAATAAAAAATGATGAAGTAGCTCTAATAGCTAAAATAGATATAGATCAGTCTAATATGTCTATGGAGGATATTGAAGGGGAAATGCCAGTTTTGCCTTTGCGTAATATGATAATATTCCCTGAAATAGTTATGCCTGTAGCTATTGGCAGAAGAAGCACTCTGGAGCTAGTGAAATCAGCATATAAAAGAAAAACTCCTATAATTTTGGCGACACAAAAGGATGCTATGGTTGAAGAACCGGAATTGAAAGATCTGTATCCACTTGGTGTCGTTGGAAGGATTGTCAGAATCTTAGAACTTCCAGGAGGTACTACAAATGCACTCATCCATACATGCGGTCCGAAAGTTAAACTGGATTTTATAATATCTACAGAACCATATCTTGTTGGTACTGCTACTCCAATTGAAGAAAATAATATTGTTCCTCGCAGTAATGAATTCAAGGCTATTATGAGTACCTGCTTCGATGTCATGAAGAAACTTCATGATAGTATGGAAGAATTGGGAAATGATTTTCTGCTTGCTTTGAGGGATATGGAAGGAGATGCAGTAAGAATTAATTTCATATGTTCTAATTTCCCTCTTGAAGTTACTGCAAAATATGAACTTCTAAAGCATGATTCTATAAAGGACCGTGCTATTCATCTTATTGGTTATCTGAATGAACAGCTGGAAATCGCAAAACTGAAACAGAATATTCAGATGCGAACACGCGAGGAGTTGGATAAACAACAACGAGAGTATTTCCTCCAGCAGCAGTTGAAGAATATTCAGGATGAACTGGGTAACGGCGCTGAGAGTGAGATAGATAACTTGCGCGCCCAGGGAAAGAAGAAGCAATGGTCGAAGGAAGTAGCTGAAATATTCGAAAAAGAAGTGACGAAATTGGAACGTATCAATCCGCAGTCGCCGGATTATAATGTGCAGTATTCATACCTGCAGAATTTGTTGGCGCTTCCGTGGAATGTATATACTCCTCAGACATTTAACTTAAAAACAGCCGAAAAAACTCTAAACCATGATCATTATGGTCTTGAGAAGGTGAAGGAGCGTATATTGGAACATTTGGCTGTCCTTAAGCTTAAAGGGGATATGAAATCGCCGATATTATGCTTATATGGCCCTCCGGGTGTGGGTAAAACTTCTTTAGGACGTTCAATTGCATCTGCTTTGAAGAGAAAATATGTAAGAATGTCTCTTGGAGGCGTACATGACGAAGCTGAGATCAGGGGACATAGAAAAACATATATAGGAGCAATGCCGGGAAGAATAATAAAAAGTCTTATAAAGGCTGGTTCTTCCAATCCGGTTATCATACTCGACGAAATAGACAAACTTGGAACAAGCCATCAGGGAGACCCTTCGTCTGCAATGCTGGAAGTGCTTGACCCTGAACAGAACGGAACATTCCATGATAATTACATAGACATAGACTATGATTTGTCAAATGTTATGTTTATAGCCACTGCAAATAATCTTGGAAGTATACCGGCTCCTCTATTGGATAGAATGGAACTTATAGAAGTAAGCGGATATATTACTGAGGAAAAGATTGAGATTGCTAAAAGGCATCTTATACCCAAAGCAATGGAGGCTAATGGATTGACAAAAGACAATATAAAATTGTCGAAGGGTGCTATAGAGTTCATTATTGAAAATTATACCAGAGAAAGTGGTGTACGTGAACTCGAAAAGAAAATAAACAAGGTAATGAGGCGTACAGCCTTTAATATAGCCTTAGGCAAAGAAGTGTCATCGGCTGAACTGAAAGCTGAGGATATACCTGCATGTTTGGGCCCTGTAGAATATTCCAGAGATAAATATCAAGGCAATGAATATGCCGGAGTTGTAACAGGATTGGCGTGGACAGCTGTTGGCGGTGAAATACTTTTTGTAGAGACAAGTCTTAGTAAAGGAAAAGGAAGTCGTCTTACTCTGACAGGTAATTTGGGTGACGTAATGAAAGAGTCTGCAATGCTTGCGTTGGAATACCTTAAGGCACATAATGATTTGTTGGATATTCCTGAGGAAGTGTTCGATAACTGGAATATACATATACATGTACCCGAAGGAGCAATACCTAAAGATGGACCATCGGCAGGTATAACTATGGTCACTTCGCTGGCTTCTGCTCTTACCAGAAGAAAAGTGAAAAATCGTTTGGCTATGACAGGCGAAATAACTTTGCGTGGTAAAGTATTGCCTGTTGGAGGTATAAAAGAAAAGATACTTGCAGCCAAACGTGCCGGTATAGAAGAAATTATATTGTGTAAAGAAAACAAGAAAGATATAGACAATATACCGGAAATATATTTAAAAGGACTTACATTCCATTATGTAAGTGATATCAGAGAAGTATTGGATATCGCATTGACTGATGAGATTGTCACAAATGCACCGAAACTTACTATACCGGAGTCTAAAAAAGAGAATGACAATAAATAATTTACAGCCTATTATATAGAATATATGAAATTTGAATTGCAATATACTGACCCGAAAACAAATGCCAGAGCAGGGCTTATTACTACTGATCATGGCCAAATAGAAACGCCAATCTTCATGCCTGTAGGCACATTGGGTACGGTGAAGGGTGTACAGCTTCCGGAATTGAAGGAGGATATCAAGGCTCAGATTATATTGGGAAATACATATCATCTTTATCTCAGACCGGGATTGGATGTAATAGAAGGTGCCGGCGGATTACATAAATTTAATGGCTTTGATCGTCCTATGCTTACTGACAGTGGTGGGTTTCAGGTATTTTCTCTGTCGGGTATCAGAAAAATGCGTGAGGAAGGTGTAGAGTTTCGCTCACATATTGATGGCTCCAAGCATTTGTTCACGCCTGAAAAGGTTATGGATATCGAACGCACCATAGGGGCAGATATAATGATGGCTTTTGATGAATGTGCTCCTGGAACCTCGGATTACAATTATGCGAAAAACTCAATGGAACTTACCCATAGATGGCTGGATAGATGTATCACGAGGTTTAATGAAACTGAACCAAAATATGGCTATAACCAATCGCTGTTTCCAATAGTTCAAGGGTGTGTGTATCCTGATTTGCGTAAACGTTCTGCTGAATACATTGCGTCGAAAGGTGCCGATGGTAATGCTATAGGTGGTCTTGCTGTTGGTGAGCCTACGGATAAAATGTATGAGATGATTGAGGTGGTAAATGAGATACTTCCTAAAGACAAGCCTAGGTATTTGATGGGAGTTGGTACACCTGTAAATATTCTGGAAGGCATAGAAAGAGGAGTAGATATGTTCGATTGTGTGATGCCGACACGTAATGGACGTAATGGTATGCTTTTTACCAAGAATGGTATAATGAATATGCGTAACAAGAAATGGGAAAAAGACTATTCGCCTATAGAAATAGACGGAGCGTCATATGTAGATACATTATATAGCCGTGCTTATCTCCGTCATTTGTTCCATGCAGAAGAATTGCTTGCTCTTCAGATTGCTTCCATTCATAATTTGGCATTCTATCTGTGGCTGGTTAAGGAAGCCAGGGCTCATATAATAGCGGGCGATTTCTCTACATGGAAGCCGGCTATGGTAGAACGTCTGTCCACACGTTTATAGTAGAATAAATAATAGTTTTTTTGAAACACTGTTTATTTATATGAAAGATAAACTTATAAGATTCAGAGATAAGATTCTGAAACGTTTCTGGCTGAAGAAGATTGATTTATATATAATGAAGAAGTTTCTAGGAACCTTCTTCTTTGCGCTGGCGCTTATTTTATCTATATCTGTAGTTTTTGATATAAATGAGAATATAGATAAATTCATTAATAGTAATGCTCCTATGGAGGCAATAATTTTCGACTATTATATGAATTTCGTGCCGTATTATGCAAATCTTTTCAGCCCATTGTTTATCTTTATATCTGTAATCTTTTTTACAAGTAAACTGGCAGAGAATTCAGAGATTATAGCAATGTTCTCCACCGGTATGAGCTTTAAGCGGTTGCTTGTACCATATTTCTTGTCGGCTACAATTATTGCCATTGGAAGCTACGTGCTGAGTTCGCAGTTTATACCTAAAGGAAGTATCACTAGAATAGATTTTGAAACTAAATATAAGAATAAGAAGAAGGTAAATTATGCCCGTAATATCCAGCTTGTAGTCGATACCTCCACAATTGCATATATGGAAAGGTATGAAAATTATAACCTGACAGGATATAGATTCTCTCTTGATAAATTTGAGGATAATAAATTGGTGTCACATCTGACGGCAAGACGTGTCACTTATGATACTACCCAATTGCACAAATGGATAGTAAGAGATTATATGATTAGAGAGATGAAGGGTATGAAGGAGGTGATAACCAAAGGCGAAAGGCTTGATACGATTATAAATATGGAACCCCAGGATTTCCTTATTACCAGAGACCAATTTGAGACCATGACCAGTCCTCAGTTGAAAACTTATATTGATAATCAGAAACGACGTGGGTTTGCTAACATAAAAGAGTTCGAAGTTGAGTATTATAAACGTATAGCCACCCCATTTGCAGCATTTATCCTTACTCTTATAGGTGCTTCACTGTCTTCTAAAAAAGTCAAAGGTGGAATGGGGATGAATTTAGGGGTAGGCCTTGGATTAAGTGCATCGTATATACTTTTTCAAACTATAACCTCCACATTTGCTATAAGTGGTAATGTTCCCCCAATGTTAGCAGTGTGGATACCTAATATTTTGTTCTTTTTTATCGCAATATATCTATATATAAAGGCTCCAAAATAATAGATCGGACTTTTGAAGTTATATATAAAATGCCTCGTAGGACTAAAATTTGTACTACGAGGCATTATTCGTTTCTAACGGAAAATTTATCCATTCGTTTTTTTTAACATTTAGCTTTTCAGGTACTTTCATTATTCCTTATTATAAGTTACACCTGTATGTAT
>NZ_JADYTJ010000037.1 GCF_021531075.1 Bacteroides caecigallinarum | reverse complement strand
ATATATCACTTATTTTCTTGTTAGTTTCTCTATCTGATATACCTAAATATTCTTTAAACAGATTTTTATATACTTTTGTATAGAATGAACCTTCTTCTATTGTTGTAGCTTTACATTCCACATACCACAATATACCAGCTACAAAAAACAAAACACTATATAATATATTTTTCATAATTAATTAATATAAAAAGCTCATCATTTAGAGAACTCCCACCAATCAAGATTAAATAATTTACAACCTTTGCGGCCACGGAATACAAAATATACATCATGCACTCCGATAACAGCAGTTTTAACTTCACTATTAAATGTTTTCCATTCTTCCCATCCACCTGTTGTAGGAATGTTAACTTCTGCAATCTTATTTCCTGCAATACTGTCTGTGCGTACTTCAATTGTACCTCCACGCAAAGCACTGGCAGCAGTTATGCGGAAAGATTTTGGTCCTTTTTTACCAAAGTCCACTTCTCTTACCTTTATATAATCACCATTGTGGATTTCAGAAATATAAAGCCCTGTCTTTGCATTTGGTTCAGACTTTACTCCCTCCGAGTAAGCAATTGTTTCAGCTTCAACTCTTCTGTAAGGATTAAACGTAGAAACAGGTTTTACTCCTTCTTTGGTAGCATTTATTATAGGGAAAGTGCCGTCCGGATTATATTTGAATTCCTCAATAGCCACTGAACGTCCGAATCCACCTCCACCTGGCAATTTGCCGGTGTGATAGAAGAAGTACGAATTGCCCTTATAATCGGCTACACCACAATGATTAGTAAAGGATCCTGTGTCCTGAAGCGGCATAATCTCACCCATATATTTCCACGGTCCTTCAGGACTGTCACCCATAGAATATGCTATATGCTCAGGCACTCCACCCGCAGCATAGAGCAGATAGTATTTACCATTCCGCTTGTAGAACCAAGGTCCTTCTGTATATGTATCTTTATATTTCTGTCCCTTTATTCTCTTTTCAGGATTTGGTGCACCAAAACTTTCAACTGTCTGTTCCAGTTTCTTTACTTCCCCCTTAATCGACACCATGTCCTCATTCAGTTCTGCAAAATAGATATTCGGATTTCCCCAATAGAGATATGCCCTGCCATCATCATCAATAAACACAGTAGGGTCTATGAAATCCCAATTCCCATCATACAACGGTTTGCCTATAGCATCGCGGAAAGGTCCTGTAGGACTATCTCCCACAGCCACTCCTATTGCCATAGCATTGCTTAGTTTTGAATGCAGACACACATACCAGTAGAACTTTCCGTTGCGTTCTATACACTGTGCAGCCCATGCCCTGTCGTCTGCCCAACTGAATGATTCAATGGCAAGCGGAGAGCCATGATCAGTCCAGTTCACCATATCTGTAGTGGAATACACTCTCCATTCCTGCATCCAGAAGAAATCTGCCTTGTCTTCATCATGTCCTGTATACAGATACAAAGTATCATTATGCACAAGTGGTGCTGGATCAGTTGTAAACCATGTCTGTACTACAGGATTCTGTGCTGCAGCACCCGATGCCAATGTCAGTGCCGCTAATGCTAATATATTTTTCATTACTTTCATAATTATAATTCTTCAGTTATTACCAATCCTCCATTCTTTGGAATGGAAATCTTAAGTTCCTGTTTTTTATTTATCTTTATCTCCGAAGCTGTACCATTAAGTTTTGCATCATCCGAGTATAATGTCACAGTTTCGCCGGCATCGAAGAAAGCAGAAAGATCAAGATTCAGTTTCAGAGTCTTGTCCTGAGCATTCACCCCGGAAATAATCCATTTATCGCCATGCCTGCGGGCCATTACCACATATTTGCCCGGATAACCGTCAATGAACCTGACATCATCCCAAGTTGTAGGCACCTTTTTCATGAAATCCACAGCCCATGTCGGTGCGTCTGTCAGGTTATTCGGTGCCATCGCAAAATGCTGTACAGGACTCTGGAAAAGGACAGCCGTAGCCAGTGCAAAAACATCAGAAGTAACCCTGCGGCTGCCTCTTGGCTCGTTGGCAGCATTATAATATTTGTTCAGTGTACTTCCACCAAAATCCATACTACCTACAGTATTGCGCACAAACGGATGAATACATGCATTGAAAGCCTCGGCATCGCAACTGCCCTGCGAGAAATTCATATTCTCGCTGGCAAGGACAGCCTCGCTGGCCGCATAGTTAGGATACATCCTTTCCCATCCTCTTGGAATCGTACAACCATGAAATATTACCAGCAATCCATAATCATTTGCATCAGCAAGTATATCCTCATAGAGTTTCATTGCCATCTGTTTGTCGCTGCCCACGAAATCCACCTTAATACCCTTTATGCCCACCTTCTGCATCCACTGCATTTCCTTTCTGCGTCTGATGGTATTATCCATTTTGCCACGCGGTCCCTGAGGAGCGTCATTCCAATAGCCGTTCGAGTTGTACCACAGATAGAGGCCTACATTCCTTGATTTTGCATAACGTGCCAGTTCTTCCACCTTGTCATATCCCACCTGTGTGTTCCACAGTGCATCTACAAGCACAGTCCGATATCCCATATCGGCACAGAAATCAACATACCGTTTCTGGTCATCATAAGTCATGCTGCCATCGCCGGCAATAATCCAGCTCCATGTGCCGCAACCATACTCTGCCGTATAGTCCTTCGAAGCTTCATACAGAGGTTCCACCACATCAAACGGAACCGTAGTCTCAACTATCGGGGCAAGCGTACGTCCCACAGTGATAGTCCTCCACGGAGTCTTTCCCGGAAGAGCCATACCAGGTGCAGAAGTTCCGTTGCCATTGAATTCTCCGGGATTAGGGAAACCTATCTTATAAGTATTACCGTTGCCACCCATCAAATGTGATGCACAATAATAACTGTCCACCCCCGTTTCCGAAACCAGAATCCATCCCTTATCCGAGTTGCGGAACAGACACGGGAAAGTATATCCCTCGCCCCATCCGTTGCTTCCTGTAGCAGCATCCGGTGTATATGGAGTCTCATAACTTGGAGAAGTTCTGGCGAAACCGCCCATCGGACCGCTCTGAGGGCAAAGGAAAGTCGTAGTCCCCTCGGGCATCGTAAATCCCGTCGCTTCGTCCTCTATCACACAGCATAGAGTATTTTCCTTAGGATAAACCGTATAGCGGAAAGCCACATCATTGTCCGACACACTGAATTCCACATCGAACACCGTCCTGCCATCTTTCATAAACGGCACAACAGCCCTGCCAGCACTATATCTGACATAGCTTTTCTTTATATTGGGCAGACTATACTCACTTTCCACGTCCGAAGCCTTAAAACCTTCACCCATCAGCAGGCCTGTAGTAAAATCGCCGATATTCGTCTTCATGCCAAGAGGAGACGACGCAATGAACAGCTCATCATCGTACGTCACACTATACGTAGCCTTACCCTCAGAGTCCGAAACCGTCACCACCAGTCTGCCGTCCGGACTTGATATTTTCCTTTCTGCGGCACCTGTACCCATTCCCATACACACAAGCCAGCAGAACAACAATTGTTTTCTCATAATCTTCAATATTTTAAAGTTTACACTATTATTTATATTTATATATGATACCTACCTATTTAAAAACTATATACAGAAACTGTTATCATCACCAGTGCGATTATCTTATCCGTTTATAATCGAAGAAGTCCACATCCACGTATCCTCCCTGAGACTTGGTAGCATAATTGAATATGGCATATTTAGTACCCATAAAGAATCGTCTGTAGTCGAATACCATCCTGAAATCACTACCTATCTTTTTCCAATTCTTATTGTCATAGCTATAATAGAAAGAAGCCATATCCCTATTCAACCGGAAATCACCGTCAATACGCAGATACACACAGTCCGATTCAATCTCTATTCTCTCCATCACCTTTCTGTCGATGCCCGTCACCTCCTTCTTCTCGTCACTCAGACTCACCACTTCCGATTTCATTGTAAGATATTTTTTATCACCCTCGCATGACACGGCTAGAATTCCCGCATCGCCGTTGAAAGCGCTGAAACCCGCCACATCGCCATCCTTCATGGTCGAAAGGTCAAAAGAAACCACAGCCTCACAGCGCGGCCCCTCCATACGCTGGGTCAGAGTGTTCGGAGCAAGAAACAGATTGTCCACCACCCTGGCGGTCTTCAGCCTGAGATAACCCGGCCTTTCCGTCAGACTCCAGCAGGAATCAACCGGATTATGGTTCCACTGCCAGTTCAGTTTAAGGCTGCTGCCGTCAAAGCCGTCGCTCACCACCAGCCCCTCCGATTCATATCCCTGAACAGGCTTTCTCATCACCTCCGGTACACGACCGTTTTCATCTCCCAGCATAGGCCATCCGTCAGTCCATCGGCAAGGCATCAGCGTAAGCACACGCCCCACACCGCCTCTGTCCTGGAAAATCATCCCATACCAGTTACCCTTGCCATCGTCCACTATAGTGCCCTGTGCCACATATGGAAATCCTCCAAGAGCATCCTCCAGTATCACACGCTTCTCATAAGGTCCGGCTATATTGTCCGCCCTATAGCACACCTGACGGCGTTTGCCCCCCACAGGCCACGATATCATAATCAGATAATACTTCCCGTCGTGCTTTATAACCCTGCTGCCCTCCAGCAGTCCGTTCTCCTCGCTGTCGCGTTCGAAAACCCTCGTATCAAGCCCGCCTTCCAGAACACCCGTCAGATCCGGTTTCAGCTCGCACAGCTGCCCCGTACCGTAGAACACATACGTCCTGCCGTCGTCATCGAAAAACAATGACGCATCATGAAAATGCGGAATGCGCGCCAATAAAGTCCATTCCCCGGCCGGATTGTCCGTAGTGTACACATACCCTTTATAAGGTGTATTGTTTGGAGAAAAATAAGCATAATACTTTCCATCTTTATATCTTAAGGATGTAGCCCACTGTCCTCTTCCATATACTGTACCACCTTCCAGATTATAAGAAGTCTTATCATCAAGCTTGCCATACAGATAATTAACGATTTTCCAGTTAACCAAATCCTTGGAATGCATTATAGGTGCACCAGGCATAAGATGCATAGTAGTGCTTACCATATAATAATCGTCACCTACACGGATTACGTCCGGGTCAGGAACATCGGCCCATAATACTGGGTTGGTAAATGTTCCATCGCCATTGTCACTTGACTGTGCAACAGCTTCACCGCCACACATACATCCAAGAGCCAAAATAAAAGAGAATAAAAAATGTTTTTTCATGGATTTATGTTATTTTAATTATTTATTCGTTATCACATAATCTTTACCTGCAACTGTTTTCAAATCATATTCATAGACACTTCGTAACTCAGGCTTTTCAGGAGATGTAAGTCCTTCTGATATGATAGGGGCCAAAACATTTGCACGTGCATAAAGTCTGTTCGGACATTCACCTTTCGCTTTTTTCAAACCTTTACCTTTCAACGGAGCATAACTCCTCAGCCGTAATGCACCACCTATACGCGAATGCACCACAATTCTTTCTGCAGTACCATTCTTCCATTCTATGTCAACTTCAAATCCTCCGCGAGCCACCAGCCCCGTCACTCTGCCTTCCTGCCATTCGTCCGGCAATGCAGGCAATATATGTACAGCACCATCGTGACTCTGCAACAGCATCTCTGCCAGACCTGCCGTAAAACCGAAGTTACCGTCTATCTGGAACGGCGGATGGGCATCAAACATATTTGGATATGTACGCCCTTCCGGATAATCCTTAACCACATTATCACTCGGCAGGATGGTGAGAAGATTTTTTATGATACGATAAGCATGATTACCGTCAAGCATTCTTGCCCAGAAATTTATTTTCCATCCTATACTCCATCCAGTAGCCATGTCACCCCTTTGTAACAAAGTATTTTTTGCCGCTTGGAATAAAAGGGGATCTGCATAAGGAGAAATCTGGTTACTTGGATACAACCCATACAAATGAGAAATATGCCTATGTTTGTCATTCGGGTCATCAACATCTTCCAGCCATTCCTGCAACTGATTATATCTGCCTATTTTCATAGGTGGTAACATTGCGGCCATATTTTTCAGAGAATCAATATAATCACCACTCTCTCCCAATATTTCAGCTGCTTGTCTTGTATTTTCCAACACATCAAAAGCTATCTGATTATCCATTGTACAACCGGCAGTTATAGACACTCCGCCAGGACCATGTTCGGGCGATACAGACGGAACTGTTACCATCCATCCATAATCAGGGTGTTTAACGAGGAAAGACAACAGGAAATCGGCAGCCCCTTTCATTACAGGGTAATAATAGCGCAGAAAGTCTTTATCACCTGTAAATAAATAATGCTGCCACAGATGCTGTGTAAGCCAGGCACCTCCATTAGGCCACAGTCCTGCATCCGCAAAATCTACCGGTCCTGCAATTCTCCAGATATCCGTATTATGATGAGCCACCCATCCATTTACTCCGTATAAAGTTTTGGCCGTTTTACGTCCTGTTTCAGACAAATCCTTTATCATCTCAAAAAGAGGATAATGAGTCTCTGCCAGATTTGTAACTTCTGCAGGCCAATAGTTCATCTCCGTATTTATATTGATGGTATACTTGCTGTCCCAGGGCGCATACACCTCCCTGTTCCATATCCCCTGCAGATTAGCCGGCTGGCTGCCCGGCTGCGATGAAGAAATCAGCAGATATCGTCCATATTGGAATAACAGCACAGGCAGTGTAGGATCATCCTTCTTTCCAAACTCAGTTATTCTCACATCCGTTTCCTTCACAGCCTGTGCAGAAGCAGGAAGAGTGAATGTCACCCTGCCAAACTGTTCTTTATATTTATCCACATGTTCACTTAACAATGCAGCATATCCCTTCGAAGACGATTCATCAAGAAAACCAATCACCTTATTCATGGCATCACCACTTACATCCTTATAATTTACAAAGTTAGTAGCAGCCGACACGTATACAGTGGCGTGCGACGCATCACTGACGCGAATTTTTCCTTTTTCGGAAGTGCTTTTTCCATCTGTTATCACGCGAATACCAACAACAGCATCCAAAGCAGGCTTTATACCTTCATGTTCCACACCACTACATTTCACTATCAGGTCCCGTCCCACATTATCAACGGCGAAAGCCAACGGACATGTATACTTCAATTCAAAATCATGTATCCTATTGCTATCCGAGTGAATGTCTATCACAACCACATTACCCGAGAATGATGAAAAGACGGTACGTCTGTATTTTATCCCGCCTGCAGTAAACCCCGTTACAGCTGTGGCATCATCCAGATTCAACTCCCTGTAATAATCCCTTACGCCATCTACACCGGAAAAATCAATTAACAGACTGCCCGCCGTAAGATAACGCATCCCATGACTGCCTGTAAAGAAGTTCTCATCAAGCAATTTCCGTGCTTCAGCATTCCTTCCTTGAAATATCAGTTTCCTTACATCACCCAAATACCGACTGGCACCAGATTTATCATTGTTATAAGGTGAACCAGACCAGAATGTTTCTTCATTCAACTGAATCTCTTCATGGTCAATACCACCATAAACCATCGCCCCTATATGGGAATTACCCACAGGAAGTGCTTCCCACCAGTTTTTTGCAGGACCGGAATACCATAATCTGAGATTTTCAGCTCTTATTCCATTTACAAGAGACATTAAAACAAATACTAAAAATAATCTCATAAAGCACAAATCTTAATCTTTAAAACCATTTGAAACGAACGGTAAGCACATATACAAAGCCGAATGCCAGTACTCCCAATCGTGTCCGCCATCTCTCACCCTGAACTGACATTTTATGCCAGAGTTCCTCATTGCATGAAAAAACTCAATGTTTCTATCCAACAAAAAATCATCATCTCCACAATCAATGAACCATTCTACAGTTCTTAATTCAGCTTTAGTTTCATCGTTTGCATTTTCAACAAATCTTATACAGCTACGTTCTTTAACAGCCCGTGTCAATATTGCAAGTTTATCATCAGGATTATCATATTTGGCAGCCCCGGACTCAGGTATATCCATAAGAGCACTCATAGCATATACAGATGAAAATTTATCCGGATGCCACAACCCGTAAGCTGTAGCTCCTCCTCCACCCATTGACAAACCGGCTACAGCCCTGTGAGACTTGTCTCCTATCACATTATATTTTTTCTCAACATAAGGAAGCAGTTCCTCAAAAAAGAAACTTTCATATCTCCATCCGGGCATATCAAAATATCCGTTCCAAAAGCCCTTATATATATCACCACCAGCATCCGGCATTACAATAACCATTTCATCTGCCTCACCGGAATATATCAGCCTGTCGGCCACTTCCTGTACATGTCCTCGCCACAGCCAGTCACGGTCTGTTTGTGACATCCCATGAAACAAATAAAGCACCGGATATTTCTTATCATCCTGATAAGATGGCGGTAAATACACAGAGTAATTTCTGGAGGAATTCAGAATATTACTGAAAATTGTATCACTAACTACCTTACTGCGTGAAAACAGCTGCAATGGTATTAAAAGCAAAATAGCAAAAACAAAATGTTTATCCATAGTCACCAAATTTTTACAACGCAAAAATATTACCATATGAATCGAAATTCAAATTTTTATGTTACAAGTATAATAACATACGTTACATTACTAAAAAAAAGTATTTCCATAGAGTACAAACACATACTGCCAATATTACACACGTCGACATAACAACTTATAAATCAAAATAATGCACTTCAAAAAAGTAAACCATAAAAAATTTATATGTAGTAACACACAACAAAACTTATGAAACATCTGTGACAGTACTTTACAGAACATTATAATATCTTTGCGATTGTAAAGATTATACAACAATATCATTAAACACACGTAAAAACTTCAATTAATTTAATCATGAAAAATCAAATCAAATTATTAGCATTAGGCGCATTGGGAGTTATAGCAACTTCATGTGCAGAAAGCGGATTCAAGCCAGAACCGGGAACTCCTGTCTTCAAAGATTTTACTTATACAGGAAACGACGACGTATATAACAATAATCCTTTGGGTGAAGATGAATTCTATAGTCCTATCCTGCAAGGATGCTACCCAGATCCAAGTATCTGCCGTAAAGGAGACGATTATTATCTGGTATGTTCTTCATTTGCCATTAATCCAGGTGTACCTATCTTCCATTCAAAAGATCTTGTCAACTGGAAACAGATAGGCCACGTATTGGACCGTTCTTCACAACTAAAAGTAGAAGACACAGGAATAAGCGCAGGTATATATGCCCCAACCATAAGATATAATCCTAATAATGATACGTTCTACATGATTACAACTCAGTTTGCGGGAGGTATCGGAAATATGGTTGTAAAAACAAAAGACCCGTTACAAGGATGGAGCGACCCTATAAAACTGAACTTTGCCGGTATTGATCCGGATATCTTCTTCGACGACAACGGTAAAGCATACATAGCTCATAACGATGCTCCAGAAAAAGCCTTATACGAAGGTCACAGAGTAATAAAGGTTTGGGAATATGATACAGAAAAAGACCAGATTATTCCGGGAACAGACAAGGTTGTTGTAAACGGTGGAGTAGACCTTTCTAAAAAGCCTATTTGGATAGAAGCTCCACATCTTTATAAAAAAGACGGTAAATACTATCTGATGTGTGCTGAAGGTGGAACAGGAGGATGGCATAGTGAAGTTATATTTATAGCTGATAGTCCTAAAGGTCCGTTCAAACCTGCTCCTGAAAACCCTATCCTTTCTCAGAGACATCTACCAGCCGACAGACCTGAGAAAGTGGACTGGGCAGGACACGCTGATTTGGTAGAAGGACCAGACGGCAAATACTATGGTGTATTCCTGGCAATACGTCCTAATGAAACAAACAGAGTAAATACAGGACGTGAAACATTTATCCTTCCTGTAGACTGGACAGGCACATTCCCTGTTTTTGAAGGTGGTCTGGAACCACTTAAGGCAAAACTTAAAATGCCTCAAGGCATAAAAAACATGACAGGAAAAGACGGTTACTTCCCTAACGGAAACTTCACTTTCAGCGACACATTTACAACAACTACACTTGACTACCGCTGGGTTGGAGTAAGAGGAGCAAAGGAAGGATTTGTTTCTTCTACTACAGAAGGACTTAGTATAACACCTTATGAAACAAATATAAAAGCCAAAGTTCCTACATCAACATTGTTCTATCGTCAGCAACATATAAACTTTACCGCAACAACAACTCTTTCATACATTCCTCGTACTGAAAAAGATCTTGCTGGTATTACATGCTACCAGAGCGAAGATTTCAACTATGTGTTCGGTGTTACTAAAAAGGCAGACGACAACTATTTGGTTTTGCAACGTACTGCCAAAGGTAGTTCTACTACAATTGCCAGTGTAAAAGTTGAAAATACAACACCTATCAAGCTGCAGGTTGAAGCCGAAGGCAACAACTACACATTCAGCTATGCTACAGGAAAAGACGAATTCAAGAATCTTGGCGAAACAGTTTCTGGAGATATTTTGTCAACAAACGTAGCAGGCGGATTTACAGGTGCAATGATAGGACTTTATGCTACTTCGGGTAATGATGAAACCATACAATAATAAATACTGATTAGCTAATAAACCATCAAGAGGAGAGTATAAGGTAAATACTTTATACTCTTCTTTTCATATTAACCAATTAATACATGAACATACCAAAATTATTATTCGCTTCTTTGATGATGATTACTGCAACCATAAATGCAGAACCTATATCATCTCCTAATAAAAAAATCAACGTAGAGATAAAAAATGACTTGGAAGGATATCGTTCCGGTATAAAATAAGCTATAATAACAAGATTCTGCCAACATATGTAAAAATCGGCCTTGACACAGAAAACAGTTCGTTTCTTGACAGTCTGACAATTACTCCCATAGGAAAATCAAAACTCATAAAAGAAAAATATGAGATGATTACCGGAAAACGTAAGTTATGCAAAAACTCTGCTACAGAACAAACATTAGAGGTAAAAAACAACAAGAACCAATCTATAAACCTTATTATCAGGGTTTACAATGACGGTATAGCATTCAGATATGCCGCTAAGGGAGAAAATTCAATAAATAAAGAATATACAACATTCCACATCCCCGAAGGAAAAACAAGATGGATGCAGACTTATGCACCTGACAGCTATGAAAGATTTTTCCCTGAATCAACTACGGGAACAACTTCAGATACACATAAGTGGGGATTCCCATCACTAGTCGAGGCCTGCGATTCTGTATTTGTACTGATTACCGAATCAGAAATAACAAGAGGAAACTGTGCTTCATATTTGAGTAATGACAAAAAAGCAGAAGAATTTACCATAACATATCCCGACAATAAACTGGAATGCAACAGTGAATGGACGTCACCTTGGAGACTGATGGTAATAGGCAAACTACAGGACATAGTAGAATCTACTCTTGTAACAGATGTTGCATCGCCATCAAAGGTGAAAAATACAGACTGGATAAAACCCGGCATATCATCATGGATAT
Organism: Bacteroides caecigallinarum; assembly: GCF_021531075.1. Classification (GTDB taxonomy): domain Bacteria; phylum Bacteroidota; class Bacteroidia; order Bacteroidales; family Bacteroidaceae; genus Phocaeicola; species Phocaeicola caecigallinarum_B. Next base: position 22,923 of record NZ_JADYTJ010000037.1, on the reverse strand, counting down.
ATTGGGCATATAATCACGGCACAAAAGATTACCAACTGCTGAAACAATATGTTGACCTGGCAGAAAAAAAGAACTGGGAATATACACTTATAGACTGGGAATGGGATGCAATGGGAAATGGCGGAAACATAGAGGACATAACAAAATATGCCAACAGTAAAGGAGTAAAACCTTTAATGTGGTATAACTCAAGTACGAACTGGATAGGTGAAAGTGCTCCTACTCCACTCTACAGACTAAACACAAAGGAAAGCCGAAAGAAAGAGTTCGAATGGTTGAACAGTATAGGGGTAAAAGGTGTAAAAATAGATTTCTTTCCCGGTGATATGTCTTCTATAATGAGTTTGTGTATAGACATTCTGGAAGATGCAGCCAATTATAATCTCATGGTAAACTTTCATGGCGCAACAATTCCTCGCGGATGGCAAAGAACATACCCTAATCTTATGTCTATAGAAGGTGTATACGGTGCGGAATGGTACAACAACGGTCCTACTATGACAGATATGGCTGCATCGCACAATGCTACACTGCCATTTACCAGAAACGTAGTAGGCCCGATGGATTATACTCCCGGGACTTTCTCAAATTCACAGCACCCGCACATCACAAGTTACGCACACGAACTTGCTCTTACGGCATTATTCGAATCAGGAATCCAGCATATGCCGGACAGACCGGAAATATACTATTCACTACATGATGAAGTAAAAAATGTGCTTAAGAATCTACCGGCTTCATGGGATGACACTAAACTGCTGGCAGGTTATCCGGGTACAGATGTTGTCCTAGCCCGTAAAAAAGGGAACAGATGGTATATCTCAGGTATTAACGGAACAAACGAAAAACGTATACTGTCATTCTCGACAGACAGATTGAATATAGGTAACAATACACAATGTATAATGTTAAAAGACGGAGATAACAGCAAAGATTTTAACATTAGCAAAGTTAAAATCACCACAAGCGAACCTATAAATATCCCATGTCTTCCAATGGGTGGTTTTCTGATTGTTACTGAATAAAAAACTTTGTATATAAGTACAAGAAAAACGCTTTGTCGTTTCAAATGAAATGACAAAGCGTTTTCTTTAAAATGACTTGACGTTTTTATTTTACGTCTATAACGACAAACTAACCTTTTAAAGATTGACCGTCACAATTATTTTATTACATTTGCCAATAAAATTTTATCAGAGTTTATAAAATGGCACAAAACTCACGTCAAATACAGTCGCAAGCTCAGCAACAGGTACAGACACTTTCGCCACAGCAAGTGTTGCTGGTAAAACTACTGGAACTACCAACAGTGGAATTGGAAGAAAGAGTACATGCAGAAATTCTTGACAATCCGGCATTGGAGGAAGGTAGAGATCCTTCAGAAATAGCAGAAGACCAGGCTAACGAATACCCAACAGACCCGGATGCAGATCCGGATACTAATTATAATGAAGATGTTTCATTAGGCGACTACCGCACAGAGGACGATATTCCAGATTACAAATTGCAGGAAAACAACCGTTCTAATGGAGATACTCCGGAAGAGATACCTCTATCGGATAATGTTTCATTCTATGAAACTCTAAAAGAACAGCTGGACATGCAAGAACTTACTGACGAACAAAAGATGCTTGGAGAATACATCATAGGTTCGCTGGATGATGACGGACTCTTGAGAAAAACTACAGAGTCCATAATGGACGAGCTTGCCATTTATCAGGGAATTTATACCACTGAAGAGGAACTGGAACATATTATATCAATAATACAAGACTTCGATCCTGCAGGAATAGGTGCTAGAAGCCTACAAGAATGTCTGCTTCTTCAGATAAAAAGAAAGGAAGACTCTCCACTTAAAAAAATTGAATATGATATCATAAACCAATATTGTGACGAGTTTACAAAAAAGAATAAAGAAAAGATTATACAAAAACTTAACATCACAGAAGAAGAATATAATGCTGCTGTAGCAGAACTTGTTAAGCTGAACCCACGACCGGGAAGCTCTATGGGGGAAGCTATGGGAAAAAATCTTCACCATATAATACCGGATTTTATAGTTGAAACAGAAGATGACGGGAATATAATCTTAAGCCTTAACAACAGAAATGTTCCGGAACTGAGATTGAGCCGTACTTTCACCGACATGTTGGAAGAACAGACCAAGAACAAAGCCAATCAGTCAAAAGAAGCAAAAGATGCTTTTATGTTCCTGAAGCAAAAGGTAGATGCTGCACAGGGATTCATAAATGCAGTGAAACAAAGACAGAACACTCTGCTCAGCACTATGCAAGCCATAATAGACCTGCAACGTCCATTCTTTACAGATGGCGACGAGACCTTGCTCAAACCTATGATTCTGAAAGATGTAGCCGAAAGGGCAAAGCTAGACATATCAACGGTTTCCAGAGTAAGCAACAGTAAATATGTACAAACAAATTTCGGAATATTTCCACTGAAATACTTCTTTAGCGACGGATATACGACAGAAAACGGAGAAGAACTATCGGTTAGAGAAATAAAAAGAATACTTAAAGAACTAGTTGACAATGAAGATAAGGAAAAACCGCTAACTGACGACGAACTGGCAGAATCTCTTAAAGAGAAAGGATATCCTATAGCCAGACGTACAGTAGCCAAATATCGTACACAATTAAATATTCCCGTAGCTAGATTAAGAAGGTAATTTATGGAAGAGAACAATATTCCTAACGAATTGACATATCATGATCCTGTTCCTTTAACGGAAGAAGAAAAGAAAGATCCGCTGTACATTGCATCTTACATTGTATCAGCCATATTCACTCCTTTTATGGTTCCGTTTGTAGCATTCCTATTGATATTCATATTCACATACCTGAATATCATGCCGTTATCCTACAAGCTGTCCATACTTGGTCTAATCTACTGTTTCACTATTCTTTTCCCTATGCTAGGAATCTATATATTCCAAAAAATAAACGGATGGGGAATAAAAGAACTTGGACACAGAGAAAACAGATTTATTCCATACGGACTTACCATACTGAGTTACATAGGAGGACTTATCACGATGTATCGTATACATACGCCCAGATATATGAGCGGAATTGTTTTAGCTGTACTTATATGTATGGTACTGTGTACAATCGTCAATTTCAAACTAAAGGTAAGTACTCATGCTGCAAGTAGCGGAATGATGGTGGGCGGACTACTTTCATACAGTTTCCTGTTTCAGTTTAATCCAGTATGGTGGTTGGCAGGATTCATTCTGTTGGCAGGAATGTTATGTACAGCCCGTATTATTGTACGTCAACATACATTAACGGAGGTTTTCGGAGGATTTATCCTCGGATTATTTTGCGGTGTCACAGGAATTTTGTTTATTTGAAAAGATATAATAACCTTGTAAATTTTAAGACCATGAATTTTCCAACTAACGTAAAGTACACAAACGAGCACGAATGGATTCGTTTTGAGGGAGAAGAAGCTTATGTGGGTATAACAGACTATGCACAGACACAGCTTGGCGATATTGTATTCGTAGATGTCCCTACAGAAGGAGAAACACTTGAAAAAGGAGAAACTTTCGGAAGTATCGAAGTAGTAAAAACCGTTTCAGACTTATTCTTACCAGTAGGTGGAGAGATACTGGAAGTAAATCCTGCACTTGAAGAAAATCCGGAACTTGTAAACAAAGATCCTTATGGTGAAGGATGGATTGTAAAAATAAAGCCATCTGATGCAAGTGAAGCAGACGACTTGCTGGATGCCGAAGCATATAAACAGTTGGTAAATGAATAACCATAGATATTCACAAGATTTTTTAAGAACAGTATAAAACTCAAAAACAAACAAATAAACTATAAGAAGAAAAAGAATGAAACCAATAGTAAGTATCATCATGGGCAGCACTTCTGACCTTCCTGTCATGGAAAAAGCTGCCAAACTGCTTGACGAAATGCAGGTTCCTTTCGAGATTAACGCACTTTCAGCACACCGTACTCCTGCCGAAGTTGAAGCATTTGCCAAAGGCGCAGCCGACAGAGGTCTGAAAGTAATAATTGCTGCTGCCGGTATGGCTGCTGCACTTCCTGGAGTAATTGCCGCCAACACAACACTTCCCGTAATCGGGGTACCTATCAAGGGGTCAGTTCTTGACGGTGTAGACGCTCTTTACTCTATCATACAGATGCCTCCAGGAATACCTGTAGCAACTGTTGCCATCAACGGAGCTATGAATGCTGCAATCCTGGCAGTACAGATGATAGCACTGTCCGACGAAGAATTGGACAAGAAATTTGCAGCCTATAAAGAAGGGCTCAAAAATAAAATAGTAAAGGCCAACGAAGAACTGAAAGAAGTTAAATACGCATACAAGACTAATTAAATGGATTACTTCAACTATTCACGCCGAAAGGCAAACGAAGTATATGTTGGCGCCACTCCTATGGGTGGCGCTAATCCTATACGCATACAGAGCATGACAAACACCGTGACAATGGATACCGAAGCTTGTGTGGAGCAGGCTAAACGTATTATTGATGCCGGTGGAGAATACGTACGCCTCACTACTCAGGGTGTACGCGAGGCTGAAAACATGAAGAATATCAACATCGGACTGCGTTCGCAAGGCTATAACACCCCTCTCGTGGCTGATGTACACTTCAATCCAAATGTAGCTGACGTTGCTGCACTCTATGCAGAAAAGGTACGAATCAACCCTGGAAATTATGTTGACCCTGCCCGTACATTCAAGAATCTGGAATATACAGACGAAGAATATGCCCAGGAAATACAGAAAATCCGCGAACGTTTCGTAAAATTCCTGAATATCTGTAAGGAGAATCATACAGCTATTCGTATCGGAGTGAACCACGGTTCATTGTCGGACCGTATCATGTCGCGCTATGGCGACACTCCGGAAGGAATGGTAGAATCATGTATGGAGTTTCTACGTATCTGTGTAGAAGAGAATTTCAACAACGTAGTTATCTCTATCAAAGCTTCTAACACTGTTGTCATGGTCAAGACAGTCAGACTACTGGTTCAACAGATGGAAAAGGAAGGCATGGCATTCCCTCTACACCTTGGAGTTACTGAAGCCGGTGATGGAGAGGATGGACGTATCAAGTCTGCTCTCGGTATAGGTGCATTACTGGCCGACGGTCTAGGAGACACAATACGTGTATCACTTAGCGAAGCTCCGGAAGCAGAAATACCAGTAGCACGTAAACTAGTGGACTATATCATCAAACGTGAAAACCACCCTTACATTCCGGGAGCTGAAGCAGATGATTTCTGCTATACTAATCCTTCAAGACGCAAGACACAAGCTGTAGGCAACATCGGCGGAAATAACCTGCCGGCAGTAGTTTCAGTCCGTCTGAATGGGAACATGGAAATGAACGAACAATTCAAACCAGATTACGTTTACTGCGGACAGAACTTGCCTGAAAACAGAAGAAAAGACATTGGCTATATAGTAGATGCAAATGTATGGAATGGCGAGGAAGGCACTTATCCTGCATTCAACACACAGCAGATTATCGGCCTCCACCAAATCCAATCGGACGTAAAATTCCTGTTCACCACATACATGGGCCTCAACGAAGAAGTGACTGCATGTCTGCGTCTGCATCCTGAAGTTGTAATTATCGCACAAAGCAATCATCCAAACCGTCTTGGCGAATATCGTGGCCTGGTTCATCAGCTCACCAGACAGGGACTGAACAATCCGGTAATATTCTTCCAGATGTACGAGGAAAGTTCTGTAGAAGATTTACAGATAAAATCGGCTGCAGACATGGGAGCATTGATTTTCGACGGACTGACAGACGGAATATTGTTGTACAATAATTCTTCATCCATTGCAGATACCAAACTTGACGAAACTGCATTCGGTATCCTGCAGGCAGGTAGAGTACGCACTTCTAAAACTGAATACATCTCATGCCCGGGATGTGGAAGAACTCTATACGACCTTGAATCAACAATTGCCCGCATCAAGGCTGCCACATCACATCTCAAAGGTCTCAAAATAGGTATAATGGGATGTATTGTCAACGGTCCTGGTGAAATGGCGGATGCCGACTACGGTTATGTAGGTGCCGGACGTGGTAAAATAAGTCTCTACAAACGTAAGGAATGTATAGAAAAGAATATTCCGGAAGAACAGGCTGTAGAAAAACTTATAGAACTTATAAAGGCTAACGGAGATTATCACGAAAAATAGCCATTAAACTTATATGTATTTTCCATATCATCACTACACTCTACCCATATGTAGAAATCATAGTGCTGATATGGAAATACTGTTTTTAAAACTCACCATTTTGATGCAGTTTCAATCATTTCTACTTCTAAAATCCCAGATTTCTACGCACCTCCGCATACGGAGCATCTTTAAGAATAACCTTCTTGCCATTATCCAGCAAATAGAGCGACGGCATAGCCTTAAGGTCGTATAATGCACCATCATTGATACTCATTCCGTCGTTCCCCACTATCCATCCTTCCGGCATAGAAGAACAAGTTCTTTTCCATACCTCCTCGTTACCTTCTGTATATACAGCCATAACGGTCAGTTTGCCTTCAGCCACAGCCATACTTAAATCCCTGTCTTCAATCATCTGCATCATTATGTCTTTGCATGAATGACATTCCGGGTCGAAGAACACCAGTAAGAGCCGGTTGCCCGATACAGGTGTTCCTAGAAGAGTTCTCGACCTTCCGTCCGGCATACGGTAACGGAAATCAGCGGCGATGCTCCCCGGAGAGTTTCGTCTCATCAGGTCCAGCCGGAACTTCAGCGCACCCTTTCTTGCATTGTCCAGCCGGTCGCTCTCCAGCATACGTTCAAGATACACCGCATACAGCCTTTCATTATAGAATGGCAAATTGACGTCATAGAGCAAATCGTCCACCATCCGCATACACACCATGCGCGCGTGTTCATGCTTCTCCATGGCGGAACAGAAATTATCGATACCATCCCTTACAAGTTCGGTAGAGATTGTTTCATCCGCCAGCATTGATATACAGTTTACGAATGCCTTCCCTATCAGTTCCCTGTTGTTCACCAGTGTAGTGTCGGCAAAATCAAACTCATCCCAGTAGTGTCGCAGCAGATAGGCTTTCCTCTCGTCCGGACTGCTTAACATCAGGGGAATGTCAGGATAAGGAAACCTGTCCACATTACCGCCCGCATTATCGGGAGCCGCAACCGTGTCCTGCGTTTTTCCCTCCTTATTCCCTTGCAAGCCACAAGAAACGGACAAAGTCATCATTAATATAATCGATAATGTTTTACTGATATCCATAATCAAAACAAATTCAATATTCTCACTAAATCATTGCCCAATCCCGAACCACAGGTTGGCCGGCAAGCGTCATTCTTTCTGGCAGCGCACAGCACGTCCTGATGCCCGCTGCCTGTCTCTGCAGTCGATAATTCCCTTCGGTTCTCCCGGATTGATATCTAAATTGAAATCTTTAGCGGTATGCGACCAGTACGAACCCATTGTAGATGAACGATTCATTATACCGGTTGTAGCACTATAATCAAAGGTGACAGGATACCAGCAGTTATAAGAACTTGTAAAGTAGTATATTGAACCGCTTGACTTTCCTAAATCCATCCCACGATGTTCTTCATCTTTAATATCCACCTCACACGTCACAAATTTACTGCCTAATACTTTGGCCCATATACCATTATCTCCTCCATCGGGAATCTTGTAGCCCGGAGGACATGGGTCGTAAATGGTTTTCGTCCTTCCCCAGCGCAAATCGCTTCCGGTATTATAACACCAGTCGTCGTTGTCTTCAAGCCCGCATATAAACGTTGTAGGGTTTACCGAGAGATAGAACGAAACCTTTTTCCCATCTACGGACAGGAAGCTAATCCACCTTTCAGTGCTTTTGGCCGACTTTGCCACACCGGCGCGCGGATTATCCAGAGTGTAGGCTATTGAATATTCTCCGCCCTCTCCCGGATATATTCCCGGCTGTTTGATGTTTATGTCGGGGATAAGCAAATCTATGACATCTTCTGCCGTGCAGCCGCCTATTGCGGTTGCCAGGCTTAATAAAGCTGTTGCGTAAAATAATAGTTTTTTCATAATATAAGTTTTTGGAAATAATCAGAAGGTAAAGCCCGGTGCCCTACCTTCTGACACCCGTTTTTGGCGGGCAGACTTCCCATTTTACACTTCAACACTTACCAATATGTAATCTTTTCGATTTGTCTTTTAAGATTTTACAGGCTGTGCAGAATTTTCGTTACGTTTCGGTCTCATTCTTTCTGGCAGCGGACAGAAAGGGCATTGCTACGAACTTCATCTTTACCTATATTTATTTCATTACTTTTGAATAAAACAGCATAGGATTTTGTATAATCGCCAGAAATTCCTTTGTTAGTCCAGCCACCATATGTGCCTGTTCCTACTAATTTATCGGTGGATCCTTGACGACATCCATTTGCAGGATACCAGCATATAGCTTCTTTTGTCAATTTCATTTCGCCCGGACCTGAGGAACCAAAGTTAGATCCATGGAGAATAGCATCGTAAGCACTATTATTAGAGTTATCACTTCTTAGGCCGGCAAGTCTCCATATATCTGAATCAGAAACTTTGTAGCCCGGAGGACATGGGTCGTAGATTGTCTTCACTTTATTCCATAGATTGTCATTTCGATCCTCAAGCCAGTCATAGTACCAACCATTTTCACTCTTAATGAATGTTGTAGGATTGGCTATTACGTATTCTATTGTGCCGCCTGTTGCAGGATCTACCGTAGACGGCCACGGGTCGAGTGTGGATTTTGCCATTACGCTTTCCGTAGTGGACGATGAGCCCAAGAACGGGTCTTTCCTTCCCCACTGGTAAAGCAGTCCGATAGCGTATATATCGCCGGGAAATGCCGATGTGGCACCAAGATTACGGTCCATCATCGTGCCCGCATCGTTATTGTAAACCTGGTCTTCCGGCTGGTCGGTCATCCAGATATGCCAGCTCCATAAAATCTTGCCCGCCTCATCCTTGGCTGCAATCAGGGCGTTACCCCTTTTGAAATCTTCATTGGTACTGAAATAAATCATGTCATTCTTGAATGACACCTCCGATATCAAGTCGCCTTTTTTAGGAGCGTCGCTCGTTCCGAAACTTTCCCACAGCACTTCCACTGATGCTACGGCACCCACAGATTTGTCGCTGTTACCTTTCACAGGAGGGAAGACGTATGTACCCGCACCGGTTACTATATAGCAGTTTGCAGTGGCAGTCTGGTTCAAATATGTGATTCCATCTTGCGTGATGCTTACGCTTGCTCCCTCCGCATCCTGATAGGAGAGTGCGATAGTTCCGCTTCTCTTTTGCCCTGATGAGTTTTCAGACAGTTTGAATGACACGCTTTTTTCGTTGACGGACAGCCCGGTTATCCATGAATCCTCGCTGCTCGCTTCCGGCAACACTCCTTCGCGCGGATTCTCAATGCTGTAGTTGATGGAATATGTTCCGCTCATTCCCGGATAGGATTTAGGCTGTTTTACTGATATTACGGGAGTAGGCAGCTCTGCTCCCCCTTCGTCTTTCTTGCATCCGCTAAGTGCGGTTGCCACGCTTAATAAAGCGACTGCGTAAAATAATAGTTTTTTCATAAGTTTGAGTTTTTAAGTTTGTAAGTTACAAGTTGGCAAGGCTTTTTAGTTGACGAGTTGACGAGTTGACAAGGTTGCCGTCCGGATGGGAGCCTTGTTACCTTTTAACTGAAGCCTTGTAACTTAATTCTTAATTATTAATTCACTACGGATAGCTCTAACAACCTAACTACCAGTATTCTATCTTCTGGCAGCGGACTGTTGCAGCACAAGAATTGTACAATGCCACTTTGCCTTCAAATGTATTTTTACCAATTTTCAAGGTGAAAGCGTTATATTCAAAATATAATTCATTTGTCCAATTGTAACAATACTCGCCCAAAGATTCGTAGAAGTTATTTGCATTTCTTTTATAACCAGTAAACGGATACCAGCATTCATTATCACTTGTGAATTTATAACCCATTGAAGAATAACCTAAGTTGGCACCGCCTTCACCATCTTTATAATCAATACTACCATCGCCTTTATTATTAGAAAGTGCTGTTCTCCAAATTATGTATTTTGGCACTTTGTAACCCGGAGGACAGGGATCGTAAATTGTTTTTGTTTTATTCCAACGGGGTATATCAGGAACTATGAAACACCAGTCCTTTTCACCATAAATAAAGGTTGTAGGATTAGCAATGGCATAATCTATAGTACCGGTATTTGCGTCTGATTCTATTTCATCCGGCCATTTAAGGGTTGTTGCAATTAATGGTATAAAATTATTTACTTTTTTATACGCTCTTACACCTCTGAAAGGATCTTTTCTTCCCCATTGGTAAAATAAACCAGAGGTGCCTGTATCTCCTCGATTGGCTGAGATTGCTCCAAGGTTTCGGTCCATCATGGTGCCGGCATTGTTTGCATAAACCTGGTCATTCGGCAGGTCTGTCATCCATATATGCCAGCTCCACAGTATTTTTCCCGATACGTCCTTAACCGCTATCACCGCATTGCCTCTCTTGAAGGTGTCTCCTGTCTTGAAAATCACTTTGCCGTTTCCGGCGTACACTTCCGATATAAGGTCGCCTTTTTGGGGAGCCACGTCCGTACAGAAACTTTCCCACAGCACCTCTGCCGTAGATATCGTTCCCACTGTTTCATCGCTGTTACCCTTTACAGCTTTGAACTGATAGTAGCCAGCCTCTGATACGATATAGCAGTTGGCGGATTCGTCATTGTCCAGAATATTTTCTTTTATCTGATTTACGGTAATATCCAATGTTGCCGCTCCGTCGTTATAGTTGAGCGTTATTTTTTCGTTCCTCGCGTTACCGGTTGCATTTTCACTCACGGTGAAAGATATATTCTTGTCGTCAATATTATCGATGGTAATCCAGTCACATCCTTCGCGCACTGTTGCATTCGGTATTACCCCTTCCTTGGGGTTTATTATCCTGTATTCCGTACTTCTGTTTCCTCCAATCGAAGGGACATCGAAAGACTGCGTCTGTACCTGTATTTCCGGGGCGGTGTATTTCTTCTGCTTGACAGTCACTTTCACCGACTCGGCACCATTGTATGACAGGATGATTCTCCCCGTCCTTTCAGAATCGGACAGGTTTTCCCCTACGGTGAACGAAATCTTCTCCTCCTCAATGAGGATGGCGGAAATCCAATCCACGTCGCTGTTAGCTTTCAGTTCGCCATTGTCGTCAGGGTTCTTTATCTGGTATAATATGGATTTTGCTCCTCCGTAGCATCCTATGTCTATCAATTGCGGTGCAGAGATCACCGGAGTTTCGGAGTATTCATACTGCTTTATTTTCAGGCTCACAGGTTCCGCTCCCTGATATGACAGTTCGATGCTTCCGCTTCTTTCCTTGTCGGAGCTGTTCTCCATGAGTGTGAAAGTGATTGCGTCTTCGCTCACGCCAAGGCTCGTAATCCATTTGGTGCCGGTGGCAGCTTCCAGTTTAACTCCTTCACGAGGATTTTCTATGCTGTAGCGCACCGAGTATGATTTCTCACCGCACGAATAAGTCTTGGGCTCCTTTACGGATATGACCGGTGGTGGTAACTCAGTGGCTTCTTCGTCTTTCTTGCATCCGCTAAGTGCAGTTGCCACGCTTAATAGAGCGATTATGTAAAATAATAGTTTTTTCATAATATGAGTTTTTGAGTTTATAAGTTTTTAAGTTACAAGTTGACAAGTTGACGAGTTGACAAGATTGCCGTCCGGATGGTCATTAGCTTCGCTGACCGTTGGTTCAGATTTGAGAATCAGACCAATCCTGCATATTCATTTCATGTTCACCGGCTGTTCATCAGACGTTCACTGCGTGTTCACTGAACGGCCGGTGAACAATCAATGAACGACCGGTGAACACACAACTAAGAAAAACAAGTCCCTTATTCCGTCTGAACGAAGTTTTTGGAAACAATCAGAAGGTAAAGCCCGGTGCCCTACCTTCTGACACCCGTTTTGGCGGGCAGACTTCCCATTTTACACTTCGACACTTACCAATATGTAATCTTTTCTATTTGTCTTTTAAGATTTTACCGGCTGTGCTGAATTTTTGCTACATGTCACTCTCATTCTTTCTGGCAGCGGACAGAAAGGGCATAGGAACGACCTATTTCTTGATCAGTAAATATTTTAGTCTTGTTACTGAATCGTAAAGAGTAGCTCAGTGTTCCCAAAGATGCAGTGTTAGACCAGCTGCCACTAAACCCATTTGATATAAGTTCACCAGACATTCCTGAATATATTCCGCAGGCAGGATACCAGCAATTTTCTTCTTCAGTCAATTTTATTGTGCCGGAACCTGAAGAACCAAAGTTGGCTCCAATTGTTTTACTATCGAAAGCATAATAAAACAGATTTGTGCCACCCAAAGCCTTATACCATATTCCATCTGTTCCGCCGTCAGGAACCCTGTAGCCTGGAGGACAAGGGTCGTAAATGGTCTTCTCCTTTTTCCACAAATTTCCATCAGCAGACGAAAGCCAATCAGAGAGATCAGGGGTTTCATTTTTGACAAAAGTTGTAGGATTGGCTATTACGTATTCTATTGTGCCGCCTGTTGCAGGATCTACAGACGATGGCCATTGGTCGAGTGTGGATTTTGCCATAATGCATTCTTTAATTGACGATGAGCCCAAGAACGGGTCTTTCCTTCCCCACTGGTAAAGCAGACCGATAGCCTCCACTTCTCCCGGAGTAACGGATGTGGCTCCGAGATTACGGTCCATCATCGTACCCGCATTTCGATTGTAAACCTGGTCTTCCGGCTTGTCGGTCATCCAGATATGCCAGCTCCACAGTATTTTGCCGTCCTTGTCTTTGGCGGCAATTAAGGCATTGCCCTTTTTGAATTCGGTTCCGGTCACGAAATAAGCCAAGTCACCTTTACAATATACTTCCGTTATCAGGTCTCCACTTTCAGGAACAACATCTGTTCCGAAAGACTTCCACAATATCTCCATAGAGGATACTTCGCCAACCGATTCCGTGCTGTTTCCCTTCACCATGGGGAAAGTAAATTTTCCGGAAGCTGATACGATATAACAGTTTGCTGTACCTGACTCGTCGATAGCCGTATAACTGTTTTCGCCTGATTCCTGTTTTACCTTTATTCTAACCTCTTCTGCATCCTGATACTTCAGAATAATACTTCCGTTTCTTTCTTTAGGAGAATTGTTCATTGTAAGATTGAATGAAACATTCGCTCCGTCAACGACAATGTTCGTTATCCATTCATCCTTGCTGCTTGCCTCCAAAGCCATGCCTTCGAGTGCGTTCTCTATGTTGCAGCTTAAGGTATAGGTACCTCCTTCAGACGGATAGACCTCAGGCTGTGTTACTGATATAGATGGTACTAAATCCACCACTTCGTCTTTCTTGCATCCGCTAAGTGCGGTTGCCACGCTTAATAAAGCGATTGAGTAAAATAATAGTTTTTTCATAATGGTAAGGTTTAATGAGTTTGTAAGTTTGTGAGTTTCATTATCAGAATTGCTCAAGTATGCGTATCCTCTCCTCAATAGGAGGATGGGTAGCGAACAGTCCGCCCAGCTTTCCCATAAAGCCTACAGACTGTTTTCCGGGATGCTGTATGAACAGTTGTGCTACGTCCTCGCGCTTCACCGCCTCTATATCCGGGTCTTTAGAAATCTTGCGCAGCGCGGAAGCTAAAGCCCGCGGGTTTTTCGTCATTTCCGCCGAGCCGGCATCTGCCAGATATTCCCTCTTGCGGGAGATGGCGAACCGCATCAGCGTAGCGATAAAATAGCCTATTGCCGCCACTATCGCAGCAAGGAGCATTATGATTAAAGTGCTTCCTTTCTTGTCGTCCTTGCCTGAGCCGGTGAACGACGAATACTGTATAGTCCGCCATGCCGTTACTGCCACCATAGAGAATACACCCACGAACACTATCGAAACTATGAGCAGCCTGACGTCGTGGTTGCGGATGTGCGACAGCTCGTGGGCTATGACAGCCTCCAGCTCCTCGTCGTCCAGCTTTTCTATTATTCCTTTCGAGAGAGTCACCGTGTATGTGCGTTCGTTTATTCCGCTTGCGAACGCATTTAGCGAATCGTCGTATATAATGTTTATTTTCGGTGTCTTCATGCCCAGGCTCATGCAGAGGTTTTCCACCAGATTGTAAACACGTTTGTTCTCCCTTCTTTCCAGCGACTTCGCCCCCGTGGAAGCCTTGATTATGCCCGTATTGAAGAAATATGCAATTATGAACCAGACGAAAACGCCTCCGAGGGCGTATGGTGCCGATTTCAGGAAAATGGAGTTGGCTTTAAGCCACAATACTCCTTCCGCATCTGTCTCTCCGGTGATTCCCAACCATGCCAGCATGATGCAAAAGAGGTACACCATCCCCACCACCAGACATGGGAACATGAAAAGAAGGAGCATCGAGCGGAAATCATTTCTGCTCTTCTGTGTCTGTATGCCTACGTATCCCATCTTGAAAAGTTTTGTTTAAGTTTTCAGAAGTTTATTTCAGGAGCCTTGTCCATAGTCTGACGCTGTTCTCCGAGGTCGAACATCATCTCTTTCCTGAACCCGAACATTCCGGCAAAGATATTCGACGGGAAAGTCTCCACCGCATTGTTCAGCTCTCTTGTGGCAGAATTGAAATATCGCCTTACTGCCGCAAGTTTGTTCTCCACATCGGATATTTCTTCCTGCAGCTGCATGAAGTTCTGGTTCGCCTTGAGGTCAGGATAAGCCTCGAGCGTCACCCTCAGTCCTGCCAGTGCCGACGACAGGGCGTTTTCCGCCACTATCTTGTCGTTTATGCTGCCGGCGTTCATTGCCCCGTTGCGTGCCGCCATCACCCTTTCGAGGGTTTCCTTTTCGTGGGTGGCATATCCTTTCACCGTAGCCACAAGCTGCGGGATAAGGTCGTGGCGTTGCTTTAGCTGTACATCTATGTCGGCAAAAGCGTTTTCTCTGTTGTTTCTCAGTTTAACCAAACGGTTGTAAAGTGTCACAGCCCATATCACGAGCAGTACGATGACACCTATCGAAATCCATAATCCTATCATGAGTATGAGTTTTTGAGTGAGTTAATGAGTTATAAGAAGTTAGAGAAGATATCAGATATAAGAGAGTTATGAAAAAGAAATATTATGCTTTTGGTAAAGAAGGTAAAGTATTGCGCTTTACCTTCTTGAAACAATTATTAACCGGTGATTCAACACCTTTATACTATGAGATATAGTATTCTGTTTACAAAGATACCTACTGAAAAACATTGCTTTTTGATACCTTCTCCACTTCTAAATATCTAACCGTATATTCCTTTAAGCATCACTCCGGCATCTGTGCCCCATACCCCGGTTCTACTCCGAACAGCTGTACCGCCTTGTCGAAGTTGTAGCGGTTACCGAACATTGATACGCGTGTAGTGGCTGTTCCCTGCATATTCAGTCCCAAGGCACTTCTGAAGGCGTTTGCAGCCGAGTTAGGGTCGAAACTTTCGGTGGTCATCACCTTAAGCGACGCGAATCCTTTCAGATATGCCTCGTCTATCACGTCCTTCAGCTTGCTTGTGTCCGGCAGCTCCTCGTTATTCTCGTACTTGGTCAGAGCTTCCACCTCGTCGAAACGTCTGCCCGGCACATAGAGCCATCCGCCTCCGCTTGTTCCTGCCATCACCAGGTCGCCCTTGTTCATGAAGAACAGGTTGTCGTATGCCGAACAAATCTTGCGTTTGTCTTCAGGCAGAGTGGAGTCGTCCCAGCCGGCATCCAACGCACCGAAGTTGTTGCAGCCGAATACGTTATGATGCACGTCATGGTCAGCACCGTTCTTGAAGCGGTAGCCGTAGCCCATGCTTTCCATTTCCTTTGTAGTAGGCCATGAGAACAGCACAGTGTTGTGATGGAAGTCCACTGTGGACTGATGCGCGCTCGTAGTCTGGTTCAAGCCTCCGTTGATCTCGCACGAAGCGTACAGGTTCGACACGAACACGTTGTTGTATATTTCCCATGCGCCGCCCATGTTTGTCATTATGATACCGTTGAACGAGGCGTTCAGGAACATACAGTTGCGTACGATGAACTTTCCTGCCACCTTTCCGCCTATGAGGCGTATGGTCTTGTTAGGCGGGTTGCCTACAGGCATGATTCGTCCCGTCTCGCATCCTTCCGGACAGCCGAAGCGTTCGTCCGTAGGGTCGGCCTTGGCATATTCGTGCACTAATCCGAGGTCGAAGAACAGTCCGTCGATGACGATTTGCGCGTCCTTTTTCGATGTCGATTCAATCATCAGCAGTCCCTGACCGATGGTGCCTCTTTGCTGCACAGTGGGCTGTATGCGTGTGATGTATTTCACAGGGTTACGTTCGGTGAAATCCTCGTTCCATCCACCTTCCAGGCTTACATATTTATTTCTTATCTGAAGCCATCCGCGGTCCATTGTTCCGAGATAGTTACCTTGAGCTATGCGGATTACGTCGCCGTCGGCAGCCTTATCTATGGCTTTCTGTACGTCTTTCATTGGAGATTCTTGTGTTCCTTCTCCTCTTGCACTACCTTTCGCTATATTTACGTAATAGATGTTTCCGTTTGTTTCCAAGTTTGTCATGGTATTGAGTTTTTTTAGTTTATAAGTTACAAGTTGACGAGTTGACAAGTTGACGAGTTGACAAGTTGACGAGTTGACAAGGTTTAGCTTCGCTGACCGTTGGTTGCCGTCCGGATGGAGGCCTTGTTATCTTGTAACTGAAGCCTTGTCGCCTTAATATCATTCCGGCATCTGTGCCCCATATCCCGGTTCTGCTCCGAAGAATTTCACCGCCTTGTCGAAGTTGTAGCGGTTTCCGAACATTGATACACGGGTGGTCATTGTGCCCTGCTTGTTCAGTCCGTGGGCTTCCCTGTATAAGTTTGCCGCCGAGTTAGGGTCATAGCTTTCAGTGGTCATGATTTTCAGCGACGCGAAACCTTTCAGGTAAGGCTGGTCTATCAGGTCCTTGAACTTGCTTGTGCTCGGCAGCTCCCTGTTGTTTTCGTATTTGGTCAGCATTTCCACCTCGTCAAACCGTTTAGCCGGCACGTTGAGCCATTTACCTCCGCTTGTACCTGCAAGCACGATGTCGCCCTTGTTCATGAAGAACAGGTTGTCGTATGCCGAACAAATCTTGCGTTTGTCGGCAGGGAGATTTGAGTCGTCCCATCCGCCGTCCAATGCTCCGAAGTTGTTGCAGCCGAAGATGTTATGATGCACGTTGTGGTCAGCACCGTTCTTGAAGCGGTAGCCGTAGCCCATGCTTTCCATCTCCTTTGTAGTAGGCCATGAGAACAGCACAGTGTTGTGATGGAAATCCACTGTGGACTGGTGTGCGCCTCCCGAAGTCTGGTTCAGACCGCCGTTTATCTCGCACGAAGCATAGAGGTTCGATACGAACACGTTGTTATATATTTCCCATGCTCCGCCCATGCTTGTCATTATGATGGCGTTGAACGATGCGTTCAGGAACATACAGTTGCGTATCACGAGCTTTCCTGCCACCTTTCCGCCTATGAGTCGTATGGTCTTGTTAGGCGGGTTGCCTACAGGCATGATTCGTCCCGTTTCGCATCCTTCCGGACAGCCGAAGCGTTCGTCCGTAGGGTCTGCCTTCGCATATTCGTGTACCAGTCCGAGGTCGAAGAATATACCGTCGATGATGATTTGCTCGTTCTTGTTCGATGTAGCCTCAATCATCAGCAGTCCCTGTCCGATGGTACCCCTTTGCTGCACCGTAGGCTGTATGCGTGTGATATACTTCACGGGGTTACGTTCGGTGAAATCGTCGTTCCATCCACCTTCCAGGCTCACGTATTTGCCCTTAATCTGAATCCATCCGCGGTCTAAGTTGCCCAAGTAGTTTCCCTGTGCTATGCGTACCACGTCGCCATTGGCAGCCTTGTCTATGGCCTTCTGTATGTCTTTCATGGGTGTAGCCTTCGAGCCGTCTGCCCTTGCGCTGCCTTTTTCCAGACTCACGTAGAGGGCATTCCCTGTGGCAGTGGCTGCGGCGGCTTTTCCGCTTACGCTTTGTATTGCATTGCCCGATTTTCCGCTTCCGGCATTACTTTCTGCTTTTGCGGCGGATTTTACTTTGTCCAAAACGCCTTTGCCGAATTGGGCTTCGGCCACTAATCCTGTGGCAAGCAACATGGCTGCCATCAGTAAGCTCTTTCTGATAAAATCATTCGTTTTCATCTCGTTTTTATTTAAAGGTTAATGATGTATTTTTGAATTATTTCATTCCTTCCGGCAACGGACAGCACGGGCGGTTATGCGAATTCCACTTTTAGAGGATAGGATGTAGTAGTTGCCATTTCCCTGGACTTCAAGACAGTATGATTCTGCATTTTCTGCCGAAGTACAAGACCAGTAGTTTCCGTTGTATTTTTTAAATTCATATATACCTTCCATAAAACCGGTCATGGGATACCAGCAGACGGCAGCCTCGTCAGTAAGCTTATGTTCCGCATTACCTGACGAACCGAAGTTATAGCCTTCGTTTGTTTTGTCGAAGAATTTTTCACTATTGATGGCCATACTCGGTCTCGTACCGAATGCCTTGGCCCATACTCCTTCCGGTCCTCCATCGGGCACCCTGTAGCCCGGAGGGCAGGGGTCGTAGATGGTCTTTTCGTGCTGCCAGCGTGTGTTGTCGGGGGTGCTGCCGGGTTCTATCTTTAACCAGTCGTATTTATTGCTCTCGTCTGCATAAATAAAAGTCGTGGGGTACAATATGGTATATGCTATTGTGCCATAGCCTGCGCTTGTCGCAAGTTGAGTCCATTCGTGCGGAACGGACCTTGCCGTA
This sequence comes from Bacteroides caecigallinarum, assembly GCF_021531075.1. Taxonomy (GTDB): domain Bacteria; phylum Bacteroidota; class Bacteroidia; order Bacteroidales; family Bacteroidaceae; genus Phocaeicola; species Phocaeicola caecigallinarum_B. The sequence goes on along the minus strand of NZ_JADYTJ010000037.1, from coordinate 4,005 downwards.
TAATCATTGTATATGCTCCTCATTCCCAGGAACGGGTCTTTCCTTCCCCACTGGTATAGCAGTCCTATTGCCCCGTCATCGCCCGGGGTGGCGGATGTGGCTCCCAAGTTGCGGTCCATCATCGTTCCCGCATTGTTCCTGTACATCTGGTCTTCCGGTTTGTCCGTCAGCCATATATGCCAGCTCCAGATGATGGCACTCTTTCTGTCCCTTACCGCTATCACAGCGTTGCCTTTCTTGAATTGGTCCGGAGTCTTGAAGGTCACCGTATTGTCTTTTATTGACACTTCCGATATCAGGTCGCCTTTTTGCGGTGCCGTACCCGTGCCGAAGGTTTCCCACAGCACTTCCGCCGTGAGTTTTTCGCCCGGCGTACCTAACTTTTCAGTGCTGTTCCCCTTTACTGCGGCAAACGTGTATGAGCCTGCGCCCGACACTATGTAGCAGTTGGCGGTGCCGTGCTCGTCGAGTGCTATTACGGCGTTTGCTCCCGCCTGTTTTATCGTGATTTCCAATGGCTCCGCGTCTTCGTAGGTGAGGGTCATGATTGCCGTCCTTTCGAGGTCCGAAGTGTTTTTCTCTATCGTGAAGTCAATTTTCTGTGCGTCGGCCGTTATTCCGCCAATCCAGCTTTCGCTGCAGCTTGCTTTCAGCACCGCGCCGTCCTTTGGATTGACTATGGTGTAGCTTATCGTGGCAGGTCCGCCCACGTAGCTGAAGGCGGCAGGCTCCGTGGCCTTGATTATCGGGGTTTCGGAGAATCCTTTCTGCCTTATTCCGAGTGTCACCGTTACGGCATCCTGATAGTCGAGCGTGATGCTTCCGTTCCTTTCTTCGACCGATGTGTTTTCCGTCAGGCTGAAAGTGACGGTCTTGTCGTCGGCAGTCACTCCGGTAATCCATTCGTCATTGCAGGTGGTTTCCAGTTTCACGCCTTCGCGCGAATTTACTATACTGTATTCTACAGAGTATGTTCCGCTGATGCACGGATATGCCTTAGGCTGTTGCACCGATATCTCGGGTGCAGGCAGTTGCGCGGCTTCGTCTTTCTTGCATCCGCTCAATGTAAGCGCGATGCCTAATAATGCTGCTGTGCAGGATAATAAGTTTTTCATAATGGTAAGAGGTATTTGGAGTCAGGGAAGTCAGGGGAGTTATTGGAAGTTATTGGAAGTCAGGGAAGTCAGGTGTTTTTAGTCAGAAGGTAAAGAGGGGCTTTACCTTCTGACGCCCTCCAATGCAGGGCAGACACCTAATTATTTCTTCATTATCAAGAAGTTAATCTGTTTTTAAAAATAATAGTTAAGCGAGAGTCGTGCTCCGAAGTTCTCTATTCCGTAAAGCAAAGCGTTGCTTCCCGGGCTTACATAGTTGGTATATTTCTCCACTTGTCCGGTGTATGTGCTGAAGCCCTCATATACTGTATATGTCTCGGGCTGGAAAGTAACGGCAAGCGGAGTGAAGTTCATGCTTAGTCCGGCAGAAATCCTTTCGGCTATGAATACCTCGATACCCATTTCGAGCGAGAAGCCCAAAGCGTGTATGTAGCCGGCTGTGTATTTGTCGGTAGGACGTCCGTAGGCGATGCCTCCCTTGCCTGATTCATCTTTCATATCACCGGGTATAGGCATTGTGGACGGTATCTGGTTCAGGCTTGTCATCCGGTTGCCATAGTCGAAAGTGAGTCGTCCGCCTCCAATGGAATAGAGGATATCGCCGCCGAAGATAAATCTTACGGCCTTTTCGCCTACCATATATTCATAACCTAACATGAGGCTGGCGGTATTCATATTGGAATGTACCACATCGACCACCTTGTTCTGCGAGTCGGCGTCCAGAGCCACTGCCAGGTCGTCCTGTACATATTCCTTATAGTTTATAAGGCTACCGTTGAAACCGAGGCTTGCCCTTAAGGCCGCGTTCTTGTCCAAGCGGTATTTCACTCTCACCGCAGCCACGGGGTCCTGTGAGAGCATGAACATCTGGTCTCCATTGAATGCATGGCCTTTCGCCCAATCACCTACTTTGTCGCCCGAACTCGGCTGTGCCTTTATAGACGACATGGATACCGGATTGAATACTACTCCGATGGACCAATCTCCTTTTTGCGGAGTGTAATATTTGTTTTCCTGTGCTGTCAGCGATGTTGCCGCCATCAATAAAAGCGCAAACGCTGATAATGCTATTTTTTTCATAATGAAACGTGTTAGTGGGTTCTTTTTTTGTTCTGTTTCAGCTCAGTTGTTACTGAGAATCTGTCCAATCCGCTCTCGCTATTCCTTTGTTCCGTTCAATCGGGGTGATTATTGATAATGCCGGTTCAATCCGAGATTTAATCACTGGTATATTTAGGGTTATGGTTTATAAATTCCCGAATATCATATCCGACACACTCAAATCCGCAGAAACGAAAGAACGGAGAACGGAAGGAACAGATAACTCCGTTAACTTCACCAAGTCAACAAATCCAATATATGAAGAATGTGCTATTAAGGCTGTGTCATTCCGTCTTCCGATGTATATGCCGACGGAGCGAGGTCCAAAGCGAAGTAAACAGTCTTGCCTCCAGGTATATTATCTTTGGTAATTTCAGAGAAGAAATATGTTTCAGATGGGGAATAATCGCCTTCTTTATCCCTTGTATAAGATTCTTCAATTACCGAGCTGCTTGCTTTTATTGTCATAGCCTTGCCAATAGGACAACCTATTTCACATTCAAAATATCCTGCGCCATTGGTTTCCACTGTCTTATGAGAGAAATTTGTTACAGGAGGGGTACTTCCATCAGGAATACCATAAGAGATATTTACCACTGTTCCGGTTTTAACGATTTCAGGGTCAAGCGGACCTGAATCGTCATTAGCGAGATAGCGCACATGTCCTGTCACCTTGATTTTAACTGGAAGAGATTCTTCACTGAATGATGTCTGCACGTCTTTGCTGCAGGAAACTGCCATCAGCATGAATGCCACTGCCGATAGGATAATGTTGTAGGTTTTCATAACTGTTTGTTTTAAGAGTTTATTACTAAAGATTTTCTAAAACTAAAGATTATCAATAGGCAAGAAATGCCTGATGCGAATTACTCTTCTATTGAACTAAAATCAAAATCTATGACCTTGGTAACTATTTTTTCAGCATTGTAGAATAATATTTCTTCTTTAGGGTTATCGGCATAGCACATTTTCACACTTTCTTTGGTAAGCTCCATGTATTCCATATAATAGCCTTCTTTGTCTATATGTTCTTTATCTTTTCTGAATATGCGTCCGGATAAGCCGTCGTTAAATTCGGTTATATTGCATTCGTAAGCCAAACTGATATCTCTTATCGCATATCCTTTTTCGACAGTAATACCACACATTTCCGATAGCATGGCAGCGGCTTCATCTGAAGGAGCAACAAGAAAGGTTTCAAATTTGTTATTTTCAACCTTAAATGCTTCAGCCGGACTCCCAGGATATTCATCAATATAAATACTTGCAACCCAGAATACGCCTTCAAACTTCGGCGAATTGTCTGTTTCCGGTTCCTCGTCTTTCTTACAACTGCTTAATGCACACGCGATACTTAATAAAGCGATTACATAGAATAAATACTTTTTCATAACATTATTTTTTTAAAATTTCACTAATGCAAAGTAAACTGAATAGGGAAAGAGCTGTTATAACATACGGCGCATAATGGAGTGAAAAATGGTTGAAATGGCGCAAATTAACGCATACGGATTATAACATACGGCGCAACAATGCCGGTTAAAACGCTGTAAAACAACGCTTTAACCGGCATCAAAATTTACAATTCACGAAAAGTGTCGAATCAGGTGTTTTCTTTCCTGTATTCGGACGGTGTCATACCGAATTTTTCCTTAAATAGTTTTATTACTGTCCGCTAAAAGTTCATACATCATTATAATGATAGGGCCGTCCTCCGATTTTGGAAGTCAGCCCTATTTTGGTTATCTTTGAGTCACCACACTAAAAGTTTAACCATGAGCAAAAGTAC
>NZ_JADYTJ010000036.1 GCF_021531075.1 Bacteroides caecigallinarum | reverse complement strand
CTACAAAAAAGCACAAACAGTGCTTCAAAAAAAGATAAACCAGAAATATTACGAAAAATACGGAACTAAATATAGAGAGAACATAGATTGAAAACCTCATTCCATAAGGGCATTCAATATAAACATCTATTACTGTCCGATAAAAATTTTACAAAGCCATAAAATTAGGGCTGACTTCATTTGCGAAGTCAGCCCATTTTCGTTAGATTTCAGTCGCCAAACAATAAAATCTAATTATGGGCAAAAGTACACATTTTAGCGGACAGCCGCTCTATTGTCAGGTGATAAAATTACTGGACAAGTCAACAATCCTTCGGTTAAGTCGTGAATATGGTGGAGAGCACTATGTAAAACGTTTCGACATATGGACTCATCTTGTCGTTATGCTCTATGCGGTCATCATGCGTTTTGATTCCTTACGGGAGATAATGTCTTCCCTACAGGCAGAATCCCGCAAACTTTGTCATTTAGTTATCAGGTTAATGCCTTCGCGCAGTACTCTTTCCGATGCCAACAGACGACGGCCGGAAATTATATTTGAGTCCATCTATCATGACTTATACACTACATACAGAAATATACTTTCCTCGGACAGCCGCAAGAACAGGGATAAAGTCTGGATGAAGCGTCTTCAGATTATTGATTCCACCACTATCACTCTGTTCTCCAATCTCCTGTTCAAGGGTGTGGGACGTCATCCCAAGACTGGCAAGAAGAAAGGAGGTATAAAGGTACACACTGTCATACACGCCAACGAAGGAGTTCCTTCAGATATAAAGTTCACTTCGGCAGCAACCAACGATTCCTTCATGTTAAGACCGTCAGTAATGAACAAAGGTGACATAATTGCCATGGACCGTGCATACATTGATTATGAGAAACTGGAAACACTCACGCAAAGAGAAGTTATATATGTAACAAAAATGAAGAAGAACCTGAAATACAACATTATAGAGGACTGTATGTACCAGAATGATAAAGGCTTTATGGAGGTACGTATACAAAATGTAACATTCTCAAAAATGCTGAAGGATGGTACAATTCTGATTCATCATGCCCGTATCATTACCTATGTTGATATTAAAAAGCACAAACTGGTTTCATTGCTTACAAACGATATGGAATCAGATCCAAACGAGATTATAGAAATATACCACAAACGTTGGGAAATAGAGCTGCTTTTCAAGCAAATAAAACAGAACTTTCCCTTAAAATACTTCTATGGGGAAAGTGCAAATGCGATTAAAATACAGATTTGGGTGACACTTATAGCCAATCTGTTGCTTATGGTAATGAAAAAGAAACTGACTCGTTCATGGAGTTTCTCCGGTCTTGCAACAATGATGAGGATTACACTTATGTATTATGTAGATTTCTACAGCCTTTTCAATCATCCGGAAAAAGATTGGGAAACTCTTCTGGACGTGAGACAGAAAGAAGATTGTCAACTATCTATTTTTTGAAGGGGCTTGGAATAACAAAATAAGACTCGACCATTGAATATACAATGGCCGAGCGATATTCTTTTATATTCAATCGATTTTATCGGACAGCAATAATTATAAATAGGATTACTTCTTTTAATCTAGTCAGTAAAATCATGTCATATTAATTTAAACAGTCTGTTTCTGATTTTGTCTGTCATCAATACGGCAGATTGGCATTTCAACATCCTCATATTTGTTGTACGTACGCCTTTATACTAAGCTCCTTACAATCCGGAAAAATGCCTATAAAGCCCTCAAGGTATTTCTAAAGAAAGTTTACATCAATAGGGAAATACATACGACCTCATATCATTTCGAATCTGTCATGCACACAGAAGGTTCACAAAATATGGTTTCTAGCGTGAGAACAATATCTCCTGAAGGTAATGAATACCACTAGTTATGCAATGAGATATGATTTCTTTGGTATTATAAAACAGAAAAAGCCGCACCCGAGGCGTGACGAAACTCCGATAGACATGATTTGAGAGCTCATTTCCTTTGTAATCCACCGGCATAAATGCTACCCGAAGGCGTGGCCCGCCATTAGAATATGAAGCTTGTCTCGGTATTTCTTATAATTTGATGAGTTTCCCGATTCTGCAAGTGCGGCTATATTTTTGTATTACAAATATAATACAAAAATTTAATATATCAAAGTTTCAAGATCATTTTAATACAAAAAAGCTGCCCTCTAAAAAGAAGACAGCTTTTCTATAACTTTTTATTCCTAAGAAGCTATTAAGCAGCTTTAGCTTTAGCAACAACAGCTTTGAATGCTTCTGGATGATTCATAGCTAAATCAGCTAAAACCTTACGGTTGATTTCAATACCAGCTTTGTGCAAAGCACCCATCAATTTAGAGTATGACATACCTTCCAAACGAGCAGCTGCATTGATACGCTGAATCCACAATGCACGGAAGTTACGTTTCTTATTCTTACGGTCACGGTAAGCATAAGTCAAACCTTTTTCCCAAGTATTCTTGGCTACTGTCCATACATTTTTTCTAGCACCAAAGTAACCTCTGGTTAAACCTAAAATTTTCTTTCTTCTTGCTCTTGAAGCAACGTGATTTACTGATCTTGGCATAGTTTTAATTCTTTTTTGAATGAAAGCGCCGATATTTTACAATCGGACTTAAAGCTAATACATTCGGTTAATAATTTAAATGATACAAAATACGCTTTTAAAGCTAAAATTACTTCATGCAAAGAAGTTCCTTTACCTGACTTAGGTTTGAGTTGTGTACTAATCCTGAGTGTACAAGGTTTCTTTTTTGCTTTTTAGTCTTCTTAGTCAAAATGTGACTGTGAAAAGCGTGCTTTCTTTTGATTTTACCTGTTCCGGTAAGAGCAAATCTTTTTTTAGAACCGGAGTTAGTCTTGATCTTTGGCATCTTGTTTAAATTTTTAATTATTATTATTCTAAAGGCAATAACGCACTATACCTGCGCGCTATACGCACTTGTTTTTTAATCTTCTTCCTCTTCAGTCTTAGCAGGCTTAGCCTGTTGTGGAGTTGCTTTCTTCGGAGCAGGACCTTTCTTTGGAGTCAACGAAATAATCATACGTTTACCTTCCAGCAAAGGCATCTGTTCTACTTTTGCATATTCTTCAAGGTCGTTTGCAAAACGCAACAATAACACTTCACCTTGTTCCTTAAACAGGATTGAACGTCCTTTAAAGAAAACATAAGCCTTGACTTTATCACCGTCCTGAAGGAAACCTATTGCATGCTTAAGTTTGAAGTTATAATCATGCTCATCAGTCTGAGGTCCGAAACGGATTTCCTTAACATTCACCTTAACCTGTTTTGCTTTCTGTTCCTTAGCACGTTTCTTTAACTGATAAAGGAATTTAGAATAATCTATAATTCTACAAACCGGTGGAACAGCATTGGGTGAAATTTCAACTAAGTCAGCTTCATGCTCTTCGGCCATCTTTAAAGCTTGCGCCAACGGATAAACTGCTGATTCAATATCATCGCCCACTATGCGAACTTCTTTGGCACGAATCTGTTCATTGATTCGATGTTGCCCTTTTAAATTGTCATTCTTCATTAATAACTTTTATTCCAGTTTGAATTACGTTTTATAAATTATTCTTTTAATAGTTTTTACACCGTTTTCACGATTTTATAATATATAGTCGTGAAAACGGTTGCAAAGTTACCATTTATTTATCATATTATGAACTTCTTCTGCAATATTTTTTGCAAAATATTCTATTTTCATGCTTCCCTTGTCGCCTTCACCCTGTTTTCTTACTGCTACTTCACCATTTTCAGCTTCTTTTTCACCAACAATAAGCATATAAGGGATACGTTTCATTTCATTGTCGCGTATCTTACGACCGATTTTTTCGTTTCTGTCATCAACCAAAGCACGGATATCATACTTCTTAAGTTCCATACGCACCTTATCGGCATAGTCATTGAATTTTTCTGATATAGGAAGGATAGCAACCTGATCAGGAGTCAACCACAATGGGAACTTACCTGCAGTGTGTTCGATAAGAACAGCAACGAAACGTTCCATTGAACCAAATGGAGCACGGTGTATCATTACAGGGCGATGTTTCTGATTGTCCGATCCCATATATTCCAACTGGAATCTTTCAGGCAAATTATAGTCTACCTGAATAGTACCCAACTGCCAACGGCGTCCGAGAGCATCTTTCACCATAAAGTCAAGTTTAGGACCGTAGAATGCAGCTTCACCATATTCTATTTTTGCCGGCAAACCTTTTTCCTGACAAGCTTCGATAATAGCCTGTTCTGCCTTTTCCCAGTTTTCTTCAGATCCGATATACTTCTCACGATTTACCTTATCTCTCAATGAAATCTGAGCTTCGAAGTTCTGAAGTCCCATTGAAGTAAATACGATTGAAATAATATCCATTACTCGCAAGAATTCATCTTTCACCTGATCCGGACGACAGAACAAGTGAGCATCATCCTGCGTAAAGCTACGAACACGAGTCAATCCGTGAAGTTCACCACTCTGTTCGTAACGACATACAGTACCGAACTCAGCAATACGCAAAGGAAGGTCACGATAAGAACGTGGAGAGTTCTTATATATCATACAGTGATGAGGACAGTTCATCGGTTTCAAGAAGTACTCTTCTCCTTCTTCCGGTGTATGGATTGGCTGGAATGAATCCTTACCATATTTTGCATAGTGACCTGATGTAACATAAAGAAGTTTGTTACCAATTGGAGGACACATTACTTCCTGATAGTCATATCTTGACTGGATACGGCGCAAGAAGTCCTGAAGACGTATACGAAGAGCTGTACCCTTAGGCAACCACATAGGCAATCCCTTACCTACAGTATCGGAGAACATGAACAAATCCATTTCCTTACCAATTTTACGGTGGTCACGTTTCTTAGCCTCTTCCAACAATGCCAGATATTCATCAAGCATTTTCTTTTTAGGGAAAGAGATACCATAGATTCGTGTCATCTGCTTACGGTCTTCCTGACCTCTCCAGTAAGCACCTGCTACAGAAAGCAGTTTCACTGCCTTGATAGGAGCAGTAGAAGTCAAGTGAGGGCCACGACACAAATCAGTAAATGCACCCTGAGTATAAGTTGTGATATGTCCGTCTTCAAGTTCAGAGATAAGTTCGCACTTATAAGTTTCTCCTCTTTCGCCGAACATTTTCAATGCATCATCTTTTGAGATGTTTTCACGAACCAAAGCTTCCTTTTTGGCAGCCAGTTCCATCATCTTCTTTTCAATTGCAGGCAGGTCACCTTCTTTAATAACAGCCTCACCCGGATCCACATCATAGTAGAAACCGTTTTCTATAGCCGGACCTATACCAAACTGTATTCCAGGATAGAGTTCCTGAAGAGCTTCAGCAAGCAAGTGTGCACTAGTATGCCAAAAAGCATGTTTACCCTGTTCATCATCCCATTTATACAGAACGAATTCTGCATCTTCGTTTATAGGACGACTCAAATCAATAGTCTCACCATTAACACTGCAAGCCAGCACATCCTGTGCCAGACGAGAGCTAATGCTTTCTGCAATCTGCAGACCGGTTACACCTTCGTTATATTCACGAACCGAACCATCCGGGAATGTTATTTTAATCATGATTTTATATTTTAATCTTATTTTACTTCAATTTTATCCGCAAAAATAGTAAAAGTTTCTTGAATAGATTTCTTTTCTATATAAAATGTCATTTTTCTTTTACCGTAAAGCGTTTTATAATATTATATGCCGAGAAAAGTCCCAACTCACCTGCTTTACTCAAATCCTGTATTCCCAATCTGTTATTACCCAGGAATATATGAGTAAGTCCTCTGTTAAAGTAAGCATCAGCCATGTTAGGATCTATTTCCAACACCTTATTATAATCAGCTATCGCACCTCGGTAGTCCTTCATTATTGTAAGGATGTTTGCTCTGTTATAATATGCGTATACGAAATCCGGAGCCAGTTCTATCACTTTATCCAAATCTTCACGTATTCTGGCATAATCCAACGTTCTCACCTGTGCTGTCTTATCATCCGATACCACAATTTCGAAACTCTTTTCACGCTTTTTATACTCCAGTTCCTTGTAATGAATCAGAGCACGGCTGAAATATGCCGGGAAGAAAGTAGAATCTCTTTCAACACATTCATTCAAATCATTCAAAGCATTGTCAAAATCCTGAACCAAATAGAAATCAAGAGCACGCGAGTAATAGTTCAAAGCATTCTCCGGATTGGCAGCTATAGCAGCCGACAATTGATCTATTGAGTTGAAATGTAGCTTTACCTGCGCTTCACTCAGAGCCACTTCACTATTGGTAATGATAAGTCTTTCAGGAAAAAGAAGCCTTTCATTCATTTGGGCAATCTTATTATAGAAATTAATCTGCCTTCTTAACTCATCCTTACGTTCATAATATGTCAAAGCAAACATAGGTTGCGGCAAGATATTGATATTCTTGTCCTGTACCCTTCCGCGATAGTTTGTCTTATATTTACTTTCCGTATCATCATTGTCTGCCACAACTATCTTACGGTAGTTATTCATATCCTTATCCGACTTCTTTCGTGTCTTGTCGTTCGAAGCTGTATTATTCTTCGCACCGGTCTGTGCATCAATCTGAGCTTTAAGAACCACTATTTCATCAGCATCAGCCCTCTTCAAATCTCCCATCTTTCTATATGCCTCAGCCCTGCACTGATATCCCGGCATAAAGTTAGGATATTCATCAAGAACAGCAGTATAGTCTGCTACTGCACCTTTATAGTCGCCTGTCCTGCTACGCAACAGTCCTCTATTGAATGCTGCCATCAAGTTATCAGGCTCAACACTCAGTACAAAGTCGAAATCTTCTATAGCCCTGTTGTCATCACCAACTTGTGCCCTGAGCAAACCACGATTATAATGTCCTATAAGATTATTCTTATCGATATCCAGAGCTATATCATAGTCTGCCATTGCTCCACGAAGGTTATTCTGATAATATCTTGCAAGAGCTCTGTTTATATATATACCAGAATTCTTGAACGACAACCTTGCAACCTCATCAAAATCAGCCTCAGCCTCGGCATACTTACCTCTTTGCATAAACAGTACAGCTCTGGAAGCCCAAGGTTCAGGGCTATATCTGTCCATTTCTATTGCCTTGTCTGCATCGGTCATAGCCTGCAGTGTATCTTTCATTTTCAGAGACACCTCAGTACGCATCAAATAAGCATCTGTATATCTGGGAGAAATAGAAATAAGAGTATCAAGTTCTGCCCTGGCTATAGAATAATCCTTTTTCTGGATCCTGCACAATATAAGATTATGCCACAACGCCTCGTTCTCCGGTTCTATGGAAAGCGCTTTCTGATAATCGGCTATGGCACCGTCAAAATTATTCTGACGTATTCTTGATATACCTCTTATCTGATATGTATTAGCCACAAACGGATTACGTTCTATCGACTCAGTACAATCGGCTTCAGCTCCCTGAAAATCATCGAGGTTAATCTTTGCCAATCCCCTATAAAAAAAAGGCTCGGCCAAATATGGCTTTGCATTTATAACCTGATTGAAATATTGTATGGACAACACATAGTCCTCAAAATAAAGAGCATTTTTACCTATGGTCATCACCCTGTCAGTATTGATCTGCGACAGGGCCACCACAGGCATCATCAAGCCTATATATAATATGTATAGAAGCTTTTTTATCATTTTACAGTTTTCACCTTGTAAGCACAACGGGCTTTTCCTTCAACCATTTTGTTCAGTTTTCCCTTAATCATCTGTTTCCTGAGCGGAGACAAGTGGTCAATAAACATTGTACCGTCCAAATGGTCAAATTCATGCTGCATAACCCTTGCCAGATATCCTTCCACCCATTCATCATGCGGATTCATATCTTCATCAAGATAAGTCACGCGTATTTTATCTGGACGTTTAACACTTTCATGCACTCCAGGCAAGCTCAAGCAACCTTCCTCCATAGACACCATTTCCTCTCCTGTCTCTATGATATGAGCATTGATGTAAGCTTTACGGAAATCCTTGAATTCAGGCATATCATCCGACAAGACATCCAGGTTTATAACAACCACACGAATAGGAAGTCCAATCTGTGGTGCTGCCAATCCTACCCCGTCCGCGCGGTCCATAGTTTCGAACATATTGGCAATAAGTTCTTTCAAATCTGGATAATCAGGAGTTATATCTTCGGCCTCCTTACGCAATACCGGTTGGCCGTATACATAAATCGGTAAAATCATATTTATTGTTTTTATTCTGTTTGTTAATACTTTTTCGATTCGAGATAAGATTGTAGAATTATTGTTGCACTTATTTCGTCCACCAGTGCCTTGTTCTGTCTGTCCTTTTTCTTCAATCCTCCAGTCAGCATGGCCTGATGCGCAAGCACAGAAGTAAATCTCTCGTCAACCAGTTCGACCGGTATATCCGGAAGCAGTTTTTTTATTCTGTTCATGAAAGGAATAATATTCTTCATATTCTCAGAATCCTCGTAATTCATCTGTTTGGGATGACCTACTATTATCCGTTCCACCTTTTCCTGACTGACATATTTCTGTATGAAGTCCACAAGTTCGTGTGTAGCTACAGTTGTAAGTCCGCTTGCAATAATCTGCATCGGATCTGTAACAGCAATTCCTGTACGCTTTCTTCCGTAATCTATAGCCAAAATCCTACTCATAAGTGGCAGCAAATTTACGAATTAATTTATTAACCTCTTGTATATAAGACTTAAAAAATCATAGCATTTGGTTAATACACCAATCCCACATTATCCACCCAAAGTGTATTTCCCGGAGAACCTACAAAAGCACCACCAATACTTGAAGTAAACTGAACAAGAATATGTGTAGGAGTTTCATCCTTTCCGGCCCATCCGTCTTCTTTTATCATTACACTCTCTCCTTTGCTGTTGCGGGCATGATATCCACCTGTACCCAAAGCCATAAGTTCAGGCACATAATTGTCATTGCCTGTTATATCACCATACATTATTTCATACGTTGCTCCGTTTTTCCAGTCAGAAGATGTGGTATATTTCACAGCTGCAGTACCAACTCTTTTAGCTATGATATTACCATCAGCATCTTCTGTTCTTTTCTGAAGGTAACATACCATGATTGCAGCATCCTTTCCTTTCACTACAGATTTTTTACTGAACCCGGTCAAACGAATTCTATCTTTCTGATCAGACATTTTCACTTTATAGTCATATCGTATGGCCTTAGGTCTTTTAGTAAACGGCACACCGCAGTTCAAAGCTTTCTCACCATCCTTTGTACCCGTTATAGGTTCTTTCATATCACCAAGAAACATTGACCCTGAAGCAAGTACGGTAATATTTACAAGTCCCAGAACCTTTACACTCTCTATATGTGTTTCAAGACGTGCACATTTTCCATACCAACGTTTTTCAGGATAAACACTGGTATTTGTCTTGACTATCCCCACTACCTTTGCCATCACATTGGAATTTCCCCACGGCGAACCGCCCTGGTTCACATATGGATTATTACCGTCAATTTCCATATCTGGTCCCAGTTCATAAAGATGTTTCACACTACCGCCTATTAAAGCAGACTCTTCTATTCTCCTTGTCACCCAGTGATCCATATCACCATACTTGAACAATTCAAATTTTTCCTGTGTCAATGCCGGCATTACAGTCAAAAGAGCTATTAAGCTAACATAATACCTATTTTTCATAACGTATTTTTTTATCTATATTACGAACCGCAAAGGTATAAAAAAAAGCGACAGCATATATGCCATCGCTTATAATATGATAAATGGAATAGTAATTCCTAAATATTTATCAATACACACGATACAATAACCATGAACCCTGGAAGTCCTGACGGTTAGGATATTTTGCCTTGAAAGCATCTCTCGCAGCTGCAGCCTCTTCTCTTGTATCGAAAGAAGAAACAATGACACGATACATATTGCGTTCAGCATTGTACACCACTTTTGCGCTATAACCTTCAGCATCAAGTGTAGACTTCAATCCGTCTGCATTTGCCTTTACACCAAAGCTACCACATACCACACTGAAAGCCTTAAGTCCGTCACCGGAAACCAGTTCAACCTTCTCCTCACGCACAGGAGCCGGAGCAACAGGAGCCGGAGCTGTTTCTACTACAGGAGCAGCCTCAACCACAGGTGCAGCCTCAACTACAGTTTCCTGCTCGTTTGCAGCCTCTGCCAACTCATTTTGCTTAGCTTTTTCGTAAGCCTTCTTATATGCACTTTCACTTGATTTACAAGAAGAGAATGCCAGAACGAGGCATAATCCCATTCCTAAGACGAATAATTTTTTCATGTTGCCTTACATTTATTTGTTTTAATAATTTGCTAACTTAGTTTTTTCTTGACAAAAGTAGTAATATAAACCTTTCCACGCTGTTAAAATCAGTTAATTATACAATAGAGTAAATAAATTGCTAATTTTTAGCGGACAAATGCAGACAAAATACAATCTTTTTTATTAGATTTGTAGAAAGCAAATTAAAAACACAGTATGATTTCATACACACACTGATAAAACATAATTATCATGAAAGCATTAAACATTGTAGCAGCATTCTTGGGCGGAGTAGCTCTTGGTGCAGCAGCCGGAATTCTATTCGCTCCGGAGAAAGGCGAAGAAACTCGTAGAAAAATAGCTGAAATCCTCCGTCAGAAAGGAATCAGACTTAACCGTGCTGAAATGGAAGACTTAGTTGACCAGATTGCAGCAGAAGTAAAAGATGCCGAGTAAAGAAACAGACAGTAAGCACAAATACTGTCAAGCCAAGTAATTGAGAAAACTCACTAGGGATTTTAAAAGGAAAAGCCGATCACGCAAATGCGACTGACGGAACTTCCTTTTAAACTTCCCTTTTTTATTAATCGCAAAGAAAAGAAACCAATATGTTTGCCAACGACAAAAGTATTGACAATCTGGAAGCACTATTCAAGGAAATAAAGAAATACATAGAGCTTCAGGGACAATACATCAAACTTGACCTGGTAGAGAAACTCACCATTCTCATATCTACACTTATACTTATATGCGTACTGATAGTTCTGGGAATGACAGCTTTATTTTATTTCTCTTTCATGCTGGTCTACACAATAGATTCATTCGTAAACAACATAATAGCCAGTTACGCCATAATAGGCGGATGCATACTGTTGCTGGGAATTGCCATATATATACTCCGACAAAAAATAATTTTCCAGCCAATGGTTAACTTTCTGGCAAAATTATTCCTTGAAGACAAAGACAAAGAAGAGAACAACCCTAAACAGTAATCTATCATGAACGATATTACCCAATATAGCATTCAAATCATATCGGAGAGAAAAAAAAGTAAGAAAGCTGAACTCAGACAGTCAAAGGAAAGAATACAAGAACTGACTCAAAATCTTTTTTCTCCTCCTGAAACCAAAAACAAGATGGACCTTATGATGCATCATTTCAATTCCGGAATGGCTGCATACGACGGTATCATGACCGGAGTCAAGATATACAGAAGAATAAAAGATATATTTTCCGGTAGAAAACATAAAAAGTAATCATAGACTATACAAATAAAAGATAAATTCCAATCATAGCATAAACTGTTATTTTTGCTATGTTTGTGCCGAAATTCAACTTAATATTTACAAACAGGAAAAAACTTATGAAGAAAACTTGGATTATCATCACTATTATTGCCGTAATCGCAATCGCAGTTATTTACAGTATTTCATCTTACAACTCGCTCGTATCGCAGGACGAATCCGTAAGCACTGCATGGAGCAACGTAGAAAACCAATACCAGCGCCGTGCCGACCTAATTCCTAATCTGGTAAATACCGTAAAAGGATACGCTGCACACGAGAAAGAAACTCTGGATGCTGTAGTATCGGCAAGGTCGAAAGCGACACAGGCAACAATAAGTATTGATGACCTTACTCCTGAAAAACTTCAGGCATATCAGAAAGCACAAGGTGAGATAGGTGCAGCACTCGGCAGACTGCTTGCCATTACAGAAAACTATCCTGACCTTAAGGCCAACGAAAACTTCCAGGCTCTGCAAGCCCAGCTTGAAGGCACAGAAAACAGAATCAGTGTGGAACGCAGAAAGTTCAACGAGATAGCCAAAGGCTACAACACAACAATCCGTCGCTTTCCTAAAAACATCATAGCCGGACTTTTCGGATTCGAGAAACGTCCATATTTCGAAGCAGCCGAAGGTTCCGAAAAAGCACCGGAAGTAAAATTCTGATTAGCCCATGAGAAAACTGCATTTCGTAGCGCTACTGCTCGTTTTGTGCTGTTGCATGACGGCTACTGCAAAGGAATATAAGGTAGAAGATGTCCCAATGGTACATCTGATGGATCGTACCCGCTATGTCAGCAATCCGGACAATATTCTTTCTGCAGCAACTGTTGCCGCCATAGACACCACACTGTTTTCACTTGAGCAGAAAACAGGAATACAGGTTCTTGTGGTGGCTGTAGAACAGATTGAAGGAGGCGACTGTTTTGATTTCGCTTACCGCCTTGGGCAGGAAAACGGTGTAGGCCAAAAAGAAAAAGACAACGGTCTGGTTATACTACTCGTAACCGGCGAACGATGCATCCAGTTCGCAACCGGTTACGGACTCGAAGGAGTTCTGCCTGATGCCATCTGCAAGAAAATACAGGTGAGGTATATGAACAAATCATTCTCGCAGGGCAACTGGGATGCAGGAATGCTTGCCGGAATAAAAGCCGTCAGAGGATACCTTGACGGAGAAAGCGGAACGCCTGACGGTCCACGTTCCGGTTCAAGTAAAGATTCCGGAATATTGTTCATCCTGCTTTTCGGTGTTATAGGATTTACGATGTTCTATCTTTGGCTTAATATCCGCAGACAGAGACGCTGTCCCAAATGTCATAAGCAGACTATGAAAGTAATTTCCAGACGCACCATAGCAAAATACCCCACATACCATATTGAAGAAATAGTGTCATGCTGCTCAAACTGCGGCCACTATGTACGTAAGGAACAGCGCGTAGACGATGAAAACAATCATCACCACGGCAGACGAAGCGGACCGTTCGGTGGAGGAATCTTCATGGGTGGAGGCTTCGGACGTGGAGGTTTCGGAGGCGGTGGCTTCGGAGGAGGAAGTTTCGGTGGAGGAAGCTTCGGAGGCGGTGGAGCCGGAAGTAAATTCTAACTTAAGCATAGGCATTTCCTGATGCCGACCATCGTCAGCACCACTACCGACCATCGTCAACAGCATTGCCGACCATCGTCGGCAGCACTGCCCACTATGGTCAGCACCAAGATTTATACTGTCATTTCAGCTATAAATAAAAAAATAACATAAAACATAGATTAAAGACCAAGATACAATGTACAACAATACGTTTGGAAATATATTCCGTCTGACCAGTTTTGGTGAATCGCACGGAAAAGGTATAGGAGGAGTAATAGACGGCTTCCCTGCCGGAATACATATAGATATGGATTTTATCCAAAAAGAGCTTGACAGAAGAAAACCAGGACAGTCTTCCATAACAACGGCACGCAAGGAATCGGACCAGGTGGAATTTCTTTCAGGCATATATGATGGCGTTTCTACAGGATGTCCTATAGGTTTCGTAGTGTGGAACACCAACCAGCATTCAGGCGACTACGACAATATGAAGGATGTTTTCCGTCCGTCGCATGCCGATTTCACTTATACACAGAAATATGGATTGCGCGACCATCGCGGAGGAGGACGCTCGTCGGCACGCGAAACCATCTCACGCGTTGTTGCCGGAGCATTGGCAAAAATAGCTTTAAAACAACTTGGTGTCGAAATAACCGCATACACTTCGCAGGTGGGAGAACTGAAACTTGACAAGGATTATACCGCATACGATTTGAGTGAGATTGAAAAGAATCCGGTAAGATGTCCGGACCCTGTTATGGCACAGACCATGGCTGAACTCATTCTGAAGACCAAGGGTGAAGGCGATACCATAGGAGGAACTGTGGACTGCGTGATAAAGAGATGCCCTATCGGTCTCGGCCAGCCGGCTTTCGGGAAACTACATGCAGCACTTGGCAATGCGATGCTCACAATCAATGCTGCAAAAGGATTCGAATACGGACAGGGATTCGGCAATATGAACATGAAGGGCAGTCAGCAAAACGACATTTTCTATAATGACAACGGAAAGATAGCATTCCGCACAAACCGTTCAGGAGGTATTCAGGGCGGTATAAGCAACGGACAGGACATATACTTCAAGGTAGCATTCAAACCTGTTGCAACAGTGCTTATGGAACAGCCTACTGTAGATAAATACGGTAACGAAACAATCTTAAAGGCTAGAGGACGCCATGACCCATGCGTACTACCAAGAGCAGTACCTATAGTGGAAGCTATGGCAGCCATGACCATACTCGATTATTATCTGTTAAACAAAACAACAACTCTATAATCATGGAAATAAAGAAATACATAGAAGAAAACGAACAGCGTTTCATCGACGAACTTTTCAGTCTGATACGCATACCCAGCATCAGTGCCCTACCACAGCATAAGGAAGATATGCTGGCATGCGCCGAAAGATGGAGACAGCTCCTCATAGAAGCGGGTGCCGACGAAGCTATAATCATGCCTTCACAGGGCAACCCGCTGGTATATGCAGAAAAGAGAGTCAGTCCGGATGCGCCTACAGTATTGATATATTCGCATTATGACGTAATGCCAGCCGAACCGCTAGAACTCTGGAAAAGCAATCCGTTTGAACCGGAAATCAGAGACGGACACATCTGGGCAAGAGGTGCCGATGACGACAAAGGCCAGGCAATGATTCAGGCCAAGGCATTCGAATATATGGTGCGCGAAGGACTATTGAAGCACAACGTAAAATTCATTTTCGAAGGAGAAGAGGAAATAGGTTCACCTAGTCTTAATGCATTCCTGAAAGAGCACAAGAAACTGCTTAAGGCTGATGTTATCCTTGTATCGGACACAAGTATGCTAGGAAAAGACCTGCCGTCGCTCACAACAGGTCTGCGCGGACTGGCATATTGGGAGATAGAAGTAACAGGTCCTAACCGCGACCTTCATTCCGGACACTTCGGCGGTGCTGTGGCAAATCCTATCAATGTGCTGTGCAGCATGATAGACAAGATTACAGACGCTGACGGACGCATCACCATACCTCATTTCTATGACGATGTGGAAGATGTTCCGGCAGAAGAACGCGAGATGATAGCAAACATTCCTTTCAATGAAGAGAAATACATGAATGCCATAGGAGTAAAAGCATTGAAAGGCGAAAAAGGATATTCCACTCTTGAGCGCAACAGTTGCCGTCCTTCGTTCGACGTGTGCGGTATCTGGGGAGGATATACAGGTGAAGGTTCGAAGACTGTACTTCCGTCGAAGGCATATGCAAAAGTTTCGTGCCGACTTGTGCCACACCAGAACCACGAAAAGATATCACAGCTGTTTGTCGACTATATCAATGAAATAGTTCCTGAATACGTACAAGTGAAAGTAACTACAATGCACGGTGGCGAAGGCTACGTTTGCCCTATCTCACTTCCTGCATATAAGGCAGCCGAAAAAGGATTTGAAAAAGCATTTGGGAAGAAACCGTTGGCTGTACGTCGCGGAGGAAGTATTCCTATCATAAGCGATTTCGAACAAATTCTTGGAATAAAGACGGTATTGATGGGATTCGGGCTTGAAAGCAATGCCATCCATTCGCCAAACGAGAATTTCCCTCTCGACATATTCCGAAAAGGAATTGAGGCTGTTGTTGAGTTCCATAAGGAATACAGCTGTAAGCTATAAATCTTATGTTATTTAATATTTGTCTATATTTATAATGAGGGTGCGTCAAAACTCATTCTTGAAAAGATAAAGTTATAATTTTAAATTTGAGCATCCTTAAAGACTAAAGAAAGGGTCATATCATTACTCAATGCAGAGTTTGATACGACCCTTTAATATTAAAGTTACAATCTATAACTTTACGGAGAAGTCATTTTATTTTTGACAGACCCTCATTGATAATTATTAGTTATCCATAATACTTTATTAAGAGTTCAGTCCATTGTCAAATACTTGTTTCTTCCACTTCATGGGTGATACACCGGTTATCAGTTTAAACAACTTGCTGAAGTGTGCCTGGTCTGCGTAGCCTGTCATTATGGATATTTGCCACATTGTAATGCCCGGATTGTCAATAATCATTTGTTTGGCATCAGCAATTCTCATCCGGTGAATCCATGTATTGAAGTTAACCTGATATATATCGTTTATGTAGTTTGATATATATGTACGGTTTATTCCAAGTTTTTTACCTAATTTTTCAATCCCTATGTCGTTTTTTAGGTATTCTTTGTTTTTCACCCATTCATTAACCAGAAGCTTTATTTTATCGTTGTCTTTGGCAGTTCGTCTGTTTCTCATATTTCTCATATTTCATTAATTGTTCACTCCAATGGAAATCAACACCTTACGTTTATAGAAATGCGTTTTCTTGCAAATTGTTGTTTTTAAATGTTGCAAAAAAAATACACATTTCGTTTTGTGACTACATTGCATAACTACATATGCAGAATATAATTCCTTACAATCTTATAAGGTATGACCAACAATACAGACAAGGATATAAAAATAGACATGAATGTCAATAAAAAATACACTATTGCCAAACATATAAAGACAACCATAAATCCGGCAAAGAACATGACAACATTTACCCCTTCTTCTGTTCGGACCACAGTGCCACCACGTTTATAAACAACTATTTCCCTAGAATTACGGATACCCCACATTATAGTTGAATACATCCATACCAAAACATACTTAAGAACGGAAAAAGCAATAGAGAAGGCTATACTGAAAAATCCGGCACCGGAATGTGCAATTTCCTTGATTTTCTCTTTTAAAGGAAGCGTTCCGACCGACGACTTTCTGCGTTCTGTCGTTTCCACATCCTCACCATATCTGCCTATCAGACTCCATCCCATTGAAACAACACATACGGAATTAGAAGAACCATAAACTTCCAATGTTTCTCGAAAGTATCACCTATCGCACCCCAGAAAGTCATGTCGTCCGAAGTGAAAATAGTTTTAGAGCCATCAAATGCCTCCTGGAAAAACATTGAAAGGAGAACAATGATGATATAAATTACAGAACCATTGAACCTGTATTTTATAGAAGCATTAAATGCATCTACTGTCAGGTTTATACGCTCTATGGTTTCAGGATCAGAAGGTTTGGCATTAATTGCATTTATAATATGTTTCCTTATGAATGGAATCCTGATACCGCGCGGATAATGAAAAGCCAGACTCTCATTACTACAATACGGACATCTGGCTCCGGTACTTTTATACCATATTTCTATTGCCGAATTTATTTCATTCCGGGCCAGATTATCATCGCCATAGCTATGTTCCACTTTATCTGTTTCTAATCTTTTTATTCTCCAGGGGTTTAAATACAGCAGACTTAAAGGTATTATACTGAGAATAAGAATAAATGTAAAAAACGGCAAATACGCATCAAAAGTATCAAACTCATCGAATGAATCCACTCCATGCAGGACAGCTATTTCATCCTCCGACAATGCTCTGTCATAAATCTTCAGCTCTGATACAGAACCGCTTATCAGGCAGTGCATAGACTCATGAAACAGGCCCACACGCCCTGTATGTGCGGTACTGCCCAAAGGCATCCTACACTCTTCCTTGGTAAACCTGTCGTTCAAATATACAATCCTCGAGCGGGTTTCTTCATCAAACACTACCGTCATCCACACCCACTCATCCATAGGAAAGGTCAACCCCACATCGTCTCCGGTAGGCTCTATGCGTCCGTTTGTGTGATACTCTCCGAGAATTCCCCTTGTTTTGTATTCCCTTTTAGCCTGTTCGTTAAACATGGGATTACTGCCTTTATCATACTTCAAAGTGCGGAACCAATAAATGCTATTGTTCTTATCCTCCATACCATCCTCATCAAAACGTACAAGCATTGATACTGTAATCTTAGGACAGTCAACAACGTTAAGTTTTGCATCAAACTCCATAGGTCTTTATTGCCGTTTTTTCACCTTCCTCAGTATCAACAAACGTCACGCTGTCCGGAACCATGCGTATCATACTTTTCTCCCATTCACGTTTCGGAGTTCCTAATAAGGAAATATACATACTCTGTCCTGTAACAAAGTCGCGCAAATCTCCGGAAAAATCAAAATGATGTATAGGTTTTGGCAAGTTTTCAGTATTTGCGCCTATAACCTCCATTGTCACACCGCCTGACAATACAATCAATAGAAACAACAATAATCTTTTCATAAGCATTCTTTCCGCAACACTATAATTAAACCTCAATAATTCCCGGAACAACAAAGATTGCCCAAAGTATTGCCAAGCTGGAGAATTCACCTGCCTTTGTGTTGCAATAAAAGTCAAACGAATCCCCAACAGACATAATATGATATAATAATTACAACTATATACTGATATTACAATTTCATTTTGTCTTTGCAATTATAATCTGTAATCATCCTGTCATTTCTATATTCCTGAGGTGATTTCCCATAAGTGGCAATAAACGTACGCCTAAAAGTGGAATAACTGTTGAAACCCACTATACTTGCTATAGTCTGAATACTATACTCAGACTGCGACATCATTTCCACTGCTTCCTTAATGCGCAAACCATTTACATAATCATAAAAATTAGTATGTAACACTTCATTAAGATAACGGCTCAAATAAGTCCTGTTGGTTCCTACAGCCTCTGCCATGTCTCCCAGTTTAAGTTGTGGCTTAAGATAAAGTCTGGGAGCTATAAACCTCTCTTTTACCAACAAGTCAAGATTTAAAAAAAACGTTGAATCAGAATCATCATTTACCTGTTCCTTGTTACGCTCAAATTCCTTTTCATCCTTCGTTGCCTTTAGTTCAAATAAAACAGACTCCTGTTTTTCAATAAAGAACCCTATCAAAGCCCATGCTATAATACTTCCTGTGACATAACACAAATCACCCAGTGCTGTATCATACGATGCACACACAGCATAAACAATCATCAGAACAAAAAAAGTAAACAATACGAAGTTAAGCCAATGCAAGTTCACATTTTCCTTATAACTATAATGTTCGAGAAGAAACTTGTTATATCGAGATATATAATACAATGTAACAACAGAAACCCCTATACCATATGCCACAAAGAATGCAATAAGTATCTGGTAGATAGTATCAGACTCCGAATAAATATATGTACCACCTAACAGAATAAAAGGCAAAAAATTCAGAATCATGGTCTTCCATTTTAACCATCCAGGACTACATAGTTCCATTAACAGTAAACAGCATGTAGGAGCTGCGGTCATATCAATAGTATTTATAATGCGGTTCAGATAACTGTCATTATCTAAAAATTCATGAATAAAAATCACAGAATTTATATGAAGCAACATCCAGTAAAGCATTATATAACCAAACACCATTCTAAGTTAAAACGATGCGCCAGATTCTTGACAGACATTATTCCAAAAAATGCTATCGAAAAACCCTCTAAAAAATAATATACCTCGGAAATTTGCATAATAATAAATCGTATTTTACAATTTATGCAAAAAGATTATTTAAATACATTTAGGATTGTTCAATCAGTAAAATTATGTATTCATACAATAAATTTATATATAAAACTTAACTTGATTTTTTGATTTAATAGTCCTTTAAGAGTTAAGTAATTATAGAAGTAATCAATTTAACTTCCAAGCACATAAGTCGGGCTATAAAAATTTAACTCCTGCAAGTTTCAGCTTAACCAGAACTTGCAGGAGTTATCAGTATATTCACTCCAAACTTACTACCCCTATCTTCTTCTTTCCATCCATTTTCACGGTTAGAGGTTTCTCAAACCTTACCCAACGCAGATATTTGGTTTCCTCTACAGCCGGTAAACTATTCAAGAACTCCTGATTGTAAATACCGTCGTTCATAAACGCATTGATAGTGAAATACCCCACACCGAACGATGTCAGATTCTGGAAGAAGTGAGTTCCCTGACTTGGGTCAACACGATAATTGGTCAGCCCGGCTTCAACTATTATCCTTGCAGCAGAAATGTTAGGCCACTTCACCGGTATTCCCAACCATGTATCGCTACTGCCCCATCTGCCCGGACCAACAAGTACATAGTGCTTCCCTTCGTCCAGGAATTTTCTGTTCAGTTTCTCTATATCGTATGCTATAAGCTGATTGTTCGCAGCAGAATATCCGTCAGTCTTTACGTAAACCACATCGCATATATCATCCATAACTCCATGACCAAGTGAGTTCTCACTCTTCAATATTATCTTGTCTTCAGAAATAAGGCTAAGGTCTTCATCCAGATCAGCCTTAATATCTACCATCGGGCGTATCTGAAGAAGATAGAAAACTCCAGTCTTCTTGCTGGCATCAAAATTTACGGCAAACTCTATTTCCACGGGACGACGCATCTCGCCCTGACCATACTTCTGAGCCAATTGCAACAGACGGGCAAGAGGGAATACATCATGCTGAAGGATATTAGCAAATGTGATAACCTTTCTTCCTCCAGGATAGATACCATCGCGTATCACCATATCGTATGGGTCGTATGTTGACGCTATATAGTTCAGCGAACCGTCTGCCTCGGCATCCTTGACATGTAGTTTCAAGAGATTAAAACCATCGTCGAGCGAGAAATTTTGTCCCGTATTTTTAAGGTCGAGCGCATAGAAGCGGGTCTGTGTTTCGCGCAATGCTATATCCATCTCGCTGGTTTGCAAAACCTTGTCCGGATGATAAGGACATACTCTCAATGTAAGCCCGCCGTCGACAATATATTTACCAAGCCCCAATGCCAGACTCACAGTTCCCTCTTCTGCCAGTTCATCATTAATCGGATAATAGTTAATGGAACGTGCCACACCTGAAATGGCAGGATAATATCTGTCGCCATACTGCGTACCGACTACTTCCTGAAGTATCACAGCCATCTTTTCCTGGTCAATTACGTTACTAGTAGCCTGCATATATGCCTTACTGTCCTTATAGAAAACAGATGCATACACCCCCTTTATAGCATCGCTCAGCATACGTAGCATCTCATATTTATCCTCCATATATGGTATCATATATGTGGAATATATACCAGCAAAAGGCTGGTAATGGGAGTCTTCAAGCAGACTTGACGAACGTATGGCAAGTGGAGATTTCACAACATCGAAGAAAGCAAAGAAATCCTCAACCAGTCTGTCCGGCAGTTTGGCACGCAGAAACGCTCTAAGGATTGTTTCATCATCAGCATCGCTCAATGCCAACTGATAAAGACGGTTACTGTCCATAAACTCGTCGAATATATCAGTACACAGAACCACTGTCTTAGGAATTGCTACTGATGCATTTTCAAAATCCTCGAAGTCAGGATGGCGCTTTATCATATTGTCAATAAAAGCCAGACCACGTCCTTTACCTCCCAAAGAACCTTCACCGATACGGGCAAAATTGGAATAGCGGTCGAAACGTTCGCGTTTGAATTCTGCCACGACTCCCTGATTCTTCATTTTTCTATACCGGACTATAGCTTCGAAGATTATCTGCCTGTGGGCATCAAGATCTTGAAGTGATTCCCACGTCACTTGCTTCAGGAATTCCGCCACAGGGAAAATGGCACGCGAATAAAGCCAGCGAGACACGTGATTACGGCTGATATGATAATGGAACGAATCTGCAGGAATAGAGAAAACTATATTCTGAAGTTCTTTCAGATTATGGACTCTAGCCACTTCTTCTTTTGTCTTTGGATTGATAAATACGAAATCGCCGAAACCGAAATTCTCTGAAACAGCTTCACGAAGGTCAATATTCATCTTCTTAGAGTTTTTGTCTACAAAAACAGCCTTACACTCATCGGCATACTTACGGTTATCTTCTTCCGACGACTGAAGTATAAGTGGCATGAACGGATCACGACTGCGTACCTCTTTCAGAAGTTTTACTCCGGCCAAAGGATCTATCTTACCTTCATGTGGAAATCTCGCATCGGATATTATACCCAACACGTTATTGCTGAACATTTCATACAGATGCATGGCTTCTTCATATGAACGGGCAAGGACTATTTTAGGACGTCCGCGCATACGCAACGTACGCTGGTGTTCATTCAAAGCTTCGGTGGCAAACTCCTGGCTTTGTTTTAGCACGAACTTATAAAGATTAGGAAGAACCGATGAATAGAAACGTATGGAGTCCTCCACAAGCATTATCATCTGCACACCAACCTCCTTTATATCGTGCTGCAGATTCATCTTGTCCTCTATCAGTTTTATGATTGACACAAGAAGGTCTGTATTGCCAAGCCAGCAGAAAACATACTCGAACACACTAAGGTCCTCGTGTTCCATTCTTTCTCTGATACCATGAGAGAAAGGAGTAAGTACCACGATAGGTATATGTGGATATTTAGCCTTTATATCGCGTGCTATGTCGAAAGTGTCGCTACTGTCCGTTCCAGGCATACAGATTACAAGATCGAACGTGGTATTTCCCAATTGTTTCCATGTCTCTTCCGGAGTAGAAACCTGAGTAAAACGTGGAGGATAACGCAAACTGAGATTCATATATTCTATGAATATCTTTTCGTCTATACGTCCATCGTCCTCCAGCATGAAAGCATCGTATGGATTTGCCACTAGCAAAACGTTGAAAATTCGTTTTGTCATCAGATTGGCAAACTGTGTATCTTTGAAATAAAGCTGATTTAACTTTAACTTACTTAGCATGAGATTTTATGATTAATATTCCTAAATAACAAAAGTCGGCATTTCAATTGACTTATGCAATAAATACTTGTCAAAAAAAGTGGATTGATGTCAGTAATTTATCTCCAATTCAAGCAAAACAGGAAGATGGTCGCTATATCCTCCTTTATACTTCATGCCGTTGTACATACGGAAAGGAGTGACGCCACCATACTTGTCGTCTTCTTCAAGCAGAAAAGGGAAATCTATGATACATGCTTTAGAATAATCGGCATTGACATTGCCGTTTTCCAGCAAATTTCCGTTTACTATCATCTGGTCAAGTATTCCCCACTGACCGCGGTAACGGTATGTACCTCCTTCCCTGCCATCCATAAGATTGTATAACATATTTTTTTCGACGGTATTCCCTGGCTTGGAAGCGTTTAGCACTTCAGATATTGATTTATTCTGCGGATAGTCATTGAAATCGCCCATTATCATTACATTGGGATTAGCACGCACGCTCATCACACTGTCTGCCGCCGATTTCAGTATCCCTGCAGCCATAAGTCTGAATTTTTCAGATTTTCTCCACCCTCCGGAACGTGAAGGGAAATGCACAAGAAAAACATCAAGTGTATCACCTGTCACAATACGCCCCGATGCATGAAGAATGTCACGCGTAGGCCGCCCACCTATACTAACGGTAGGAACATGAATGAATCTTTTATCAAGTAATTTAAAAGTATAAGGTTGGTAAAGCAGAGCCACATCAATACCTCTCTCATCTGGCGAGTCTGTAATTATATATTCATAGCCGGCTTCTTTCAGCTGAGAATATCCAACAAGTGTTTTTACACAAAATTCATTTTCCACCTCACAAAGCCCTATGATATCAGGAACATTCTCGCGCGAAACAGAAAGTATGACACGGGCTATATTCTCTATCTTTTTTCTGAACCTGCCGTAATTCCAGCCGCGTGGGCTGTCAGGCATAAATTCCAAATCATTTTTCAAGGAATCGTGACGGCAGTCGAAAAGGTTTTCTACGTTATACTCCATCACCAAAAAAGACTGTTGGGCAGCAAGGTTCAACGACATGAACCCTGCCACCCAACACATCAAAATTCTTATAAAGCTCATAATCAAGCTTTAGCAGGTATATTTTTCAGGACATCAAGCAAATGTCTCCAGAACTTATCTACTGTAGGGATAAGCATTCTTTCGTCTGGCGAGTGAACTCCACGCAATGTAGGACCGAACGAAACCATATCTAGCGAAGGATATTTCTCAAGGAACAGACCACATTCCAATCCTGCATGAATAGCTTTCACTTTAGGTTCCACTCCGAATAGAGACTTATAACTATCTACAGCAACTTTCAGAATTTCCGACGAAGGATTTGGTTTCCATCCAGGATAGCCATCACCTGTTGTGACTGTTGCTCCACCAAGCTCGAAAGCCGAACGTACTGTCTGTGACATATCCATACGTGAAGACAGAATAGAACTGCGCTGGCTTGTAACAACTACAATCTGTCCGTCGCGCATCTTGATAGAAGCAAGGTTAGACGATGTTTCTACCAGTCCTTCCATATCCTGACTCATAGCAAATACTCCATTATGTACTGCGTGTATTGAGTTGATGAACTTAATCATTGCAGTCTTCTCTATCACTTCAGGCAGAGCTGTTTCCGATTCCAAATCCATTCTGATGTTCGGTTCTGTTACAGAGAATTCGTTTTCTACATCAGCAAGGAATATATTCAAATCCACTCTTACTGATTCTTTGTCTTTCATAGGAACAGCACATACTGCATGAGCCTCTCGAGGTATCGCATTATGAAGGTTTCCTCCATCTATTTCTGCAATATACAAGTCGTATTTCTGTGAGATTAACATCAAGTAACGGTTCAAAACCTTGTTGGCATTAGCACGTTTCTTATTGATGTCGTCTCCAGAGTGACCTCCTGTAAGCCCTTTCACAGTAACACGGAAAAAGAAATAACCTTCTGGCGATTTCACCATAGGACATGGGAACTGGGCTGTTGTTCCGGCACCTCCTGCACATCCGATAAAAAGTTCGCCTTCGTCTTCAGAGTCAAGGTTAAGAAGGATATCACCGTTCATGAAGCCTTCTTTCAATGCGAACGCTCCTGTAAGACCTGTTTCTTCATCTACTGTAAACAGACATTCCACAGGGCCATGCTGCAAATCATCTGATGCCAGTACAGCCAACTGAGTAGCTACACCGATACCATTGTCTGCACCAAGAGTAGTACCTTTAGCCTTCAGCCATTCACCGTCGATGTATGTCTGGATAGGGTCATTTTCAAAATCATGTACTGTATCGTTATTTTTTTCGCAAACCATATCTATATGCGACTGCAGGATTACAGTCTTTCTGTTTTCCATTCCCGGAGTGGCATTTTTCTTTATCAAGACATTACCGGCTTCATCTACTTTATACTCAAGTCCTTTGCTTTCGGCAAAAGCTATGAGATAAGCACGGATTTTCTCTTCCTTTTTAGAAGGACGAGGAACCTTACAGATTTCGTCGAAATAATGAAAAACAATTTTAGGAGTCAATTCTTTTACTTCCATAATAATCAGTATTAAGCATTTATGTATTTATATTCTATGCAAAAATAAGTTAAATAAGACGATTTACACCTATATATTTACTTTTTTAAAAGCATTGTGAAGTTTTAATCGTAACAAAACTATATATTTGCACCACAAAAATAGTGAAAGGTAAGTGGAGAGGCAAATGAAAAACACAGTTTTTCTAATTTTGATAATTCAGAACCGCATCCTATTTATCAATAAAGAACAACAGCAATGCTTAAAATAATACTCGCTACATTAATAATAGTAGCTATCTGTATAGCACTATTATGCGTAAAAATACTGTTTAAGAAGAACGGACGTTTTCCTAACACTCACGTTAGTGGAAGCAAGGCTATGCGCAAAAGAGGAATAGGATGCGTGCAGTCGCAGGACAGAGAGCAGCGTAAAATCAATCCTAACGCCATCTCTGAAAGACAGAGAAAGGAAATAGAAGAATAATATTAACTTAAATGATATAGAAAATTTATGAGAAAGACTAAGTACATCCTCAAAGGATTTTTAGCTGTGGTTATGGCTGTAATGTTTGTACAGTGCGCAGGAAACAAAGGTGAATCATCACAAACAGCAGTTCCTGTTGCGGCTACCGGTACAACTAACATGAAAATTGCATACGTAGAAATAGACTCGCTTCTTACAAAATACCGTTTCTGGAATGACCTGAACGAACTTATGATAAAGAAGGAAGAGAATATCCGTACTACTCTTAACGAAAAAGCAAAAGCTCTGGATGCAGCAATGAAAGAATTCCAGCGTAAATATGAAAACAATGGTTTCGTAAGTGCAGAAAGCGCTCAACAGCAGCAGAACCGTATCATCAAACAGCAGCAGGATTTGCAGGCTTTGCAGGAAAAACTTAGTAAAGACCTTGCTGACGAAAACCAGAAGAACAGCCTTCAGTTGAGAGACTCTATCAACTCATTCCTCAAAATCTATAACAAGGATAAAGGTTATAGCCTGATCATCAGCAACACAGGCTTTGATAATCTTCTTTATGCTGATCCTGCATACAATATTACACAGGAGATTGTAGACGGACTTAACGCACGTTACTCAGGTATCAACAAATAATCTGTTTCAGACGATGTTCATCTACCGTTCAGTGAATGTTCATTGAACATCTGGTAAACGTAATTTGAATACAATAAAAGCAATTATATAAAGGTGGATTTTTTCCACCTTTTTTTATATCTGTTCCGAACAAAAACAACGTCTGCATTGTTGTATTATTAAATCACGACGACATAAAACGATAGACATTATGGAAACTTTTTACGAATTAATATCTTCATCAGACGTACCTGTAATTGTAGATTTTTTTGCTGAATGGTGCGGACCTTGCAAAACAATGTCTCCTATATTGAAACAGGTAAAGGATATGCAAGGTGACAAGGTGCGAATAGTAAAAGTAGACGTTGACAAAAATAATGCATTGGCCATGCAATACAGCATACAATCTGTTCCTACACTTATGATTTTCAAGAACGGGAAACAGTTGTGGAGACAAAGTGGTGTAATAAACGCCAGCGAATTGAATAAAATAGTAGAAATGTTCAAATAAAAATAATTAAACACTCATTTTTCATCATTTATTGCTCAAACAAGGCTGAAAGTTTACCATAAACATTCAGCCTTCTGTTTTTTATATCATTTCTTTATATTCTTAATATATACATCGGCACGAGTCAATACATCACGTACAAAATTATAAGTTTCCGTACCTCTGAAATAACCGCTCTTGCAGACAGGATCCTTGTAGTATTCTTCCTTATTCTTAAGTAACATATAAACAGCCACATTCCCATCCCAAACGTACTTGTCCTTTCCATACTTTTCAGCCAAAGCCATTGCGTCAAAAACATGACCAATACCGGAATTATACGAAGCAAGCACAAACATTATACGTTCTTTGTCATCCTTTACTTTGGAAAAAATCTTCTGAAGCTCAGAAATGTATCTTACACCTCCCTTTATACTCTGTTCCGGATCACTTTCCATCCCTGCAGGAACTCCATAAACTCTGGCTGTGGAAGGCATCAACTGCATCAGCCCCTTCGCACCGGCCCAAGAGACTGCCGAAGGATTAAAGTTTGACTCGGTATAGACCAAAGCGGCAAGCAATCTCCAGTCCCAGTTTATCTGTGACGCATATTTTTTAAACAAATCGTCATAATAAGATATCCTTCCATCCTTAAGGGAAAGAATAGAACCTTGAGGAGTATGTTTGTTTAATTCAAAATATCTTCTGGCGCTAGCCTCAAATTCAGCAGAGTTTATATTTTCCTTGTGCCATTTATCCGCCGCCTCTGCCAACTTAGGAGAAGTATTCCTTACTGCCCATGCAGAACGCTGGTCGAAACTTATCTCCATACTGATATCCAGATTAGGATTATAAGTCTTATTGATTTTTGCCAGTTCATTGTTCGTTACGGTATAATCTATTTTACCCTTAGCAACCATTTCGATAAGGTCTTCATTCGTTATACTGTCTTCTGTCACCTCATGTATTATTATTCCTCCACCCAGTTCATGATTAAGATTTTCAAGACGTTCCTTATATTTTCCAGGCATGACATATACTTCTTTTCCCACCAATTGGGTTACATCTTTTAAAGCATCCTTACCGCTTCTTTGAACTATTACCTGATGGGAAATATTCTCCTTTCCGCAATATATCAGTTCTTTTTTTCTTTCGTTTGTTATTGCCAGATTATAGGCTATAAGATCACCTTCACCACTATGCAAAGCATCTACAAGTTCAATCTCTGAATTCAATACTTTAACCTTCAATTCCACACCCAAAGATTTTGCAAAGCCCTGTGCCAGTTCATATTGGAATCCCATAGGAACTTCTCTATAGTTAAAATATGACGCATAACTGTTTATTGTCAACACAATGAGTTCGCCATCTTCAATAATCTGGTCAAGGTCATCATGAATAATTTCCACTTTGTGTTCCTTATTGATAACAAATGGTACAGTTATCAAGGCTACAATAAGCACTATTATTGAAGGAATTAACAGTTTACGTTTTTTCATCGTATCATATTTTAATAATTAATGAATATATTTCCGTATCTTTGCTGCATACAAAAATACTATAATAAATAAAATATACAAACTATGGTCAAGCACATTGTTATGTTCAAGCTGAAAGAAAGCTTGTCTGAAAATGAGAAACTTGAAATAATGAACAGTTTCAAATCGGCAATTGAATCACTGCCAAAAACAATCAAATTCATAAAAGATATACACGTGGGACTAAATATCAATCCCTCTGAAAAATGGGATATCTGCCTTGACAGCACTTTCGATTCGCTGGAAGACGTAAAAGCATATTCCGTTCATCCTGAACACGTTGCAGCTGCCGGAATAATAAAAGAAGCAAAAGTGGACAGAGCATGCGTTGATTTTGAAATATAATTGTAATAGCCTATGAAAAAGATTATTAACCCTTGGAAAGGTCTGGACGGTTATTATTGCTTCGGATGTGCACCCAATAACGAAGCAGGAGTAAAAATGGAATTCTATGAGGACGGAGATGATATAGTAAGTATCTGGCATCCTGAAGCAAAATATCAGGGATGGGTAAACACATTGCACGGTGGAATACAGGCTACACTACTGGACGAAATTTGCGCATGGGTGATAGCCAGAAAGCTCCAGACCACTGGTGTAACATCAAAAATGGAAACCAGATACATGAAATCTATTATGACTACTGATGAATATGTAGTACTGCGTGCACATATCAGCGAGCAGAAACGCAACATTATATTGGTAGACGCATCAATATATAACATGAACGGAGAAGAGTGTACAAAAGCAACATGCACATACTTTACTTTCTCAAAAGAAAAAGCACAGAAAGACATGTTCTTCTATGGATGTGAAACAGAAGAGGAAGATATAAACCCACTAATTTGAAAGAAAAATCAAACTTTTTGCATTAAAAATTTGGAATTCTAAATCTTTAACTATACTTTTGTCGCAAACAAGAAGAAAAAGTTATGATTTTTACAACTGCTCTACATCACCATCATCATTTCCTGACGAAATAATCGGTAGGCTGATGGCTCATGCAGTTCATTATAGAAAAAGATTTATTCAAGGCTTGCCGTAAAACAAACGGTGAGCCTTTTTTATTAACTCAGATTATAAACTTTTTAAACCGAAAAAATATGCTAAGAATTGCCGTACAATCAAAAGGCCGCCTATTCGAAGATACAATGGCCCTACTTGCTGAAGCTGACATAAAACTGTCAACATCAAAACGCACATTGCTTACACAATCAACAAACTTTCCTGTAGAAATTTTGTTTCTGCGCGATGACGACATACCGCAATGTGTGGCAAGCGGAGTTGCCGACATGGGTATAGTAGGTGAAAACGAATTTCAGGAAAGAGAAGAAGAAGCTGACATCATCCAAAGACTTGGTTTCAGCAAATGCCGTCTGTCGCTTGCTCTGCACAAGGAAATAGAATATAACGGCCTGGAATGGTTCAACGGAAAAAAAATTGCAACTTCATATCCGGTAATTCTTAAAAGATTTCTAGAAAAGAATAATATCAAAGCTGATATACATGTAATTACAGGTTCTGTAGAAATTGCTCCTGGAATAGGTTTGGCTGATGCTATCTTTGATATAGTAAGCTCTGGGTCTACACTTATCAGCAATAATCTGAAAGAGGTCGAGGTAGTAATGAAAAGCGAAGCTCTGCTTATAGGCAACAAGAACATGAGCGACGAAAAGAAAGAAATCCTCAAGGAACTGCTGTTCAGACTTAATGCAGTGAAAGCTGCAGAAGACAAGAAATATGTACTTATGAATGTTCCAACCGACAAGGTTAAAGATATTATAGAAGTTCTTCCGGGAATAAAAAGCCCTACTGTTATGCCACTTGCAACAGAAGGATGGAGCAGCATACATACAGTTCTCGACCAGAAATGTTTTTGGGAAATAATAGGCAAACTGAAAACCATAGGAGCACAAGGTATACTTGTTCTTCCTATAGAAAAAATGATCCTTTGATAATTGAAAAAGTAAGAGGTAAAAGTTGTTAGTTATTAGAGAACCCATGTAGATGTAACTAAAAACTAACAACTAGAAACTAATAACCAACAACAAAAAACAATGAACATAATAAAATATCCGGCACGTTCAGAATGGAAAAACCTTCTGAGTCGTCCTACACTGAATACGGCTACACTTCGCGACACAGTGCTTCAGGTGCTTGGCGATATACGCGAAAAAGGCGACAAAGCCGTTATTGAATGCGAAGAGAAATTCGATAAGGTGAAACTTGCGTCACTCGAGGTTACCGAAGAAGAGTTTATTGAAGCAGAAAAAACAACTGACATTAAGCTGAAAGAAGCCATAGGCAAGGCTTTGGAAAACATCCGTAAATTCCATGCATCACAAAAGTTTGAAGGACAGAAAGTAACCACTTCAACAGGTGTTACCTGTTGGCAAAAAGCAGTAGCCATAGAGAAGGTAGGTCTTTACATTCCTGGTGGCACAGCCCCACTTTTCTCTACAGTGCTTATGCTTGCCGCTCCGGCAAAAATTGCAGGTTGCAAAGAAATAGTTCTATGCTCTCCTCCAAACCGTGAAGGTAAAATAAATCCTGCTATACTTTATGCGGCAAAGGCAGCTGGAGTAAGCAGAATATTCAAAGCAGGTGGTGTACAGGCTATAGGAGCTATGGCATACGGCACAGAAAGTATTCCTAAAGTATATAAGATATTTGGCCCGGGCAATCAGTACGTTATGGCTGCCAAACAGGAAGTTTCACTTCACGATGTAGCCATAGATATGCCTGCAGGACCTTCAGAAGTGGCTGTGTTGGCCGATGAAACTGCAAACCCTGCATACGTAGCATCCGACCTCCTTTCACAGGCAGAACATGGAGTGGACAGTCAGTCAATACTGATTACTACATCGGAACAGCTTATCAATGCTGTACAGGAAGAGGTGGAAAAACAATTAGCTGTATTACCTAGAAAAGAGATTACTGAAAAATCACTCTCACACAGCAAACTGATACTGGTAAATTCCATCGATGAAGCTATCGACATGTCTAACGAATATGCCCCAGAGCACCTTATTATCGAGACCAAAGACTATATGCAGATAGCTGAAAGAATAGTAAATGCCGGATCTGTATTCCTCGGTCCTTACACTCCTGAAAGTGCAGGCGACTATGCTTCAGGAACCAATCACACTCTTCCTACCAACGGATATGCAAAAGCCTACAGCGGAGTAAATCTGGACAGTTTCACACGCAAGATTACATTCCAGGAAATCACACGCGAAGGTATAATGAACATAGGACCTACCATCGAAACAATGGCTGCTAACGAGTTTCTTGATGCACACAAAAATGCCGTTACAGTAAGACTAAAATCATAAGATACGAAGAAAATGAAACCACTAAACGAACTTATACGCCCCAACATATTGTCATTGAAGCCATATTCTTCTGCAAGAGATGAATATAAAGGAGTTACAGCATCTGTATTCCTCGATGCCAACGAGAATCCTTACAATTCGCCAAACAATCGCTATCCGGACCCTCTACAGACAGAACTAAAGACTTTGGTTTCGAGAGTTAAGAAAGTTGCCAGTGAAAGAATATTCCTCGGCAACGGAAGTGATGAAGCTATCGACATTCTCTATCGTACATTCTGCGTCCCTGGTGCTGATAATGCCGTGGCTATAGACCCTACATACGGAATGTATGAAGTATGTGCCGACATCAACGATGTAGAATACCGTAAGGTACTGCTCGACGAAAACTTCCAGTTCAAGGCTTCAGAACTTCTGGCAAAGACAGACGACAGAACAAAACTCATATTCTTATGTTCGCCAAACAATCCTACAGGCAACAACCTCTGCAAAAAAGAAATAGAAACAGTACTGCAAGAATTTGCCGGAATTGTAGTCATAGACGAAGCTTACATTGACTTCTCCAACGAAATTTCATTTACCACCATGCTCGACAAATATCCTAACATGGTTGTATTGCAGACATTCTCCAAGGCATGGGGATGCGCAGCTATCCGTCTAGGAATGGCATTCGCTTCGGAAAAAATTATATCTGTGTTCAACAAGGTGAAATACCCTTATAATGTTAATCACCTCACCCAGACAGAAGCCATCAACATGATTGGTAAAGAATATCAAATAAAAGAATGGGTGAGAACTCTACTTTCAGAAAGAGCCAGACTGATAGAGAAATTCGGTAAACTGGCATGTTGCGAACATATCTACCCTACCGATGCCAATTTCTTCCTTGCAAAAGTGTCCGATGCTAAAAAGATTTACGACTATCTTGTAGGCAACGGTATAATTGTGAGAAACCGTACAAACGTTACTCTGTGTCACAACTGCCTCAGAGTTACTATAGGCTCGCGTCCGGAAAACGACAAGCTTATAGAGGCACTTGAAAACTATAAATAAAGAGAAGCAATGAAAAAGATATTATTCATCGATCGCGACGGCACACTGGTGATAGAACCACCTGTAGACTACCAGCTTGATTCTTTCGAAAAACTCGAGTTCTATCCCAGAGTATTCCGTAATCTTAGTTTCGTACGCGAAAAACTGGACTATGAATTCGTAATGGTAACAAATCAAGATGGACTTGGAACTGATTCTTTTCCTGAAGATACCTTCTGGCCGGTACACAATCTTGTAATGAAGACCTTGGAAAACGAAGGAATAACCTTCGACAACGTTTGCATTGACAGAAGTTTTCCTGAGGATAACGCTCCGACCAGAAAGCCTCGCACAGGTATGCTCACGCAGTATATCGACAATCCTGAATACAATCTGGCTGAAAGCTACGTTATAGGCGACCGCGCTACAGATGTAGAATTGGCAAAGAATCTTGGATGCAAAGCTATACTTCTACAGGATGATAAAGAAATTCTTAAAGAAAAAGCACTTGAAGAATATTGTTCTCTCGCTACCAAGGATTGGGACAAGATAGCTGAATTCCTCTTTGCTGGAGAAAGAACAGCAGAAGTAAGACGCACAACTAAAGAAACAGATATTTATATAAGTCTCAACCTCGATGGAAACGGTTCATGCGACATAAGTACAGGCCTAGGATTTTTTGACCATATGTTAGAACAAATAGGCAAGCATGGAGGACTGGATCTCACAATAAAAGTAAAAGGAGACTTAGAAGTAGACGAGCATCACACCATAGAGGATACGGCCATAGCCCTTGGAGAATGTATCTATAAGGCATTAGGAAACAAACGTGGAATAGAACGATATGGCTACTGTCTGCCTATGGATGATTGCCTCTGCCAGGTAGCACTAGACTTTGGCGGACGCGCATGGCTTGTTTGGAATACAGACTTCAAACGCGAGAAAATCGGCGATATGCCTACAGAAATGTTCCTACACTTCTTCAAGTCACTGAGCGACTCAGCACGCATGAATCTAAATATCAAGGCTGAAGGACAGAACGAACATCACAAGATTGAAGGAATTTTCAAAGCCCTCGCAAGGAGTATAAAAATGGCTGTAAAGCGTGATGTATATCACTTCGAAGTACCGTCAAGCAAAGGATGCATATAACAATCATTCTAAAAATAATAGTGGAGGCTTAAAGGCCTCCTTTTTTGTTAACAAGATTTTCAAACAAAGGCAATAAGTTAAACCATGTTATAAAACACATATTTTTTCTCACAACACTTGCAATTTCAGAAAAAGTCCGTACCTTTGTACTGTGTTTTTCATAGTATTAGATTTTAAGGTTAACAAAGGTTGGAGTACAGCGGTACTCCTTTTTTTATGCCATTATGTCTCCTATTAAATTCTACATCCAATCTGACAGTTGAAAATACCATTTTTTATAATCAGCATTACCAGACAACTCGCTACACTTTCATTAATTCATTATATACGGTTTTTACTAGATTCCATTATGTTTATCGCAATATTTTATAACCCCTATAAACGCGAAAATCCCCGAAGTATCTCTACCTCGGGGATCTTTCTCTCATTAAAACGGCGACTACCTACTCTCCCACATGTACGCAGTACCATCGGCGTGACGAAGCTTAACTTCTCTGTTCGGA
>NZ_JADYTJ010000035.1 GCF_021531075.1 Bacteroides caecigallinarum | reverse complement strand
TTGTGGAAATATTCTTTTATTACTGATAATTTTATCTCATTCCACATTTTCCTTTCTTCATTTGAATTCAGATGTATAAAGTATATTTCAAAATTATAATCCTTAAATGTTGTAATCAAAGAATCAAATGAAATTAAATCCCGCTGGTCAAAATTAGTAATAAAAGCTACCTTATGTATTTCTTTAAAATTAGTAAGTTTCGCTTCTTCCGGTATAGAATAAACAAATACAGGACTACGTTCAATAACTTCTGCAGTAACACTACCCATAAGTCCATACTCTGTCATGTTCTCCCCTCTTGTACCCATAACAATCATTAATGGCGATTCTTCACGGGCATAACTCAATATTTCCTCCTCAGGGATTCCTTCTCGAAGCAAACATGAATACTTCACTTCAGGCAACTCTCCATCAGCCATCAGTTTATCAATATTATCAGTCAAATCCTTCAAGCGCTGATGAACGTTATCCAGCATACTTTTAATGCCTAATTCTGCCTCATAAGGTATACCATATCCTTCAGTTGCATACTGTAGACTAGGCATATAGACTGGGCTGAAATATACGTGCATAAGCACAGCTTCCACTTTAATCTGTGCAGCGAAATTAAGTCCAAACCGGCATGCCTTTAATGAGTTTTGTGAGAAATCTACAGGAATCAATATTACAGGTGTTTTAGACTTCTTTTCTGTTTCTTGAGTATGTTCTTTCACCACATCTTCCGCCAGCCATGCAGAACTTTCAATAATACTCAGTGCACGTGGCAAATCACTTTCTTTAATTCTTATTCTCACTCCAGAAGAAATAACAGGCTGTATGAGATTTACATTATGAATATAAGCATCAATACCCTCATTTTCCAAGACATTCTTTAATATCTGAGCTTTTGAATAAGTCAATATAGCAAGGGTTACTAGTCTTTCTTCCATATTGATATGATTTTAATTAAAAAAATAATAGCTATCATAGTTTGCAGACAAATCCCCGCACAACTATCATAGCTATCATACAAAAATTAAATATTAGCATTTTCTCTAAGAATATCCAATGCTTTGTCTAAAACGACAGTATCATCAAGCATAACCAAACCTCCATCCGGACCTGGCTCCAAATGAATACCTACACATTTACCATCCTTAAAGTTCTGCCCTCCAAAAAAGTTTCTTACAGTTTCTACTGATATATTTAATTCATCGGCAATGCGATGCATACTTCCTTCTGGTAAAGAATCTTTTATGTTTCTCAGTTCATTAAATGTAATAGTCCTTGTCATAGTAATCATTTTTTAAGTATTAAACAACACGTTTATTATCTCGATGATAAATATATAAAAAAATTATATGACAAGCAAAAAATAATGTCTTTTTTATCAAAAAACCTACATTTAACATGGACTTATTTCACACATGACTCAAAAATATAAAGATTTGGATATAATCATACCATATATCACCGCATAAAAATAAGTTAATAAAAGAACCAGTATTACTATATTTACACTTTTCACATCATATCCACTTTCAGTGTATTGTGCAGATATGAACCTAGGCCTTGAATAAAGCTTCTTCAATATAAATTTATACAGAAAATAAACTAAAATACCAGATAATATTCCATCAAGCATACCAAAGAATATGTCACCCGGATAATGTACGCCCAAATAAACACGCGAATATGTAGGTATCAATGCCCACAAATACATCATTATTGTCATTTTATTGTTCTTGATAAGCAATGAAATGAAAGTGGCTACAGCAAATGTATTTGCAGCATGACTGGAAATAAACCCATACTTCCCTCCTGCTCTATAATTATTTACGACATCAACCATATACATAAATTCAGGGTCTTTTGTCGGTCTGAACCTTTCAAACAAGGGTTTACACAAACCCGATGCTATCTGGTCTGCCAAAGTTATTACCAAAGCAATAAGGCAAAGTATCGTTATCCCTCTCTTTAAATTATTGTTCTTGAAAATTACATACAGCAATGCAATAGCCGCAGGTATCCAAGTTTTGGTCTTGGTCACTATATACAT
The DNA here is from genome assembly GCF_021531075.1 of Bacteroides caecigallinarum. Classification (GTDB taxonomy): domain Bacteria; phylum Bacteroidota; class Bacteroidia; order Bacteroidales; family Bacteroidaceae; genus Phocaeicola; species Phocaeicola caecigallinarum_B. Next base: position 33,219 of record NZ_JADYTJ010000035.1, on the reverse strand, counting down.
AAAACCATCCCAAAAGAGCGAATCGCTACCATTGAATTTCAACAACAGTAGTTTATCCATATCTATCAATTGCTGTATGTCCATATAATATATTTATATTCAGATTAAATTACCTCTATACTCTCTGTGGAAACCCACCCTCTTGATCCATCTTCAAGGCTGACTTCTTTCCAACCTTTCATGGAATTGTCATTGATATACACCTTTGTACCCTCATGCAATACGAACAAATCTGTTCCACTATCATCAGGTGTACTCTTTACAGTGACAGATGGTTGCATTATTATGGCTCCAGTACGATTTACAAGCTTATCTTTTTGTGAATCGGCAAACATATTTGCAACAACAGTAAGAACCAGAAAAACAACAGCCAACGAAAAACCTGTTTTCCTAATTACGATCTTATTTCCAAAGATATATGCCGATGTTCCCAAAAGAAAAAATATAAAACATACAACTGCAAAACCTGCCCACGAAGATTCACTCATCAAATCGCGGATAGAATTTACCCACGTAACGATAAAAATTTCGCTCTTTGGAGTAACCTTGTCAATTGTTTTGCTTTTTGCCATTTCCAGGTTATATCTTATATCTTCATCTCCAGGAGACAGAAGCAATGCACGTTCATAATTCAAAACTGCCTTTGCTATATCCTTGTTCTTGTAATAACTATTTCCCAGATTATAATACATATCAGCCGATTCCTGTCCACCTTCCAAAATAGCTTCATATTTTTCAATTGCCCCCTTAAAGTCATTCTCCTGATAAGCTTTGTCGGCCTCAGTTTTCAAAGAAGCATTGGCAGGCAACAGTATACATGCCAAAAGCATTACCAAAACATACATTCTATTCATTTTATATATCTCCTATATGTTTTTAACGTTTAATACAGTTTTCCATCTTGCTTATTACATCTACTGATGCAGCATAAACCTTATCCATAGCCTCATTCTGATTTCCCGGAGCATATCTTGCAAATTCACATTCGGACAGTGCACCGATAAACTCCTTAATCAAGTCTTCAGGAACTCCATGACCAGACAATTCTGCTTCAATATTATCCCTTGACAATTTAGATACAGGAATGTTAAGCTTATCACTTATATATCCCCACAAAGCCTTTAGGACTTCATCATAGAACTCGTTGACCTTATTCTCTGAAAGTAACTTACCAGCCAATTTCATACGTTTGGTAGCAACCTTATTGGCTTTTTTAGTCTTAACTTTTGCAACATTGGCACTCTCAATAGCCTGTTTTCTATAAATCACAACGAATACTACAAACAAAAGGAAAGGAATGATATACCACAAATAGTAAGCAGTCGTACCATAGAAATAATTGCCTTTTTGTCTGAGAGCAGTATCTCCTGTTTTGATAAACAATATATCAGTACCAAGGACCTTTACATTTTCCTTGTTTGTGAAATCAGCTATCACCTGCTGGCTGGCTGCACTACCATCACCTTTTGCAACTTTAAGTTCATAGGCTTCCGTCGTAAGAGTCTTATACTTTCCTGATTTGATATCAAAATACTTAAACTCTATCGGAGGAATAGAAAAATTACCGGCATGACGAGGTATTGCAAGATACTCAATCGTTTTTGTTCCACTCAACCCGTTGGCTGTCAATTCATAATTATCTTCGATTTTTGGATCATAAACCTCGAAATCATGAGGGAACTTAACCTCAGGAGCGCTTACAAGTTTCATGTTACCTGTACCACTGATAGTCAACTTAATGGTAACAGCTTCATTAGCCTTAAGCTCGGTTGTACTGATATCCGATTTTAAAGAGAATGTACCTACACCACCCGAAAATCCCTCTGGTTTAGAAGGAAGCGGATCTACATTTATTACCAACTTTGGAGCAATAATCTTCTTGTTAACCTCTACGTAGCCACCTCCATTAAAGAAAGCCTCAAACGGATCGTCAGAAACAGCTACTCTTTGTGCTACAACAGCATCGAACGTTACAGCAGGTATTTCAAGTTTTCCGGACTTCTGAGGAAACAACACATACTGTCTGTAGACCACAGTATTATAGTTTCTGCCTTTATAATGCTCCAATTTAAAAGTCTTCTGAGTTGGCAATTCTACCTCCTGCACATAAAACCCTTGCTGGTCCGGCATTTTTCCCAACAACTGGCGTAAATCCACTGTAGTATAAGCTTTGTATGTCACCAATATAGCCTCCTGCTCATGGACCTTAGTCTTGCTTGCCGTAGCCAGTACAAACAAATCCTTATCCGTAATTCTACCGCTTGATTTCTGGTTTCTGGAAGATATACCGCTATTTCCCTGTCCCTGATTAGAATTTGCATCTTCTTTATCCTTTGGAAGAACCTTTATAGTAAGTGGATTAGAAAAAATCTTTTCACCATCCACTTCTATACTTGCAGCAGGAATATTAAATGTACCTTCCGATACGGCCATCAAAATATAAGTATATGTTATGGAACGGCTTGATGACACTTTACCATTAATAATCTGTGTGCTACTCTGCTGCGAACGGCTAGGCCCCATAAGTACATCAAATCCCTTGGCTTGGGGAGCAAGGAAATCCTTAACATCCTGCGAGTTCACAGTGTATGTTAGTCTGAACTGATCACCATTTACCACCACCTCAGGAGCAGAAGCCCTTAATGTCACCTCGTCTTTGGCAAACATTTGTAGCGGTATGACAATCATCAATATCAAGAAAATATATTTTCTCATCATTCTATAATTTATTGTTTCTCAACTAATTAATAACATCAAATCATGCACAGAATATTGTTTACCAGTCTTTTTCAAGTTTCTTTCCGCTAACTTGCATCTGTTTCTTCACCTTGTCCTGTACATCCTTTTCGTCCTGCATTGCAGCTCTCAGCAGTTGTTCAGCATTTTCTTTCGACATTTCATCTTTGTTTTGTTGTTGCTGTTGCTGATTTTGGTTTTGCTGCTGTTGCTGTTGTTGTAGATCCTGCTGTTCCTTATTCTGTTCTTTCTCGTCTTGTTTCTGATCCTGCTTCTGATCTTTCTGCTGATCCTGATTTTGCTGTTGTTGCTGTTGGTCCTTCAGCTGTTTCTGCGCAAGCACAAGATTATAACGTGTTTCATCATCCTTAGGATTATTTCGTAAAGACTCCTTATAAGCCTCTATACACTGTGGAAGCTGTTTAGATGACTGTAATATAACCCCCATATTATGATATATATGAGCCAACTTATTCTTATCCTTTTCCAGACGTGCCGCTGCCTCAAACTGCTCCATTGCTTCTTTAGCTTTTTGCTGCATAAGCAGTGAATTTCCCAGGTTGAACATGGCATCAGCCGATTTCGGATTAATCTCCAGAGCCTTTCTATAATCAACTTCAGCCTTTACAAAAAGACTGTCGTTATACAGTTTATTTCCGCTTCTAAGATAGTCCCTCTCCGTTTTCTGTGCATAAGACACTGCTGAAGTAAAGAGCAATATTCCGAATAAACATAATTTACTACACCACATAAATCAATCCTGTTTGAAAAGTTTCACATTCTTAAATAAAGGATTTTTTCTGTTGAGCAACATAACGTCCACAGCCAGCAAAATCAAAGCCAGCCATGCAAGCACGTCAAACTGTTCATCAAATTCTGTATAGACCTGAGTCTCGACATCTGCCTTTGCCAGCTTGTTTATCTCCGCATTAAGAGCACGTTCTGCATTGTTGGTATTGTCCACACGTACGTACATACCATTACCAGCCTTAGCTATTTCCTGACACATCTGCTCGTTAAGTTTTGTCACAACTACATTGCCATCCTTGTCACGGCGGAAATCATTTGTTCCTTCAACCGGGATAGGCGAACCATCAGGCGAACCGACTCCCAGAACAAATACTCTTACTCCTTTTTCGGCAGCCTGTTGTGCCGCCTCCACAGCTCCTCCCTCATGGTTTTCACCATCAGTAATAAGAACTATTGCACGACCGACACCTTCATTTGGAGTAAAACTCTTCATTGCCAAATCTATGGCACCACGGATATCAGTACCTTGGGTTGTAATAAGTGAAGGCGAAATAGTCTCAAGAAACATCTTGGCAGATATATAGTCGCTAGTAATAGGAAGCTGAGTAAATGCCTCTCCTGCAAATACAATCATGGCAACCTTATCATTATTGAATGTTTCCACTAGCCTTGATACCATTTTTTTAGACTTTTCAAGACGGCTAGGTGTAACATCCTGTGCCAACATTGAATTTGAGATATCCAGTGCCACCACAGTTTCCACCCCCTGACGTTTCACTGTTTCCATCTTAGAACCAAACTGAGGACGTGCCAACATAAAAATCACCATAGCCAATGCCACAGTCACCAGCCAGAATTTTACGTCAGGCCTGTATTTTGAAACATTAGGCATAAGGTGTGCCATCAGTTCTGGGTCGCCATACTGACGCAGTTTTTTTCTTCTCCTATAATTGGTAAATATGTAGAATACCACCAATAAAGGAATTATCAATAATAAATATAAATATATCGGTTCTCCAAATCTAAACATGGCAAATCTCTTTTAAGGTATTTTTTTCAAAACCGTGTTACGTAAAATCAATTCAAGCAAAATACACAGGAAAGCAACGAGAGCAAAAATCTCATACTCTTCTTCTCTTTTGCTGAATTCCTTGACATTCAGTTTTGTTTTCTCCAATTTGTCTATCTCCTCATAAACCTCTTTCAGCTTAGAATTGCTTGTAGCCCTGAAATAATTACCATTGGTTTCGGCAGCTATCTGTGTCAGAGTCTGTTCATCTATTTCTACCGGCGTCTGTATATACTGCACTCCGGCATAAGTCTGCATAGGATACGGAGCCGTTCCGTTTGTTCCCACACCGATTGTATAAACTCTTATTCCAAACTGTTTTGCTATTTCTGCTGCAGTAAGTGGCGAAAGTTCACCACGGTTATTCACACCATCAGTAAGCAGAATTACAACCTTTGACTTAGCCTTACTGTCTTTCTGTCTCGTAACGGCATTAGCCAGCCCCATACCGATAGCAGTACCATCTTCTATCATACCGCGATATATCATCTCGCAGCTAACACTGTGAAACAAATTCAACAAGACACCATGATCCACAGTAAGAGGGCACTGGGTGAAAGCTTCACCTGCAAAAATAGTCAGACCAATATTATCATTAGGACGTCCGTTTATAAACTCTGCAGCAACCTGTTTCGCAGCCTCCAGTCGGTTAGGCTTCAAATCTTCTGCAAGCATACTCGTAGAAATATCCACAGCCAACATTATGTCAATACCTTCAATCTCTGTATTCTGCCAGTTGTCTGTAGTCTGAGGTCTTGCCAGCACAAGGACAATCATTACGAAAGTACATAAACGAAGCAAAAACGGAGCATGAATAAGATATACCTTCCAACTTTTGCGCACATTCATATACATACGCGTAGTTGAAACTTGCAGAGTAGCTTCTGTTCGTTTTCTGCGCATAATATACCATACTATATAAGGTATAAGCAGAATTAATAAAAACAGATATTCAATATTAGCAAAAATCATAACTTCATTCATTTAAGCATTAAAAGAAGAGATCAATTATGCATCTTACAACAATGTATAAGCATACAGCAGCTCCCACACCAGTGGCACCAATACTGCACATCAATGCTATTCGTCCTTGTTTCGAGCGTTTTTCCTCAACCTTTATCTCCGTAGGTTCCTTCTTCGCATTTGCATCCTCTTCCTGTTTCGTTTCGTTGATAAAGTCTATCGCATTCACCAGATTCATGTCGTTTTCATTCATCATAGGTGCATGTTTTGCAAACTTCACCAAATCAGCAGTTTCAAAAAGATATTTCAAATCCTTTAGAGAATCTTTGTCCTTTACCTGAAGCAGATGCTCTATAATCTCAGACGATGTCATTTCCATAGCATTAAAACCAAATCTTTCCATAATATACGTACGGATGACATCAGTCAGCTCGGTATAGTACAACTTAGGATCTTCCCTTTGCACACTCTTGTTGGCTTTTATTTCCTCTATATGCTTCATGGCCTCCTGATGTGGCGGCAACTTCGGCTCTATTTTTATAATCCTGATGATAGGCTTGTTGTTCTTCAATCTTACTATCAGGAACACACATGCAGCCCCTAAAAGCAACATCAGAATTATAGAATAAACCATACTGTCTATATCCTGCCATTCTATTGGCACTTCCACTACAGTCTTAGGTCCGAAAAACTGGTCAGGATGCAGAGTGTCAACAGGAATAGAATACACTTTTAGGGCCAATGACTCAGAACGATACTTCTCATCATCCACCATAACTTCCAGTGGAGGAAGGTAGTATAAAGCAGAGTCAAATGAAGTAATGGTATATTCCTGGCTTATGACCCACCTCTTATTGTCATTAAGTTTCTGGGTATCAGGTTTTGCTATATCCAATACTTCAACACCTCTCACCAGTGTATCTTTGATAACAGGCAACTGCAACTTTCTGTCAGCATCCATACTAACTTCCAGGTGTACCTTTGTCTGTTCTCCTACGAGCAATTGCAAAGAGTCGATACTTGCCCTAACCGTAACCTGCTGCGCCCTGACCTGCGGACAGACCATCGACATAGAGGCAAAGCATAATGCGCCAAGCATCAACTTTCCGTATTTAAATAAAATATTCTTCATCTGACCATTAATTTCTTTTAGCAAACAAATTAAGCAAAGCTCTTACATAGTCCTGGTCTGTACGTACCGAAACAGAATCAACATTACACAAATTGAATATATTATTCAACCTCTTCTGCTGTTCCATCCACCATTCGTGATGAGCCTTTCTAAGCGATTTGGACGATGTGTCAATCCATTCTTCATGACCTGTTTCCGCATCGCGGACCAACATAAGTCCTACATCAGGCAAATCTTCCATTCGGCGGTCATATACCTGTACAGCAACCACATCATGTTTTCTGTTTGCTACTGTCAATGCATTCTTGAAATCCTTGTCATCAATAAAGTCGCTCAACATAAATGCAGTACAACGCTTCTTCAATACATTCGTAAGATACTCAATTGCGCATTGCAAATCAGTACGCGAGCTCTCCGGTTCAAAATCCAGCAATTCGCGTATAATATATAGAATATGTTTGCGTCCCTTCTTGGGTGGAATAAATTTCTCTATTTTATCAGAGAAAAATATCACACCAATCTTATCGTTGTTCTGTATAGCAGAGAAAGCTATTGTGGCCGCAATCTCTGTCACCATATCCTTTTTCATCTGCTTTGATGTACCGAAGTCAAGACTGTTCGATACGTCAACAAGCAACATCACTGTAAGTTCGCGTTCCTCTTCGAATACCTTTACGAATGGCTTGTCAAAGCGTGCCGTTACATTCCAGTCTATATCTCGCACATCATCGCCATACTGATACTCCCTCACCTCCGAGAAGGCCATACCCCTTCCCTTGAAGGCAGAATGATACTGTCCGGCAAAAATATTGCTTGACAGTCCACGAGTCTTTATTTCTATCTGGCGTACACGCTTTAATAATTCAGTAGTTTCCATTCTTCAAAAAAAGGTTTCTTATTAAGGCACTTCAACTTTATTAAGTATCTTGCTTACAATTTCATCCGAAGTAACATTTGTAGCTTCAGCCTCATATGTCAGACCGATACGATGACGCAATACATCGTGAGCCACAGCACGGACATCTTCAGGAATTACATATCCTCTACGCTTGATAAATGCATAGCTGCGTGCAGCCAGAGCCAAGTTGATAGATGCACGTGGCGAACCGCCAAAGCCGATAAGGCTCTTAAGTTCCTTCAAGTCATATTTCTCCGGATAACGTGTAGCAAATACTATGTCTGCGATATACTGTTCAATCTTTTCATCCAGGTAAACCTGTCTTACCACTTTTCTTGCTTCAATAATATCTTCAGCCTTCAATATTGGTTTGATTTCCACCTTTTCTCCAGAGATATTCTGACGGATAATCTTCTTTTCCTCTTCCAGCTTCGGATAGTCAATAATAACCTTCAGCATGAAACGGTCCACCTGAGCTTCAGGCAATGGATAAGTACCTTCCTGTTCAATAGGGTTCTGAGTAGCCATAACCAGGAAAGGTTCAGGCAGACGGAATGTTTCCTTGCTCAGTGTCACCTGACGTTCCTGCATTGCTTCAAGCAAAGCACTCTGTACTTTTGCCGGAGCACGGTTAATTTCATCTGCCAACACAAAGTTCGCAAAGATAGGACCTTTCTTGGCGATGAACTGCTCATCCTTCTGACTATAAATCATTGTACCGATAACGTCGGCAGGCAACAAGTCAGGAGTAAACTGAACACGACTGTATTTTGAATCTATAAGCGATGCCATTGTCTTAATAGCCAATGTTTTTGCCAGACCAGGCACACCTTCCAACAATATATGTCCGTCTGCCAACAAGCCAATCAGCAATGATTCAACCAAATGTTTCTGTCCCACGATAACCTGATCCATACCTGTCATCAGGTTTGTCACGAACGCACTCTGGCGTTCGATCAATTCGTTCAATGCACGAATATCAATAGCTTCAGCCATAATTTCTTGTTTATTTTATTAATTTCATTTTCTATATTCTATCCACCAATCAAGGTTAATTCCTTTTTAGTGCACCCAAAATTACGTTTTTAAGTTAACAGACACAACTAATATTTATTAAAAAATCATACCAATGTATCTATTTAAGTCTTTTTTATCTTATTCCTATGAATTTAAAAACAAATAGTATATGTAAAACAAAGAAACAGCATCAATAAGGATATCCATCCCAATGACACTGTCCCTACATACAATATGTTAATCCACCGGTGTCAACACCGGTATAGACAATTCTGTCCCTATCGGTACATTATTTGGATCAACTATAACATTTTTGTTGTGCATGACTATATAAGGCCACAACTTTTTATTCTTATAATAACGGTAAGCTACTTTCGACAAGGTACTACCTTTTTTTATAGTATATTTTTCAATGGTTCCAGTTATCTTGTAAACCACCTGATCACTAAGATAATCAATTTCATCCTTATCTTCCGTTGTGGAACTTATAATTGAATCTATAGTTCTTTTATTGGTTTCTATCGTGTCATGTACCTGTGCATCTATTGATATAGAATCCTTATTTGAACAAGCAACCAAACGAACAGAATCTTCAAAAGCCGTATCAACTACAGAACCGTCAAGACTATCATCAGATTCTGAAACACCACTCATTCCACCCGAAAGAATTCCCCACATAATTCCGCCTCCTATTATAATACCGGCCAAAAGTATTGCAGCGAACAGATACCAATGGGTATTACTTTTTGCATCACCGACCTTCTCATCATGCTGCAATTCATTTTTTTCATAGTCCCCTTGACTCTCTTTATCATCCGCCCCGTTCACAGAAGAAACTTTCTCTTGACATTCCAATGTCTGTTCATCTTTCGTTTCATCCTTATCCAACCATGAACTGGTTTCATCCGACGCAACCTTAACCTCCTCTTCTACATCACTAAAACGAACCGTATCCTTTAATTCCACAGCCTGAAAATGAGCGAACGGCTTATTGACAGCATCTCTAATTGAAGATTCAGGAACAAACACTACTCTTCCCTCACCCAGATCAGCATCAATAAGTTTAAAGGTTCCCAAACCATTTACCCTTACATACTTATCCCTTTTCAGCCCCTCTACTATCAGTGCCAAAAAGCTACAGACAAATGCATCTGCATCTGTCTGTACTATATTCTGTTTTACCGCGAACTTGGGAATCAGTTCCTCTAATGTCAGTTTCTCATCCATTCGCTACTTTTATTCTCTCGTAACATTAACCTTTTCCTTTAGTTGTTCAGATGGTCTGAACCCTATCATCAACATAGGTGGATACAGCATACGTTTCCCTGTAGTCTGATTTGTTATAATCCTCTCAAGCCTCTTTTTAACATCAAATGTACCAAACCCCTGCAGTGACACGCTCCTACCATCCTGCAATCCTCCCACAATTATATCAGACAAAGATGCCACCATTCGTGCTGCATCTTTTTCGTCACATCTGGTCTTTTCCGACAGTAATTTCAGAAATTCATCACCATTCATTCCACAATCCTCCCGTAAAGATCAAAATCGTCTGCATCTTCTATAACTACATTATAGAAACTACCCTCAACCAATTTTCCGCCATCATACTTTATAAGCACTTCGGGATCTACTTCAGGAGAATCAAATTCTGTACGACCGATATAATAATCACCTTCTTTTCTGTCAATAATGACTTTCAATGTCTGCCCTATCTTCTTATGACTCAACTCGGCAGAAATATCCTGCTGCAAAGCCATAAGCTCATCCAGTCTTTTCTGTTTGACTTCCTGAGGAACATCATCTTCGTAATTTTCCGCCGAATAAGTACCTTCTTCCTCGGAATATGCAAAAGCACCCATACGGTCAAACTTGGCAATCTTGACAAATTCCTTCAACTGTTCGAAATCATCTTCTGTCTCTCCAGGATAACCAACCATCAAAGTAGTACGCAAATGTATCCCGGGAACCTCATTACGGAATTCCTCTATAAGTCTGTAAGTTTCTTCCTTTGTGACGTGTCTTCTCATTCTTGTCAACATATTATCACTTATATGCTGAAGAGCTATATCCATATACTTGCAGACATTGTCGTTTTCCCTCATTACACGGAACAACTCCCTTGGGAATTTTGCCGGATATGCATAATGCAGACGTACCCATTCCACTCCCGGAATCTTAGCCATTGCATCTATCAGCTCCGGCAGCATCTGTTTTTTATACAAATCCACACCATAGTAAGTAAGTTCCTGAGCTATAACCTGAAACTCCTTCACGCCTTCCGAAACGAGCAATCTGACTTCATCCAGAATTTCCTCCATAGGCCTTGACACATGGCGTCCTGTAATAATAGGAATGGCACAGTAAGCACACTTTCTGTCACATCCCTCGGATATTTTCAGATAAGCGAAATGCTTAGGAGTAGTGAGATGCCTTTCTATTGCATATTCAGGATGATAAACCTTTCCCAAATCATTCAGAAGTTCGTTCCAGTTAAATTTACCGTAAAACTTGTCTACCTGAGGTATTTCAACCTTCAGTTCATTAAGATATCTTTCAGACAGACATCCCATCACATAAAGTTTCTTAAGTTTCCCTTCCTCCTTAGCCTGACAAAATTCCAGTATCATATTGATGGATTCTTCTTTCGCATCACCTATAAACCCGCAAGTATTTATCACGACTATTTCCCCTTGCGGTTTTTCTGTATCATGTGTCACCTTGTAACCATTGGCTTCAAGCTGTCTCATCAACTTTTCTGAATCCACCAGATTCTTGGAACAACCAAGAGTTATAATATCTATAGTATTTTTCTTCATTTATTTTCCTTCAGTACCAAACAACGAATCAACAAACTCACGACGGCGGAACACCTGTAAGTCTTCCATACCTTCACCCAATCCAATATACTTCACAGGAATCTTAAACTGGTCAGAAATCCCTATCACCACACCACCTTTGGCAGTACCGTCCAGTTTAGTGATAGCCATTGCATTAACCTCTGTAGCCAGAGTAAACTGTTTTGCCTGTTCAAAAGCATTCTGTCCTGTCGAACCGTCAAGTACCAGCAATACTTCATGCGGAGCATCAGGAACAACCTTCTTCATCACATTCTTTATCTTTGTCAACTCGTTCATAAGCCCCACCTTATTATGCAGACGTCCGGCTGTATCAATAATCACCACATCAGCATTATTTGCCACAGCAGAGCTCAGAGTGTCAAAAGCCACAGATGCAGGATCGGCACCCATTTTCTGTTTTATAACCGGCACTCCTACACGTTCACCCCAGATATCCAGCTGTTCTACCGCTGCTGCACGGAAAGTATCAGCCGCTCCCAGATACACAGAATTTCCAGCTTTCTTAAACTGATATGCCAGTTTTCCTATGGTTGTAGTCTTTCCCACACCATTCACACCTACCACCATAATCACATACGGTTTCTTACCGTCAGGCAAAGTAAAGTCCTCGGTATCAACAGTATTGTTTTCAGTAAGCAGTGCTGCTATTTCTTCTCTAAGAATATTATTCAGTTCCTGAGTGTTTACGTACTTGTCTCTTGCCACCCTTGCTTCTATACGCTTTATGATATTAAGCGTAGTCTCAACACCCACATCCGAAGTTACCAGTACCTCTTCAAGGTTATCCAGCACCTCATCATCCACTTTAGACTTACCGGCCACAGCACGAGCTATCTTTCCGAATACACTTTCTTTAGTTTTAGACAATCCCTTGTCCAGAGTTTCCTTCTTTTCTTTAGAGAAAAAGCTAAAAATTCCCATACTTGTATATTTATCTATTTATGACACAAAGATATAACTAATTTCTTAGATATAAAAAAAGTTCCCACCGTTATTATTGGCGGGAACTTTTAAAATATCATTTAATAGCTGTTACGCTAAAATTATTTCTTAAAGAAGTCCTGAACTTTTTCGTTAGGAACCATTTGTTCGTCAAAAACGTAAGCACCAGTCTTAGGTGACTTAACCATTTTGATAACCTTAGTATAAGAACGTCCTTCTTTACCTGTCTGAAGGGTTGCGACTGTTTTCTTTGCCATGGTTTATTCTTATTATTTAATTTCTTTATGTACTGTTACTCTCTTCAAAATTGGGTTATATTTCTTCAACTCCAATCTTTCAGTTGTATTCTTTCTATTCTTAGTAGTGATATAGCGAGAAGTTCCCGGCAAACCACTTTCCTTCATTTCTGTGCACTCAAGGATTACCTGTACTCTGTTACCTTTAGCTTTCTTAGCCATAGTCTTTCTCTCCTTTTAATTAACCAATAATTTTGATACTCTTCCAATCACAGTAACCGTTAGCTACAGCTTCGTTCAATGCAGCATCCAGTCCCTTCTTGTTAATAACTCTCAAGCCGTTAGCGCAGATATTCAGGCTAATCCAGCAATCTTGTTCTACATAGTAGAATTTCTTTGTAAACAAGTTCACATCAAATGTTCTTTTAGTTCTTCTCTTTGAGTGTGAAACGTTGTTGCCAATCATGGCTTTCTTTCCGGTAATTTGACAAATTTTTGACATTTCTATCTAGTTTTTATAGTTTCAATTCGTTCATTCTTTAAAACGGAGTGCAAAGTAAGTGTTTTTATTTCAAACATGCAAACTTTTGAGTGACAAATTCTATTTTTCCTCGTTATTTTCTTGATTTTGACACAATTCACGCAATAAATACAGTGCTCTTATGCTTGCATTATGCACATTTTGTTCTCTTCCGTTGTCTTCACTTAACTTTTCTGTTACCACCTTATCTTTATTACCGGCAGCAATCCACACCGTACCTATCGGTTTCTCCGGAGTACCCCCTGTAGGACCGGCAATACCGGACGTAGCTACAGCAAAATCGGCGTTAAATGCCTTTAAAGCTCCCTTCACCATTTCCACAACAGTTTCTTCACTCACGGCACCATATGTTTCCAATGTCTCTGCGCTTACTCCAAGCAGATTCTGTTTTGCTTCGTTGGAATATGCCACTATTCCACCTTTATAAAATTTAGAGCTTCCCGGAATAGATGTTATATTGGCAGCCACATTACCGGCAGTACAACTTTCCGCAGTGGCAAGCGAAAACTCCTCTCTCCAGAATATTTCGCTTATATCTTTACTTAACATTTTACCTTCTACTGACATAATCTCTTTATTTTTAATATTATTTTATTGTCACCCTTGAATATGCAGGTTTATCTATCGAGCAAAAATCCTTATCAAGATATTTATAATAACCCGTAATGGCTATCATGGCAGCATTATCCGTAGTATATCCGAATTTCGGAATATAAATATTCCATCCATATTTTGCCGCATGTTCACGGAATGCATTCCTAAGCCCGTTATTTGCCGAAACTCCACCAGCCACAGCCACCTCGTTTATACCGGTATCCTTAACCGCCTTACGAAGTTTATCCATCAGGATATCCACGATAGTCTTCTCCAGCGAAGCAGCCAAATCCTCTTTATGATGTTCTATAAAGTCAGGATCACCCTTAAGCCATTCCCTGAGTGAATAAAGAAAAGAAGTTTTCAGTCCGCTGAAGCTATAATCATACCCCGGGATATGAGGCTTACTGAAAGTATACGCCAAAGCATTACCCTGTCTGGCCAGTCTGTCAATTATCGGACCTCCTGGATAACCCAGTCCCATGACCTTCGAGCACTTGTCGATAGCCTCTCCGGCAGCATCATCAATAGTCTGTCCCAGTACCTCCATATCATTATAAGCATTCACACGGATAATCTGCGAGTTACCTCCCGATACCAGAAGACACAGGAAAGGATATTTAGGCTGGTTATTATCCTCGCCCGATTCCTTAATAAAATGCGCCAGTACATGTCCCTGCAGATGATTTACTTCTACCATAGGAATATCAAGAGACCTTGCAAGTCCTTTCGCAAAAGAAACACCTACGAGCAGCGAACCCATAAGCCCCGGTCCGCGTGTAAAAGCCACTGCGCTCAGTTCTTCCTTCTGCACACCTGCCCTTTTCAGGGCCTCATGCACTACTGGCACAATATTCTGCTGATGAGCTCTCGATGCCAACTCCGGAACCACACCGCCATAAGCTTCATGCACTGCCTGACTGGCAATCACACTTGACAGCAACACGCCATCGCGTATTACGGCAGCCGAAGTATCATCGCACGACGACTCTATACCTAATATAACGACATTATCCATTATAATCTATAATATTAAAGTTTGAAATCAATAAGTAAGTATCTCCAATCCGTTCTCGGTCATAAGGAAAGTGTGTTCCCACTGTGCCGAAGGAAGCTCATCCTCTGTAACAACTGTCCAGTCATCCTCCTCATCTACAAACACCCTATGTGTACCCATGTTTATCATCGGTTCTATCGTGAAGACCATTCCCGGAACGAGCAACATACCGGTACCTTTTCTTCCGAAATGCTCTACGTCAGGCTCTTCGTGAAATTCCAGTCCAACACCGTGTCCGCACAAATCTCTAACTACGGAGAAACCGTTCTTCTTGGCATGCTTTTCTATCGCATTGCCTATATCGCCCACAAATCCGAAAGGAGTTGCAGCCTTCATTCCAATCTCTAGACACTCCTTGGCCACGTTCACTAACTTTTCTTTCTCCGGTGATGTCTTTCCTATTATAAACATACGCGAAGCATCAGAATAATATCCATCCAAGATAGTAGATACATCCACATTGATGATATCGCCCTCTTCAAGGATTTCATCTTCCGACGGAATACCGTGACATACTACCTCATTAATCGATGTACAAACGCTTTTCGGGAATCCTTCGTAATTCAAAGGAGCAGGAACAGCCCCGTGCGAAACAGTAAAGTCATACACCATCTTGTCAATCTCGGCAGTACTCATACCGGCTTTAATCTCGCTTGCCACTAAGTCAAGCACAGCAGTATTAATCAGTCCGCTACGGCGTATACCCTCTATCTGTTCAGGAGTTTTAATAAGTTTTCTTGAAGGAACCAGATGTCCCTTATTCTGAAAGTAAAGAACTTTTTTGTCAAGTTCAGTCAGTTCAGCACCTTTAGGCACTTTCCAGTTTATCTTGTATCTTACCATAAAAATCAATATTGAAATACTATGCAAAGGTAGTAAAAATCGAAATAGACAGGAAACCATTATGTAATAGTTTTACCTTGCACTATTAAAAAATGCTAAATGGAAGAATCTTACCAAAATAAAAGAAGTATAAACCTTTTTATTCTAACACAATAAGTCTATATTTGTAGTCAGAGGTTATAACCTTATTCTAATAACAATTTAAAACATATTAAAATGGACAAGTATCAAATCGGCGTAAATGCCGGAATTGTCTGGAACAAACTGAAAGACAACGCACATTGGGATTACAAACAGCTGAAGGCAGCAACAGGTTTAACTGACAGAGATTTGAATGCTGCAATAGGCTGGCTGGCCAGAGAAGACAAGATTGATTTTGACATCAGCGATCAGCACGACACACTATTCCTGAATGTTAATGTTTACATTGGATGATATACAGTCAATAGTTTAATTCCACGCCTCGTACAGAACGCGAAGTTTCGTACGAGGTTTTTTATTTTAATCTCAAATTAGTACCTTTGCAAAAGAATTAGAACAAAACACCAAAAAACTTTTTATGAAATACAAAATCATCGTTTTAGACCTTGACGGTACGCTAACCAACAGCAAAAAAGAAATCACTCCACACACACTCGAAGTACTTATCCGTGCACAGAAACAAGGCATTAAGGTCGTTTTAGCATCAGGCCGCCCTACATATGGCATCGTTCCATTGGCAGAAAAGTTACAGTTGTCAAAGTATGAAGGCTATATACTTGCATACAACGGCGGTGAAATCATAAACTGGAAAACAGGTGAACTGATGTACAAGAACCTGCTCGACCACGATGTTCTCCCATACCTTTATAAATGTGCCAAGGAGAATAATTTTGCTTTAGTAACATACGACGGAGAATATGTCCTCACCGAACATCCTGACGATGAATATGTATTGAAGGAAGCTATCCTGAACGTAATGAAAATCAAGAAGGTTGACAATTTCCTCGAAGCAGTAAAACATCCGATAGCAAAATGCCTTATCGTAGGTGAGCCAACCCGCCTTGCCGAACTTGAAAAAGAAATGTACGAACATCTGAAGGACTGTATGGGTGTATTCCGTTCCGAACCGTATTTCCTCGAATTAGTGCCTAAAGGTATCGACAAAGCACAGTCGCTGGCAGTCCTGCTTAAGGAATTGGGTATGACCAAAGACGAAATGATAGCCATAGGCGACGGCTTCAACGACCTTTCAATGATTAAATTTGCAGGAATGGGAGTCGCAATGGGCAATGCACAGCAGATAGTAAAAGACAATGCCGACTTTATCACACTTACCAACGAAGAAGACGGTGCTGCATATGCGATAGAGAAATTCATGAACGAAGAATAATCTTTCCGATATCATTACTATACAAAAAGAGCACAACACAAAATAACCATATTTCGCGTTGCGCTCTTTTATTATACCTGACCTTATTCCAGTGCATCGATATTCTGCGAGTTTAGCAACGACTTACCTAAAACTCCTGAAGGTCCTTATCCAGCAATGCATCTCCACCGATAAAGAAACGCAGTTCTCCACCAAAGTTCTGACGTACCTTCAAGAAAATAACCTTGTCAAAAAGCCACTAACGGACGCAACAGATTTTCAATCCCGTAGAATAAAGATTACTGTCACAAAGCCATTGTATTCCCTTTCTTAATCCATAAGCACCAAGACGATACACATAGCTTTTAACCTGAGCATATGTAGTCGGAGCAAATTCCTTACCTTTTCTCAAGAAGGAATTATTGTTCGAGCATGTCCTTACAGAATCCTCAAACAAGTCTATCAGCGTCTTCTTCATTGTATATCCAATTTAATATTATTTAAGATACGAAGATACTAAAAACTTTGTACATCATATTAATTCATCATGCATTTATATAACATAAATGTTCGAGGCTATCACAATGTCTTATTCATTTTTAAAATTTCTGACATGTTTTTTTATTATTACCATCCTTTCATCTTTGGCATATCCAGCCCATATTCCCTTTCCACCATTTATATTTGATTTAAGATTTGTAGTGCTTGGAAAAAGAGGATTTTTTCCGTTCATTATCTCATTTTCATAATCACTCCAGAAAAGATAAGCATCTTCAGGCAAACGTGTGAGCTTTATCATTACAGTATCATCCAACTCATAATATGGGGTATATTTTACATCATTATCAGTCTTACCTATTTTAAATCCTCTGTTTACTTCAATATCTATAACAGAATTCTTATACCCCTTATCACTAATTGTTCCCATAAAAGAAGGCAAGTATCTTTTGTTATCCGAAAGCACCTTTGAAAAAAACTTATAATAATCATCCCGCTCCGGATTATCCCTAAAAGTCACAGAAATATTATACAGGTCATCCTCGCATTTTCCAACCATAAAATTATCAATTTCAACAGGTTCAGGAATATAAGTTTCGGCAGTCACTGTTTTGCCGGAATATTCAACCTTCAGATAATATCTTTTTCCATACTCTCCCTTAATGACAGAACTTGTGTACACAAAAGCACTCAGATAGTCCCTGTCAACCCTTCCTACCAATACTTCTTCTCTTTCACCGTCAGACAATGTCACTTTTGCCCATTTTATAGGTATATCCATAGCCGGAACATCCTTTCCTTCAGAGTACAACGGCAGCCACTGCGTAAGAAGCACGTTAGCTCTTGAATTGTTTTCTATCCATCCTTCAACAACTATCTGAGGTTCAAAATCTATATCTCCAAAATCAAGTTTCGGCGTACATGAACATAGCAGCAATGCTATAAGACAGAAACATTTTATTCCAAATATGTCAAGAAAACAGTTTCGTTTTGCCATAATCTCAATATTTAAATAAATAACTGATAGACGGAACGACATTATATAAAGCGGCTCCAACCGGCCCTATGCGAATATTCTCTTTATCGCTAATATTAGTTTTGATATGTATGAAAGCCGGATTGTTCCTTCCATAGCAGTTATACAAAGAGAAATTAATAGAGCTTTGCACCTTTCTTCTTTTCTTGAATTTATAAGTGGCAGACAAATCCATTCTATGATAAAGAGGCATTCGAGAACCATTATACGGCCCATATTCGTTAATCATATTTTCGCCTATAATATATACAGCTACCGGCATAGTATATGCATTTCCTGTTGCCATTACAAAAACACCGGAAACATTCCATCTGTCATTTATCCTATAATTTCCAGCAACTGAGAGGTCATGCCTTCTGTCGTTCTTTGCTGGAAATGATTTACCGTTATTGATATCAGGAAATATTCTTTCTGATTTTCCGAGAGTATAACTTATCCATCCGTTGAATCTTCTTTTATTGAGTTTCAGCATAAACTCCAGTCCATAACTATATCCCTTACCATAAAGTATATGTTCCTCTATTTTATATGTATCATTTATTATATTGAACAACTCACCATTGAATTCCAACTGATTATTGAATTTTCTATAATACAAGTCAGTGTTTATTTCCAATGAGTTATCAAACAGTGATTTATAAAAGCCTGCAGACAGGTTATACGAAGTTTGGGGAGGGATATAGTTTGAAACAGGCAACCAGAAATCCGTCGGCATCCCTATACCTGACACCATCACCTGATTCATATATTGATTCTGCGTAGTAAATGAAAAGTTGTATCTTGTGTTGGCATCATATATATATTCTAAATTCAGTTTCGGTTCAACATCATTATAGAAACCATTCTTTCCGTCTACATAGGCAACATTATTATATCTTACTCCAATATTCGAGTTCAATTTATCAGAGAGTTTCACTCTTCCCTCAGCAAATACCGAACTGACATATACTCTCATCATTCCGGGCCTGTTGCCCACATTATCCGCACCGAGCAATGTGTTCACTCCCGGATATTGAGGCAGTATATTGTGTGATGTAAACTCAAGACCGGCATTAATGTTTAGTTTGTCCATCTGAAAATCCACTTTTCCCTTGTAGCCGAAATCATTAATTTTCGAGTCCATAACCATCTGTCCGGAGCCAAATTCCACCTCAATATTATTATCATAATGACTGGTATAAATATTATTCAGTATTCTAAGTTTGTCATTCATAATGTTTTCCCACTGTGCAGAAACAGCATAATTCATCCAACTGCTTCCCCCGTTAGCCTGATAATAATACTCATTCATAGAAAGAGCGTCATTGCCGATATATCCGTTTACAGTAATTTTATTCTTATTATCCGGCCTTGCGGTATATGTAAAATTATAATCCTGAAAATCATATTGCGGTTTGTACCTTGCATTGTCTTTTATGAATATATTCAGGAGAGCATTAATATAAGTTTTTCTGCCAGACAATTTTATAGCTCCGTTTTTACCGAGCGGTGACGCTATAGTAAGTTGTGACGCTATTATTCCAAGACTTCCGTCAATTTCCACCTTATCAATATCTTCTACCTCACATTCAACATCTATTACAGAAGAAAGCTGTCCCCCATATTCTGCCGGAATATAAGATTTCATAATAGAAGCATTATTTATATGCGAGCTATTGAACACTGAGAAAAAGCCAAGCATATGAGAAGGATTATACAGCGTTGCACCATTTATTTTAAACCTGTTATGCGCCGAATCGCCTCCCCTGACATAAATACCGGAATTCATTTCCCCGCTGGTCTGCACCCCGGGCATTAACTGAATGGTTCTAAGTAAATCTACCGTACCCATAAACTGCGGCATATCCTGCATATTTTTAATATCCAGTTTAAGAACATCGGACATACCACCGGTAATAGGCTTAAAAACTTTGTCAGCTGTTATCTCTACGTCATCCAACAATATAGGGTCAACAAACATTAGCAAAGAGTCTTTTGATGTATTTTGTGAATTTACACTAACAACAGCCGTCAACAGAGCAATTATAATGGTAACAAACTTACGCATCAATACAATCCTGGTTAAAAAATTATAAAGAGGTGAGTGATAGAGAGTTAAAATCTGTCACACACCTCTTGAACTACAATATTTGTTTATGATTATCTGTCTGATATCATAAAAAAGGAATCAGTTAAAATCAATATAAGCATCAAACTCATCTCCCAAGTCTTCCACTTTGTCTACAAGTTTTTCAAAACTGATATCGTCAAAATAGCTTTCAAAGCTAAACTTGGAATTATCGCTTGCAAATGTAATGATTGGCTCTATGTCATAGTATTCTCCCCATTCATCACTATCATCATATGCCTGCATGTTGAATCGCGCTATAACATTATCACCGTTAGTATAATACATTTCTCCTTTAAGATACTCGTTATATGCTTCTGCAATTTTTGTCTGATGAGCCATTGTATTTTCTTCTTCCCAGTATACATCATCCAATCTATCCAATTTGTCTACAAGTTCCTTTACGCTTGATACAGAACCTTTCAGAATAACTCCATCTTTATCACCGTAAACCTTTACTTCTACCTGACCGCTACCGAACAAGTTCTGAATAGTTTCATCATCTACATTATCTCCAATTACATCACCATTTGTCATATCTTTACCATTGATAGAAGCATTAGCCTCTACTATCTTTGTTCCATCAATAGAGAATGCCAGATTTGTGCTTGCCTTACTTGAGTTCACATCCAGATGTTCCTCATATTTATAACCATTTGCATCTACTGTTATATCAGAAACTACAGTTTTTGCACTATTGTCAACTTTCATTTTACAAACCAATGTAAGCTCAGTCTTACCATCATATGTAACAGTAACCTTGGCAACTTCAGGCACCATTACAGAATAGCTGGTACCATCATCATAAGCATCAAACTTTTGCTCAGTGCCTTCTTTTGTAATCTGGATAACAGCATCTTTATTGTCAGCCTTAAATCTGAATTCAAGTTTATCGGAAGCATCATCCTTTTCCCAGTTATAATAAACATATCCCCACTCATCCAATTCCTCACCTGTCCATGTGTAAATACCGGCATATCTTGCCAAAGAGTAGACTTCACTGTCTGTAGCTCTTGAAAGACTGCTTACTTTTCCCAAGCTGTTGTCTTCGCAGATGCTTTTCAATGTCTTTGCTAAATCCTGAGCTCTTCCACTTGCAGAATTTTCGTCTATTTCAAGACCATCAGAATATTCGATGAAAGCATCAAATGTTTTAACCAGATTTTTCTGTACTTCAGGATTGACTTTATTGGCAATACTCAATCCTATCTCCTCCAGCTTTGCTTTGTGTTCATCAGGAGTCAACTCTGTGTATGGACTATCTTCAGTTTTATCACCACAAGAAACCAAACCCAATGTAGAAAAACACAGAATACCTGCAATAAATAATTTACTTGTTCTCATAATAACAACTTTTATAAAAATATTATTCCTAAAACTAAACTTGTGTTTACAAATATATACAATAACCTACAGACAATATTGATTTTTAATTTATTTAACCATAAATTCTTTTATTTTTTGTTTATCCGCAAACTATTACCTATTATCAAACCGAATCATAATCCGAATTAATGAAAGAATCTCCACAGATTCCATAATTATCAATTCTTATTCCCCACAAATATATCCATCTCCCCATCATATATCGGACTCTCGATACCTAAGAAAGACAATACACTGTGGAATACATTATACTGTCCTACTTCGCGGCTTGCATCAACCTTCATATTCCTGTCCGAAGTCCACACGATAAAAGGAATTTCCACCTGCTCTTTTGGAGCCACAGCCATAGGCACACCATGCATATACAGATTTCCCTCACCAAGCGACTCGCCATGATCGGACACAAACATCACACATCCGCGCCTTTCCGGTATCTCTCGCAGAATGTCAATCACCGAATGCACCAGATAGTCGGTATATACTATGGTATTATCATAAGCATTCATCAGTTCCTGCTTGTCAGCTTTCGCCATCTCCACAGTGGTACATACCGGAGTGAAGACCTCAAACTCGGCAGGATACTTCTTGTTGTACGTCGGACCATGACTTGTACTGGTATGCAGAATCACCAGTACCTTGTCTTTATTGCTCGAAAGGATATCCTCCTTCAGTCCGGCAAGCAACACCCCGTCATACCTATCATCAGCTTCAGGGTATTTCTTTTTTATATCCTTCGCCTTATAATACTTTTCTATATGCACCGGAGGCTCACCCCAGTTAGCAGTACGCCACACCACGTCAACCCCATTACGGAACAGATAATTAGGAAGGATCTCATAAAGTTTGTTTGTCTCTTTATGGTCCAGTATCGCTTTCACACCTGCAGTAGTATACGTAGCAGCAGAATTAGCTATCAGTGCCGTCACACTGTCCTTCTTCAGCAAAGGATTAGTTTCTCTGTCATATCCATACAGCGAGAAATTCTCCCTTCTGGCCGACTCACCTATTATCAGCACACACACATCCTTCGATGTCGTTGCTATCTTGGCATCCGGCAGAAGAATCGCCTTACGGTTTCTCTTCTTCTCAGCATTATAGAAACGCACGGAATTCACCGTATACGACCAAGGCATCAACAGACTCCCCAACTGTGTAGCATGGCGGTCTATCCAAGGCCAGTTCTGAATATTCACAAGTGCAATAACAAGAACAACACCAAGCGACGTACCGATATTGGCAAAAAACTTCTTAGTCTTGCCATAGTCCACCTTTCTCATCGACAGATAGATACACGGCACCACTCCCAGCACCAGGATATACAGCAACGACAGCCATGAAAAGAATCCCGAAGCCTCGGAATACTGTGTATTGAACACGTTCCCCATCATCTTGTCCGTAACAAGCACCTGATAAGTATTTATAAAATAAAGGCACAAAGCATTCCCCAGAAATAGAAAACCAAGGATACACTTACCTACCACACGTCCGAGAAACAATACAAGATAATAGAAAAAATAGTTCAAGCCAAGCATAATAAATATCAGCCCGGCAGTTATAAGCACTCCATTAAAATCCGCCTTTATATTCTCAATCACATGGCTGAAGAACGGCCAGTGATATGCAATAAGAGTAAATACACTCAATTCTCCTGCCACACGTGCAAGAGACACTCTTTCTTTCAAAAAATTTCTCATCTGAAAAATACTTTATAAAACAATACAATAACCCCGGCGCACAAAGCCAGAACTGCAAGATTAAAAAGAACCGTCAGCGGGATATTCACAGTATTCGAAGGCTCTCTGTACGGAGAATCCGAAACAGAGGCATCATATCTGGCAAACGGATTAGAATATATCACCTCCCCGTCCGGGAAATAAGCAGTAATTCTCACATACGGATCGTCCGGTTTCATATCATATCCAGCCTTCATCGCATCCTTGGCCAATGCCAGAGTTGTATGATTCTGACCTATGAACTTAATGCTGTCAGCTTTCTGCGACAGAGAAATAAACACAGTAGCACTGTCCAGTCCTATTTCCTTAACAGAAGGCAAGTTCCGGTTTCTGGCATATTTCACTTCCCAGTCGCCGCGACCATAATCAGGCACACGCATCGCATAATATCCCCCACTAAGCAATGTCTTCTTTATATCCTCATATCTGGCCGACGGGCAATACAGGAAATTACACCTTACAGCCATCTTACCCGACCTGTCAGGATAATGCAAGTCATCGTTTGCAAGTCCGAAACTGTACCGTCCGGCGCTAAGAGCCCAGTCCCAATACTCATTTTCCTTGCTTTTTCCGCTATCCAGTTCCATCAGTCTGTAGCCCTCAAGCCTTCTCATCTGAAATTCAGAAGTTCCCCCTGTTCTTAGCGGATGATTCATCTGTATAAAGTCAGATTCCTTTCCCAGCAAATCCAGTTGGAACTGTTTCTGGAACACAAACAACGGCAACAGATTGTCAAAGCGGTTTACACTCTCACATCCGAATACAAGTTTGTGATATTTAAACAGATTAATCCCATGTTCATACACATTCACCTGTAGCGCAGTGTCATACGGATGAACCGTCAGTTCGTTATGGTTTGAGAAAGTAACGATGTCATATCCGAACTTTCTGTACGCGCTGTCAGTCTGGTCAGGCCAATACTCACACTCATTGAAAATCCCTTTCACACGCGTATGAGTATGAAAGTTAGCCCTCTTCCACGGAATGGAATCCAGCCCCTTCAATGAAGCGTAAGGATTGAAAATATCCGGTCCGCTGAAAGGTCTGGCCTCACTGAAATTATATACCGGACTTACACTTGTTGCAACAATAGCAAACAGGGCAATGAAAAACACCACTCCTATGAGTTTCAGCAGTAAGACACCTGCCTTCCGAAAAAGTCTCTTCATATTATTTTACTCTTAAATTTACCAATGGTTGGCAAATATACTGCTTTTATTTTATGATTTAGAGTTTGCCCCACTCTTTTTGTTTAGAACATATCCTTTCCAATCCACCGTTATATTCCCCAATCATTCTGTCTATCACCTCTTTAGCCGTAGGTATATCGTCCACCATACATGCCACCTGACCTATTTCAAGTTCCCCCGCAGCGATATCCCCCTCGAATATACCTTTCCTTGCCCTGCCGGAGCCTAATATCTCTGCCATCTCCTCAGCACTAGCCCCTCTGCCCTCGGCAGCCTCAACCTCACGATAGAAATCATTCTTCACCAGACGTGTAGGCACCAGTTTCTTCAAAGCAAGCATAGTATCACCTTCACCAAGACCTATACAAAGTCTCTTAAACTCCTCACTTGCCGAACTTTCCTCAGTAAGAGCAAAACGTGTTCCCACCTGTACCCCCTCGGCACCTAAAGCAAAAGCAGCAAGCATAGCATCACCTGTGGCTATACCTCCGGCCGCAATAAGTGGTACATCAAGATGCCTTTTAACCTGCGGAACAAGCACCATAGTAGTTGTTTCCTCCCTTCCATTATGTCCACCGGCTTCAAATCCCTCGGCCACCACAGCATCCACCCCTGCCTCCTGACACTTCAATGCAAATTTCGTACTAGCCACTACATGTGCCACCTTTATACCCGCATCATGAAGTCGCGAAGTCCATATCTTAGGATTCCCAGCCGATGTAAAGACTACAGGGACATTCTCATCAATAACCACCTCCATCAATTCCTCGGAATATTTTGATATAAGAGGAATATTTACCCCGTACGGTTTGTCTGTAGCAGACTTACACTTGATGATATGCTCCCTAAGCACATCCGGGTACATTGAGCCCGCCCCTATCAGTCCCAGTCCTCCTGCATTACTCACAGCAGCAGCAAGTTTCCAGCCACTGCACCACACCATTCCACCCGAAATTATCGGGTACTTTATTCCGAAAATATCTGTAATCCTGTTTCTCATTATCGTAAATATTAATTAGTTCGAAAAGCGAATATAATATTTTTTTCTTCACCGCATAGGGGTTTTTCTATAAACCTGCGTTATACCAGTGAAAGA
Organism: Bacteroides caecigallinarum; assembly: GCF_021531075.1. GTDB lineage: Bacteria > Bacteroidota > Bacteroidia > Bacteroidales > Bacteroidaceae > Phocaeicola > Phocaeicola caecigallinarum_B. The sequence goes on along the minus strand of NZ_JADYTJ010000035.1, from coordinate 7,183 downwards.
AACAAAGAAATAAACGAAAATTAAATACTAACTTAACTAAACTATTTGAATTATGAAACTGAAATTTTTAGCATTGTCATTGGTAATGGTAGCAGGTGTAAACATGGTAAACGCACAGAGCACAACTAAAGACTTCGTATCCGAAGACAGAAAGCATGATATCCGCCTGTCAGTAAGCGACGGACTCACACAAGGAACATCAAACATCCTTGGAATGGGAATCGCTGATGCAGTATTAGGAACAAAACGCTCTGACAGCAAGACAAGCCTCACCTACGGATTTGGCTACCGTTACAGCATCAACCGCTTCAGATTAGGTGCCGACCTCGGATTCGGAATGACAACAAGCAAACTTGCACTGGCAGGCGAAAAGTCACCATCCATAAAAGAGAAAGACTTGCGTTTCCTTGTTCTCCCCACTGCTGAATTTGTTTACTTCAAGCGCAGACTTGTTGAGCTCTACGGTTCGGCTGCTGCAGGTGTAAACATGTCAAGACATACAGAAACCGCTCTTACTAAGGAAGCGACAGCAGGCAAATCAAGTTTCAGCACCGAATTTGCATACCAGGTAAACCCTATCGCACTTAGAGTTGGCAACGACCGTGTAGGCGGTTTCGTTGAAGCAGGTCTTGGTACTAAAGGTTTCCTTACAGCCGGTGTAAGCTTCAAATTCTAATAATACGACAGACTACTTCAATCATTTAAGATTTGTTTTTTCATACATTCTCTACTTAAAGATGAGCCGGTTGTTCGGATTTTCCGAATGATCGGCCTTGCTATTACTATTTAAACAGTATTTAAATACCATTTAAACACTGTTTAAACGCTGTTCGAAGGTTTGCAAAAACTTTTAAAAACCTTTGCAAACCTTTCGCAAACATTCATCAAGCTATAGAATTCATCGCATCAATCAAGTCATTGTAGCTTGTTACTTTATGATACTTGACATTGGCTGTTGACATTGAATTAAACAGTTTTTCAGCACAGTCTATCTTCGCATTCTCTATTTTAGAGAGCTGCATTGACGACATCGAACCTTTTGTTTCAGCTATAAAGAATATATGTTTCACGCCATCCCTTTTCATTGCAATAGCCCAGTCGGGCGCATAATTACCTACAGGAGTAGGAATCTGGAATGAACGCGGCAATTTGGCATACACAACCACCTCACTTGCCTCGTCAAGGTCATGAGCAAAGTTTCTTTCTCCTTTACTGTCACTGAATACATAGTCCGTAACATGCTTTTTAGCCTCGTATGCCTTGTCAAAATCCATTTTACTTTTTGAAGTAAAAATCTCACTGTCGTATTTGCCGTCCGTCATATTATAACGTATAGCCTCTACAATCATTGTTGACTTCTGCTCTTTGATTATACCTATAACCTTTCGTATGAACTCCTCAGGATTATTCTTGAAGAAATACAGTTTGCTTTCCTTGATACCCTTCAATATCCTGACTACACTTCGGCGAGTAAGATTTGCACCCTTTGCAATATCACCCACCAAGTCATACCTGACAGTAGAGGTACATACATTAGTAAGCGTACGCGATTGCGAACGCGTATCACCAAACTCCGCCACATTTTTCTCATCCTGAGTACCCTCTATCATCACATACCTCAACTGCTTCACATCCAGCTCGGCATCAATATGCAGAATCACATTCCTAATAAGTTCCTCACTGTCATAACTTACGGAATATACATACTTATGATTAATCTCCTTCCACAAAGCCTGGAACTCCTCCTTGTTGAAGTTATCGTTCAGTTTGTTTTCCGGAATCACCACCTTATCCTCCACTATCATATCTTCCAGAGCCTTAGGATCAAAGATAGAGTTAATCAATCTGGTGACTCCCTCTGCTATAGGCTGAAGTTTCAGTGGAAGCGGAGCCACACATCCGTTAGTCACAGCCTCACGATATGCTACAGTGATATTCTTATTTTCGTCTATATATCCGTTGTCCTCCAGATATACAATTATACGACTTGCCTCCGACTCCGTAACCACATGAATTTCCTCTCCAATCTTGATTTTCTTGTCCTGGAAATAACCTATAGTAGCCTTTGCCGCCCTTTCTCTCAATACCTCTCTTGTTTCACTCTGCAATGCACTTGTAAAGTCGGCATAACTTTCATTGGCAATAACAGTCAGTTTGTTCACCTCATGCACCTCATCGCCAAGCAGTTCGGCATCCATTCTCGTACCGTTCTTGTCTACACAGATACGCAATCCTCGTCCCACTTCCTGACGCTTTGCTGTAGTGGAATTGGAATGTCTAAGCGTACAAATCTGGAATACGTTAGGATTATCCCATCCCTCGCGTAAAGCGGAATGAGAGAAAATAAATCTCGTCGGTTCCTCAAAACTCAGCAACCTCTCCTTGTTTTTAAGAATAAGGTCGTATGCCGAAATATCATCCGACATACCCGTCTTCTTCTCTATCTTTCCGTCTATAACCCTATTGGTTTTCTTGTCAATAGAGAAATATCCACGATGCACATCCTGAGCAGAGAAACGGCTTATATATCTGTTATAGTCCTCATCCCAGATTTTCAGCAGGTTTGCTGCCACACGCTCATATTCCTCCTCGAATATCTTCTGGAACTTACCTTTCACCTCATTTCCGTCATCATCATAGCTCTTATACTTAGCCACTTCATCAATAAAGAAAAGCGAAAGACATTTTATGCCAAGCTTGAACAGCCTGCGTTCCTTCTCGAAATGCGAAAGAATCGTTTCCCTTATCTGCACCCTCTGCATTGTTTCCTCACTGCTGTCACCTATCACCTCTCCACGCTTTATCGTAACACCGTTCAGGAAAGTAACATACCCTTGAGGATTGATTTCGGACACCACAAAACTATCATACTGGGCAAGTCCAGACTCCACTTTCAGAGTATCACCCACTCCAAAAGTCTTTATCTTTCTTACAATATTGCCTGATGCAGTCTTTACCTCTATTTCAATACGTGCCATAGGCGGATGCTTGGGCGAAAGCACTATATTGTCAAGATAAAGATATCCGCTTGTTCCACGCAGGTTCTTCACCTCGAAACCCTTTACATGGATTCTCTTGACAAGTTTCTGACGGTAAGCATCCAGCGCGTCAAGAGCATACACAGTGTTATGACGGGTTCTGTGGGTAGCCGAATAATTCAGAACGAACAACGGTTTGAATCTTTTAATACCAGCCTGTGTAGCCTCTCCCTCCATTTTCTGAGGCTCGTCCATTATTATGATAGGATTATTGGCAGCTATCACGTCAATAGGCTTTCTGCTTCCGAACTCGTCACGTTCCGAATAGATAATACGGCTTTCCTTGCTTCGTCCACCCTCTTTCATCGAAGCCGCAAATGCCTGTGTATTTATAATCATCACGTTAAGCCCTGCATCCGAAGAAAAGCTGTCAAGCTTCGTAAGGTCAGAACTGTTATACACAAACCAGCGGGCCTTTTTGCCGTAATGTTCCATAAAATGCTCCTCAAGCATATTGAAACTCTTTGCCACACCCTCACGAATAGCTATGCTCGGCACTACAATAATAAACTTGCTCCAACCATAACGCTTGTTCAGTTCGAACATAGTTTTGATATACACGTATGTCTTACCAGTTCCTGTTTCCATCTCTATGTCGAGGTTCACCGCTCCCATACTCTTTATCAGAGCCGTAGAAGGAGTAATATCATAAAGGTTCTGCACCGAGTTGATATTACTCAGCAACTGTCTTACGTCGAGTTCCACCTGACGGTTACGGTATCCCAAATCAAATTCGTCACCTTCATCGGTTTTCCTCTGATAGTTCCGTCCCATGTCACGACGATAGCGTGTTACATCATACGACGGTTGTCCGGCAAAAACAGCCACTGTATTTTCCACCGCTTCAGTCTGATATGCCTGTATCTTAAAGTTGAATTTCATTATCTTCTGTATTTTCAGTTTAATTCTTCTTACCTTTCTTTCCGAAATCATCAATTGCTCTGATAGAATCAAGGTAATCCTGTTCCACGTCACTTATCGTGCGTTGTTTGTATTTACGGTACTCATTTGTAGCATGTTCCATCGCCTCTGTATGCGACACACTACCGGAACCCTCCAGAAGTTGTTCGCCCGACATTGTAAGAATCCTATCCAGATAGGCAGCCCAATCATTCATCGTCATCGGCTGTTCTCTCTCTGCCTGTCGTTCCGCAAAATCCAAATATCCGGAAACAAGCTGCCCCATTGACCGAAGTTCTTTTTCGTCCAGATAGTTTTTTGCAGTCTTGGCCTCAACCAATGTCGGATGAGTTCCCTTAAATGTAAATAGTCCCATAAAGTCCTTTTCAGCATCGGCACGTTCCACTATCAGTTCTGCCGCAGTATGCCCATGTACCGCATAGTGTATCTTGTTCTGTACTTTCTTGAAAAACTCCTGCGATACTGAAGCTCTTGGATCATAGTCAATACTTGTAGCATATATCTCAAGTACCTGGCGGTAAAACACCTTCTCCGTCGCACGAATATCCCTTATGCGTTCCAACAATTCTTTCCAATAACCACCCCCACCAAGTTTTTTAAGACGCTCATCATCAAGAGTAAACCCCTTTATCATATATTCTTTCAGACGTTGTGTCGCCCATTGTCTGAAATGTGTAGCTACACGCGATTTTATTCTATACCCCAAAGATATAATCATATCAAGGTTATAGAACATCATATCTCGTTCTACCTGCCTACTACCTTCGTTACGAACCTGTCGGAAATTCCGACAGGTTGAAAGTTCATCAAGTTCCTGTTCCTCATAAATATGCTTTATATGTTCCACAACATTTGTTCTTGACGTTTGATACAACTCAGCGATTTGTTGCTGCGTAAGCCACAAAGTTTCATCTTCTATCCTGACATCAATCTTTGTCTGCCCGTCAATAGATGTGTATATTATAATCTTGTTGTCTTCCATTTTCAGCCTCACAATTTACAGGATTTTTCTTACCGTATCTTTGCTATATGCTTCAAACAGCTGGTCGAAGTTGTCTATCACATTGTCCGACGCAGCCGATGCATCTCTCATAACGAAATAGACAGGATGCATCTTTGCTATTTCCGTAATAGTAGTTTCGTTCACATCTTTGTCGAAACATGCTATAAGATAGTTTTCATCCACAAGAAAGACTTCCTTACCTGCAATTTCCTGCTTTTCTATCTTGGCAGACAGTTCTATTCCCAAATCAAGCATCACCTGGAAAAGAAGGTCTTCGGCAGTTCTGTCCTCTTTTACGTTTTCGCTGAAAAGAGTGTTCAAGCTGAATTCTTCCGGTGTATAATATACATCGTTCATATTGCTGCTGTCAAGTTTCAGGACGCGGAAACCGGTGTCGAGGTTTTCTATTCCTTCTTTATCTGCATTTTCTTCTTTTATTTTTTTACCGGCTCTGCAGATACGTTCTTTTCCTATTTCACAGATGTTCTTATATCCAGCTTTATATGCTTCACTCTTTTCATCTGTAAGTTCAGGCAATTGAACCATAATGAATTTACGGTTCCCGCCATCTTCCGCGTTAAGCTGCATGACGGCATGGGCGGTTGTGGCTGAACCTGAGAAAAAATCAAGTATTACTATATTATTATCTTGATTTAAAATTCTTATTAAATATTTTATTAATCCAACAGGCTTTGCAAAATCAAAAGGAATTAATAAAGCTGACAACTCTTTTGAACTATGTCTATTCTCAAATCTTGTTATCAAATCATTAGGAATAGTACCTTCATCCATCCTGTCATTCAACCAAATTTTAGTATAAATATTCCATTTTGAAGGTTTACCAAACTCGTCAAGAAGAATTCCCTTTGCCGTTTTTTTAAACTCAACATTCCCTTTCTCCAACTCTGATTTATATAAATCATAACTCCATCTCCAAACACCATCTGTAGAAACTGGAACAACCGTTTCACCTTCAATTATATGTAAAGGAAACGTTTCACCTGGTGGTATTACAAAATGACCGTCTGGACATTGTATATAATATCTTAAGCTAGGTCTAACTCCTAATGATGATTGGTAAAGCCCCATTGAGCGATAATATTCACCTTTTCTTATACCATCTAATTCTATTTGATTATATACTTTTTTTACTAAATCATCACTCATTTCTCCTCTAAAATATCTGGCTACATCATATTCTTTTGCATAAACAATAATATAATCTGTATTATGAGCAAAATATTTTCCTTGAGTTCCACCACCTGACTTCATCTGTCTACATACTATTCCCAACTGATTATTTTCACCAAATATTTCATTTAAAATTTTTATAATATTCTCAAGTTCATTTTGTCCTATAGAAATAAATATCACCCCATCATCAGTAAGCAAATCCTTAGCAACCTTCAAACGAGGGTAAATCATATTCAACCAATCCGTATGAAATCTACCATTACTCTCAGTATTACGCAGCATAGGGTCTATTGTCTGATTACCTTCTTCATCAAACAATCCGCTATTTTGCTCAAACTCAGTTTTTCCCTGAGCAAAGTCATCATTATATACAAAGTCGTTTCCGGTGTTATAAGGTGGATCTATGTAAATCATCTTTACCTTGCCAAGATAAGTTTCACGGAGCACTTTCAGCACTTCCAGATTATCTCCTTCAATATAAAGATTCTGAGTATTGTCAAAATCCACAGACTCCTCACGGCACGGACGCAAAGTCTGTGTAGTAGTTTCATTGGCAAGTCGTGATGCCGCACGCTTTCCCGGCCATGTAAACTGATAGCGTTCTTCTCCTTCCTCCAGCACATCATTAGTGAGTTCCGCTTTCAGCTTGTCAAAGTCTACAGCCAATTCCTGTTTTCCGTCCTTACCTATTCGTTCTGTCACACAATTTGGAAACAATTGTGCTATCTTATCTATATTGTTGCCTACAACATCAAGGCTCTGCATTTTCAGTTTTTCCATATTAAAAGTCTTTTTCGATACGTTCAAATGATGTTATTTTACTAACTAGAATCTTCCGTGCTTTATCTGATAACTTATTATTACCAAACAATTGGATTTCTTTATCTAATATAAAATCTATTAATTGTGAAATTTCATCATCATTTCCAACTACAATATGTGTTATAAATTTACAAAAATGATCTTCATCTACAACATCTTTAAAATCTGTAAATCTTAAATATGCGCAACTTGAAGAATATAACTC